>CAYJEI010000093.1:0-1533 GCA_964369155.1 uncultured Muribaculaceae bacterium | reverse complement strand
AATATATTGCTTATGCAATATATTGTAAGTGAAAGATTTCTTTCATTTACAATATGTTGTGTATGAAAGGAGAAATGATGTTATGCAAGCTAAGGGAAAAGATATTAAGTTTAATATGACTATTAATGATATGTATGATGGGTTAACTTTATTAGATGAATTTAATACTTTTAAAGAAAATTCAATAAAAAACTTAACTAAGCTTATAGAAGCGATTGAAAAAGAAGCAAAAGATGGTGCTCTTAACTCTGATTCACTACTTATTTTTGGTCAAAATATAACAAAAAAACCAATCGATGAGATTATAAATAAAATTAATGCTTTGATTGAGGAAATTAAACTTCATTGTAATAGTTTTTCTGCTTTGCCAAATGAAGAAAGAAAATTGCAATGTAATTATTTATATACTGAAATTAATGAAGAGATTAATAGATTATCGGGTATTCAAGCTGATGAAATGAGTGCGTTGAAAAAAGAAATAAGTAAAAGAGATTCATTTCATTTAGAACCTGTTGAAGTGGATTATGATTTGATTAAGAGATACACTAAATCTACAAATGATAGATCAGTCGAAATTGAAATGTTAACTGAAAATAGAAATCAAGTTGAAGCTTTTTCTAGAATATAATTTAAGGAGGTATATATTATGTCGTTTCATATGTATAATTATGATGTTCCCGCAGCAAATGTTTCGTTGAAAGTAGATTATGAAAAAATAAGTTCTTCTATGAATAATTTAAATTCATCCATGGAAGCATTTAATAAAGATAGTTCTTTGTTAGATGACTTTAGTAGTTTGAGTTCGTTAATGGAGACTGATAATACAGAAAATAATAACTATATTGCAGAATCTTTTATGAAACCTAGTGAATTTAAATCTTCAATAGAAGAATCTATTGCTCAAATAAATTCAAGCGTTACTAAATTTTTAGATAATTTGAATTTTATTTTTAAAGAATTATCTAATGCAGAAAATTTAACTAATGAAGATGTTTATAATTTAGGTACTACAGCTATATCCAACTCAGGAACAAACTTAAGTGCTGCTTTATTAGATCATATTAATAAAAGTATTGAAAATCACAATGTTAAAGATTTTGATAATGATAAATATGATAAATGGTATGAGGAAACTGGAAGTGATATTGTAGATGATGATGTTTTCTTTTTTAGTCCGGATAATAGAATTATGGAGGCTCATTATGCTGAAATAGGTTTAGATACACTATATAAAGAGACAAATAGTGATATTGCGTCAGATGAAATTATTTTTTTTAGTCCGGATAAAAGAGTAATGGAACAATTTAATGCCAGTAAAAATGGTTCGTTATCATATTTTGATACTCTAAAAAATGCTTTAGGATTAAATAAAGTTAATAGCTCTTCTATTTTTGGAGAAGTAGATGGTTTAGAAACATCTACTCCTGAACCAGAGCCTACACCTGAACCAGAATATAAACCTGAGACTAATAATGATACTGGTAGAGGCAGTTGAGGAATAACACAGAGTGTTTATAAAGAAGATAATACTAA
>CAYJEI010000092.1:0-1551 GCA_964369155.1 uncultured Muribaculaceae bacterium | reverse complement strand
GTTATTTTCTAATAAATAAAAGTAAATTATTTTTGACAAATGATTTATATTTAACTTATACTGACAACAAATTATTTTTGTGGGGAAAATTAAAATGAGTGCTAATAAGCAATTAAATGATAAATATTTTTTGAGTCTTGATGATTACAACAAGGAGTTGATTCCCCACAAATCTGCTTTTTTCCGTAATTTTCAAGACTTTTCTTATATAACATTCTTAAAAAAACTATCATTTAATTTAGATTTTAATTCCCCAAATTATCGCTATGGTGTTAGATATTTCAACCAAGATACCAATTCGTTTTCTTGGAATACTTCAAATAACAATAAAGAAATATCAGGTATATATTATTCACAAGAAGAACACAGAGTTGTTCAATATATGAAAAAAGCACTATTCACAGAAGAAAACATCGATACACATTTTTTATCTTGTCTTAAACCAAAGAGAAAGTATTCAAAATATAGTAATATAGCTGAATTATCTAACTATACATTTGCCCTACAAAATATATATAAATGTGATAGAAAGATATTTGGTTCATCTCAACAAATTGGGACTGATATATTATTGGTTGATATTGATGATTATGAAGATAAACCTGCAATCAGAACATTAGAACTTTTCTTAAAAGAATTGAACATAGAAGTTAGTGAATTGATGTTTCTTGAACAAAATGCCTTAAAAGGTGGTGTTCATTGTGCTATAAAATTACCTTCTACCATTATCAATACTTCGTTCTATCCTTCTGTTATGGAAGATTTCAAAAACAAGGGAATTAAAATAGAGTGTAATTTTATCAATTCTATTTTAAGATTCCCATTATCATTTGAATATGTTGCGGTTGAAAAAAATAAAGAAATATTTAATACAGATAGATTTATAGACAAATCATTTTGGATTCCAACATTTGGAAAGTTTGTTGAAGATATAAATGAAGAAGTTTGTTCTTCAAGTTATATATATGAGAAAATCAATTCTATTCAAGAAGAATCAAAACCATTCCATAATTATTGGAAACAGAAAAAACAATTGTTCTGTCGTGAAGTTGATGGCAAAGATATTAAATTTCAAGAGTTCTATAAAATACATCGTGGCAACAGATATGAAATGATGAAAAAATTAGTTCCTTATGCTAAGATGCAAGGATACTCATTAGAAGATTTAGTTGAATTATTATATAGTCAAAATGAATCATCAAAAGATTTGGTTAAATGGACAAGAACTAAATTGAGAAACAATATCAGTAAGTTTTATGATAAATGTAATTTAACACCAGTTGTTATGACAAGTAAAAGTGGATTGGTTTCTAATATAGAACATTTACCAGAAATTACATTAGACTTTTTAAATTCAAATACATTTAACAAATTTATATCTACAAGAATTATTGAACATATCAATAAAGCAAGAAGATATACTATGTCTAATTCTAAACAAGAAGTTTTATATAAACAATTGCCATATATGGTTAAAGAAATTATTGGTAAGATGTTTTTTGATATATCTAATTCTAAAAAGAAGTTTATAAACTCTAAGTATGATTATTA
>CAYJEI010000091.1:1268-1603 GCA_964369155.1 uncultured Muribaculaceae bacterium | reverse complement strand
CTTCCATTACAATATCAAATACTTTATATGTTAAAAGTTCTGATGGATTAAATGGTATGTTTCCCCTTGTAATAATATCTAAATTTTTCACTTCACTATTTATAATATACTCAGAAAGTTTACTAACTTCATTTTCTTTGAGTATATCTGCCATTCCCCTTAAATTTTCTTTTCCAAACAGATGATGAACTCTACCTTTTCTAAGATCACAATCTATTAATAATGTTTTTTTATTTAGCTGAGCAAATGCAATTGCTAAATTAGATGAAATAAAACTTTTTCCTTCACCTGGCATTGAACTAGTTATAAGTAATGACTTAGTATTTTTGTGTGAT
>CAYJEI010000091.1:442-1258 GCA_964369155.1 uncultured Muribaculaceae bacterium | reverse complement strand
ATTGCATCACTTATATAAGATCTAGGATTAACATGGGTAATAAGTTCTTTATTCATATTTTCCTCCTTTTATACTCATAACAGGTATTGCACCTATAATTGCAAGTCCTGTGTAACTTTCAACTTGTTCAACAGTTTTGAATGTATTATCAAAGTAAAATCTTATGAAAACAATGAATGAACTAAAAATGATGCCCACTGCTAGATAAATAGCAGAATCTTTTACTAAATTAATATTGTATGGATTTTTTTCGGTACTTGCGTTATCTAAAACTTTAATATTTTCTACTTTATATAAGTCCTCTACTTCTGCACTAAAAACTTCTGTTAATTCAGTTACTATATCTTGAGCAATGCTTGACTTTGTAGCAGAAACTTCTGTATTCGAAACACTTGATACATCAATATTTTCCGATAATTCTTCATACGTATAATTTAGTTTTAAATTATCAATAGTTTCTTCAATAACTGTCCTACTTTTAATAATTTCTTTGTAAGTATCAACTAATTTTTGATTCAATGTCAAATCACTATTTTCTCCACTTAGTCCCTCTGGTGTTGCAATAATAATAGTTGAAGTTGATCTATACATCGGTGTTTTTAAATAAACCGAATAAGAAATACCTAGAATGAAAAATAGTGATGTAACTATAATTATAAACAATAATTTATTTTTAAAATAACTTAACATTTCACCTAGATTTAATTCTTCCATTTTTTTACCTCTTTCTACCCTTTTAGTCACCAAAAAAAAATTAATTTCTTGCTGTAAACATAATAACATAAGTTTTAAAAAAAGTCAAAATAATCATTTTAA
>CAYJEI010000091.1:0-432 GCA_964369155.1 uncultured Muribaculaceae bacterium | reverse complement strand
TTTTGGACTATATGATATCTTCTTTTGGATTAAATAAGCTATTAATAAAAAAAATAATCCACCACAACTATCAATTAATACATCGGTGAAATTCCCATCTCTTCCAGATATAAAAGTTTGATGCAATTCATCTGTACAAGCGTATATAAAAGTACATATCAGCGAGTATATATAACACTTCTTATCATCAAATTTTGTTTGTGTAAGATTCAGATAAAATAGTATAGTTAAAATTCCATATAGGAAAAAATGAGCACTTTTTCGAACTATAAAAGAAAGATTATTGTATAGTGCACTATTGCTACTACTGTTTTCTGTCACTCCAAGAGCCACATTAACTATCTTATCGCTATTTTCCATTGACAAATCAGCAGGTTGATGTGAGAACACAAAAATAATTATCATATACACTATTAGCAAACTAAGTAAAAT
>CAYJEI010000090.1:0-1632 GCA_964369155.1 uncultured Muribaculaceae bacterium | reverse complement strand
AATGATGAAATGTGGAGAATAATAGGCGTATTCGATGATAATTCTCACGGAGTAACTGATACTAATTTAGTTAAAATAATCAAAGACGAACCAATAGGTGGTTACATGTTTGATAATAAAGTTGATAATGGAGGAAATGGTTATAATTCATGGTCAGATGATGATGGAGGAGCAGAACTTAATCAACTGTTAAATGCTTATTATTATAATAGTATTACAGCACCTGATAATTTAGCGGGATGTAATAACACTGATTTTTATGATTTTCAGCTAGGAAGATGTGATTTTACTTCTACAGGATTATCTAATGAATCTAGAAATATGTTAGAGGAAGTAACTTGGTATCTAGGAAGTTATTCATTATTTGATGCAACAGCATCTATGGCTTATACAGCAGAAAGAGGAAGTGTGGGTTCTACTGCGCCAGGAGCGCATTTAACTTATACCGGAAGTATAGGAGTTATGTATATGAGTGATTATGGATATGCAGCTGAGTCAAGTGCATGGAATACTAAGATATATGGTTACGACACAAGTTCAATATATTTAAGTGATTGGTTATCTAATGGAGAGTATCAATGGTCAATGACACCTTCCACTTCTTTTTCTTCAGGCGTGTGGTATGTGAGGACTGGTGGTGTCGGTTACAATTTCATTTCGGGTCATGGGCATTCGGTTCGCCCTGTTTTATATTTAAACTATGAGGCTAGAATATCGGGAGGAATAGGAAGTGAAACTGAACCGTTCTTGTTAGAAATTTAATCTTAGGAAAGTTTCGAAAAAGACGGGCTTCTGGCCGTCCGAAAGCCGCTTATTTTAGAAATGAGAAGAAGGATTTAAAATAGAAAATAAGAATAGAAGAACAAAGCTTAGTAGAATCGTCGTAGGCGATTTTAGCTTTATTGTTTGCTATCTTATAAATATATGTGTCAAATAATGTGAATTATTAAGAAATACTTTATAAAGTGTTTCTTTTTTATTTTAAACTTTCTTTTTTTTTGATATAATTGATACATGGAAAATATATTTAATTTAACAAAAAAAGATTTAGAAGAGTATTTTACTTCAAATGGAGAGAAGAGTTTTAAAGCTACTCAAGTTTTTGAGTGGATGTATAGACATAGAAAATTTGAAGTAAATGAATTTTTAAATATGAAAAAAGATTTAAGAGATAAACTAGAAAGTGATTTTACTTTTGACTTCATTAAAATATCAAAAGTAGAAGAAGATGAAGAAGTAGCTAAGTTTTTATTTGAACTTTTGGATGGCGAATTTATTGAAGCTGTTTTAATGAAACATGGTTATGGTTACTCTGTATGTGTATCTAGTCAAGTTGGATGTAATATGGGATGTAAGTTTTGTGAAAGTGGTAAACTTAAAAAAGTTAGAGATTTAGAAGTTTATGAAATGATACAACAAATACTTCTTATAGAAAAATATGTTGATAAAAAGATTAATAGTATTGTAATTATGGGAATTGGTGAACCGTTCGATAATTATGATAATATAATGAAATTTTTATCTATTTGTAATGAACCTAAAGGTATGGAAATAGGTGCTCGTCATATGACTGTTTCAACTTGTGGTTTAGTTCCGAAAATTTTAGAATTTGCTGATTTTCCTTTACAAGTT
>CAYJEI010000089.1:0-1650 GCA_964369155.1 uncultured Muribaculaceae bacterium | reverse complement strand
GAGTTGGTGTGAGTTCACCAATTTCATATACAACTTTTGGAAGTCGATTCAAAAAAATAGAGTCTCTAAGGACTCTTTTTCTATGTAACATAATTATATTACATATATTATTATACTTCAAAAAAAAATTTATATACAATTTATAAATCAATTTCTTTAAGTTTTTTGTCTATCCAATCAGGTAATTGATTTTTTAAAGTGACAAATCCAAATTTATCCTCATCTATTGCTGAATTTTTATTTGTTTTATAATTAATATTTTTAATCGATAATTTTAAATGAGAATTTTTCTCATCAACTTCTATAATTTGACAATAAACAACATCTCCAAGCTTAACATATGTCGATATATCTTTAACATAATTATTAGCAATTTCTGATATATGAACTAAACCTGAATACCAATATTCTGTACTGACAAAAAAGCCATAATTTTCTATAGCAGTAACCATACACTTAATTATATCTCCAACTTTATAATTTTTCATATTTATAACTAAATTATACCACACATTAATTTGTTAACCAAGAAATATTTTCGATCATCCCATATTTAGATATTTCATAATAAGCAAATTTTAAAAATTTTTCATAAGAATCTACTCTACTTATTATACGGATTAATTCCTCTTCACTGCCCTCCTCATTAATAGCTTTTTCATAATTATCAAAATAATATGAAGGATATAATAACCTAGCAAAAAACAAATTATAACTATAATTGGATAGTTTTGTACTTTTTAAATACGTAACAAGTTCAATATATGCATCTTCATCATAAAAAAAACATGACTTTATATATTCAGCTGGATCTCTAACTTCAATATCAAAAATATAAGAAAGAGGATTGTAATAGTTAAGTACTATATTTGGATAAAAAATTCTTCTGTGAGAAAGTGTCATAACCTCATTATTTCCATAATTATATTCAGAATTTTTTAAATTAACAATTGAAATAGCATTCTCAGCTAAACCAATGTAATAACTAAATGAATCCAAAACAATATTTTTATCTGCACCTCTCTCACTTATTTGATATTCAAAATAATCTATTTTTTTACTCCACAATTCTCCCCAAATATTTTTATACTTATTATTTTTAACAATTGTTTTTTTATTATTACTAATAATATCAATTATATTTACATCATTAGTATAATTTTCCATAATTTTTAAAAGACAGTAATAATTATCCCCTAGTTTTAAAATAACGGAATTTTCTTTAGTAAACATCAAAATCATACTGTCAATTCTTAAAGAAGCTAATTCCTTTGAAGCAACTAATATATCATCAATTTCCTCAACTGTTCTAAGAAAAGGAACAAATAAATATAAAGAATTATCATAATAAAAAGATGTAACATTATTTTCTTCAATTACACTTTCTATATTAATATTATAATAAAATTCAATAACTTCTTTCATAATAAATAATATGAAAAAAATAGAACATTAAGTCCTATTTTACTTTTTCAACTTGCTTACTAAAGCATCAAACATATTTTCACATGATTTCATAAACGTTGCTTTAAGTTCATCTAAATTTATTTCATTATTTATTGATTGAGTAGTAATTGGCTCAGGTACTACTGGTACAACTGGCTCAGGCACTACTGGCGCAACTGGTTCAGGCACTACTGGCGCAACTGG
>CAYJEI010000088.1:1189-1651 GCA_964369155.1 uncultured Muribaculaceae bacterium | reverse complement strand
AATGTACTCTTTATAATAATATTTATATAAAAAGTGTAACCTTTTAGGTATTTTATTATTTATATATTTAGGAATATATTTAAAAAAATATTTTGCATTATATATGCAAATTTTATTTAACCGTAAAAATATTGAATATTTCTTTTTTTTTACTATTATTATATTGTGTGGAGTACTTGTATATGAAATCTATTGAATGGCAAAGTAGTATTTTTTTTATAACAATAGTAGTTTGTTTTATCTATAATGTACAATCATTACAGTTTGTAAAAAAGATTTTATTTAATTTTACAAAAAAAATGTTACCAATATATCTTTGTTCTTTGCTAAATACAATAATCATAGTACTTGGATATGTAATGTATTTTCCCCAATACTTAATATACATAGTTGGTATTATTCTTTTTTATACAGATTTTTCATTGCTTTCTAAGGCTACTACGAGACAAAAAATTTTTGGAT
>CAYJEI010000088.1:777-1179 GCA_964369155.1 uncultured Muribaculaceae bacterium | reverse complement strand
ACAATTAAGTATTATTACAATCAGTACTGTTATTTTTCTTTCAATTGTTTCTTTTTTTACAATGTCCGAAGAAACATTCCAGGATTTTGAGCTAATTATTATAGGTACAACCTTATTCTGCACGCTACTATTTTATTACTTTTTTCTCTATTCAATGAACTTTGTCACAATGTACGTATATAAAAGAAAAAAAGAAGAAATAATCGACTCTCATACCAAGATTATTTCTACGAAACAAAAAATAGCACAGGAAATAGAAAAAGATGACTTAACCAATTTATACACAAGAAAATATATGTATGAAGCCTTAGAAAAATTAGCTGAAGATTCCAGTGCTAAATACGCTGTGCTATTTATAGATTTAAACGGCTTAAAAACTGTGAATGATACCTTTGGTCATAA
>CAYJEI010000088.1:0-767 GCA_964369155.1 uncultured Muribaculaceae bacterium | reverse complement strand
TACATACATTTGCAGAGTTGCAAAGTCTATACATAATGCAATACGAGAGGATGATCTAGCAGGTCGAGTTGGAGGGGATGAGTTTATTGTAGTAATGAATGAAATTCAAGAGAACGACATTATTGCAATTACTGATCGCATTCAAGAATACACGGAAGCTCAAAATGAATTAGAAGAATTTACTATTGCAATTAGTATTGGTAGCCTATACGTCGATAATTCTGTACACAAAAGAACATGTGATGAAGTAGTAAAAATTGCCGATGAAAAAATGAGAGCAAATAAAAAAGCCTACTACGAAAAAAAGGAGTTATTAATATGATATATATTTGCGCTTTTCTTTTTATCATTTATAACATAATTCTCTTTGCATATTCAAAATCTCTATATTCGCATGATAAAAATGTAATTATTTTATCAGTTATATTATCACCAATTAATTTTAGCATTTTTTATATTTCAATATACATAACAGAGTTTAGACATGACTATGTAATAATGCTTGCTTTTCTTATTCTTTATACTGTAGAATTTAAGCTTATTTTTAAAAAGGACATCATAAAAACCTTGTTTGGATCTTTATCATTTGCTCTCAATATTTTTGCAATGCGTATGGCAATTATTGCAATAATTGCACTCGTACATCAAAAACCTATTTCACAAGCTATTGCCGATATTGATGTAAGACTTTTATCAACAACTATAACTATTTTCCTTCGCCCCTTTACATTATTAAAGGCAATGAAGTCAGTAAATAAAGATCAAAT
>CAYJEI010000087.1:1477-1749 GCA_964369155.1 uncultured Muribaculaceae bacterium | reverse complement strand
AAGTCAAAAATATTAAAAGTTAATTTTTCTTTTGATTTTACATTGTTTCTCTCCCTAGTTGTGGTTAAATATTGCTTATTTAAAGTTGGTTTAGATAAGTTAGACCGTGAATAAGACTTTTCTTTTAAGAACTCTAAAACTTCATCTAAAATAAAGCGTACACCCTTTAAGTTTTGACTTTGCTCAGATCTAAGTGTGATGAAGAAATGAGGGTAATATCTCCAATTCTGTTTTACGGTGCTTTCACTCACTTTAAGATGTTTTGCGAGTTC
>CAYJEI010000087.1:0-1467 GCA_964369155.1 uncultured Muribaculaceae bacterium | reverse complement strand
GAAGAAATAAGAATTGCTACTTGTATGTGAGCATAAATTACCTCACACGATATCTTTCTCCAGTGAGTTTGTAATATTGCTTGTTTTGAAGTATATTGTTTATCTCTGTTTTCAGGTAAGCTATTCCAGTAAATAGCTATATTTGAGTTAATATAATCTTGAAAGGCACCAGAAAGATAATATTTAAACTTTCTATAAGTCGATATCCTTCTCGCTGAGTGACGAATATAGTATTTGCACTCTAATAATTCTTTCTCAGTTCTTGCACAGAGCAATTTACTTATTTTTACTGAAGCTATTAATACTGAATATGGAATGAAACTAATGGTTGCAGCAGTTTTTGTAAGTGCACTCTTGTAATATTGTGATGTTGAGTGTTCTTCATGATATGATTCAAGGCAGAATTTATATACTTCCCATTCCTCTTCAGTTAAAGTAAATGATATTTTTTTTATAAATTCTATGTTTTTTCTGTTTCTTACTCCCCACATTTTTGTGTTTTCCAGTAAATCGATACACTTCATGTCATAATTTTTCTTTTTAGATGTTGTTAAATATGAATAATGCTTATTAGTGTTAAATGGGGTTTGCTTATAACAGAGTGAATAGTCTTGGCTTTTACTAATGTCTTTCCAAAGATTTTTTAGTTTTTTTTCATATTGGTCAATATTGACTTTCTTTTTTTCTTTATCAACTGATATGATAATATGGAAATGTAACTTACTTTTGGGAGTCCATTCACATTTGTAAGAAAACCAACCGTCTGGAAATAGTTTAGATAATTCGTTCAAGAAAAGAGAAAGTGCTTTTTTTTCTGCTATAATATTTACTTCTTTACGTTTTGAACTCCTCCTATCAAATGTTAGCGAAGAAAAAATATGCGGTGCATGTTTAATCTGTGAAAAACATGCAATCATACCGCATATTGAACGGTTTCTTTTCTTTAATAACCGCATTGCTTCTGTTAAAGGTTTTCGATTATTTCTGCTTTTTCTTGTAGCAGGGCATTTGAACTTTACTTGGTTTCCATTAATATTCAATTTTATTAGGTAGGAAACACATCGAATTTCATTAATTTCTATCATAGAAACTCCTTTTGACATTCAAGAAAAATTTGGTTCAAAATTTAATAAATGAACATGATTGAATGCCTTTGGAAGTAAACTGATAAGTTTTTTCTCACGCAGTTAGAAATAATAGATATATTGTTTATTTTTTTTTTAAAATCACCATAACTATATATATTTACATAAGAAAAAAATCATTTTTTATTTTTTGTAAGTGTGACTGACTGTATGCTTTTTAGTATGTTTTTGAAGTTTTTGATGATAAAAAGCTTGACTTTTATAAAAACAAGAAGTAGTACTTAAAATCATACTATTAGTACTACTCAATCATATTTATCTATTAAATTGCTTAATATTATGTAACGTATACTAATATAAACTTTTAACCTTATAGGAGATA
>CAYJEI010000086.1:0-1749 GCA_964369155.1 uncultured Muribaculaceae bacterium | reverse complement strand
GTTTTATTTCATCATCAAAATTATCAAAAAGTTTAATACCATTTCCAAGTATTTTGGGCACTATAGTTAAATATAAAATATCTACTAAATTATTCTTAAATAATTGATTAACAATACTTGCTCCTCCGCAAATCCAAATATCTTTTCCCTCAGCTACAATTAATTCTTTTATAGTTGAAATTAAATCATTCGTAAACTTAATATTCTTAGTGTCTTTCTTTACATCATTTGTAATAACATAACTAATCTTATCTTCATATGGCCAAGCTCCAACTGATAGCTCCTCAGTAATTTGTTTATATGTATTATTACCAAGTACAACTGTATCAATAGATTCATAAAATTTATCATAACTTTCCATATTATTTACACTAGAATTTTCGCCTTCAATCCAGTTAACGCTTTTTTTACTGTCAGCAATATATCCATCAACACTTACTGCTATAAATACTTTTATTTTTCTCATATTTCCTCCTACTTAATTATAAAAGAAAAAAACTAGAAAATCTAGTTTTTATTACAATTGCAAGAACAACAGTCTCTATCACAAGAACTAATTTCTTCTTTATTAATAAGTAAAGCTTCCAAATCTTTAGTTTTTAGTTTCTTACCAGAGCTTACTACCTCACCATTAACAACTAGAGCTGGTACTACCATTACATTATATTCAAGTAATTTATTCATATCACTTTCATAAGTAACAGATGCATCTAAACTCCTATCACTAATAAATTCATTTACATCCTCATATAATTTTTTACAAGCTTTACAACCTGTTCCAAGTACAATTATTTCCATATATTTATCCTCCTATAATCCTATATATATTAAATAAAATGAAAGTATTAACATTAAAATACCAAAAATGTATTTTATCATATTATTAAATTTAGCATATTCTTTCGAAGTACTAATCTTCTGAACAAAATTTACTGATGTTCCAGCTATTATAATAAGTATACTATGACCTATCGAATATAGTAACAATAATAAAATTCCGAAAATCAAACTTCCTTGTTGACCAACGATTGCTAGCAAAACAATTAATACTGGAGTTGAACAAGGAGATGAAAACAAACCAGCAAGCAAACCTGTTATGAAAGCTCCTAAATATCCCTTTTTATTATTTTTACTAATTAAATTACATTTAGGTAAGATATCAATTAATCCCATAAACTGTAATGCCATAACAATAAGCAATAAACCTATAACTAAATACCACCAATTACCAATAAATGTAAGCATTTGACCCGCTAGAGCAGCTACTACACCTAATACAGTATAAGTAACAGCTGTTCCTATAGCAAATACACAAGAAAGTTTTAATGCTGACTTACTACTCTTTTCATCCTTACCACCAACATAACCAATTACAAGTGGAACACTTGCAAGACTACAAGGTGTAAATGAAGTTATAACTCCTGCAAAAAGCGAAATAAGTGGGGCTATCCATGAACTGCTTTCTATAAGATTGCCCAAATTTACTAATAAATCCTCCATTAAAATTCATACCCCATTTCCGCAAAAATTTCGAGTACTTCTTCTTCAGTAATACCACCTTCATGAGTAGTATATAGCTCGCCATTTTCATCGTAAAAAAATTGTGTAGGAATTACACTGAATTCAAATTGTTTAGCTAGTTCCGGATATTTCCAGTAATCAACAAATTTAATAATAGCCACACCATTTAAATTTTCATTAAGTTTTTCAAGTACTGGCGCCATATTTTTGCAAGGTATACAATCAGCA
>CAYJEI010000085.1:0-1865 GCA_964369155.1 uncultured Muribaculaceae bacterium | reverse complement strand
TTTTACCTACGTTAGGCGCACCAATTACTAATGCTTTTATTTCTTTTTCTCTCATCCCTTTAGCAATTCTTCTTTCCTGAATATCTTCAGTTAGCTTATTTGTAAGGGCAAATAACTCTTTATAATCTCTGTTATTTGTTAAATCCATTAAAAGAACACTGATTCCTTTTTTTTCATAATAACTAACCCATTTTTTGGTAATGTTTTTATCACACAAATCTTTTTTAGTCATTATAAGTATTCTTTTTTTCTTACGAATGATTTCTTCAATGTCCTTTATTTTTGAAGAATAAGGTACCCTTGAATCTATAACTTCAAATATAATATCTATTAAATTTATATTATCTTTAATTTGTCTTTTAGTTTTTGCCATGTGTCCAGGATACCAGTTTATACTAGTTCTCCCTAATACTTCCATAGTTTGTTCTATTGTTTCATTTTCTTTATTTTCTTTTCTTTGTCTTCTTTTTTGATACATATCCATATTAATTTACCTCCTTATATCTATATGTTATTTTTCTATTATTAAACTCTCACGATAAGATTTCTACATTTTTAGATTTTCATTTTGCTGTTTTAAATCACATATTTTTTCATAACAATCATAAAAATGAACTTCTTTTAATTCGTAATCATTGATTTCAACTGCGGTATTGAACATCATTTTTAAAGTGTCTTGCAACATACATCTACTTTCTTTTTCGTATTCATAATTATTATTAAAGTTTTCTAATTTAATAGTGTTACTTTTGTTATGTTCCCAATTTTTAAACATAAAATTATATTCCAAATCTAATCTTATTTTGTTTATATGTATATCTGAAATTTTAATATTTCCTTTCAAATAATCACTAATTGATTCTTTTACTATGTTTTTACATTTTTCTTCAAAGATAAATAATTCATCTGATGTCAAATTAAGATTATCGAATTCAACTCCGCTATCACGTAAATTATTTAATTGTTTTTCATTATAGCTTCTTAATATATCTCTTCTATAAATTATGAAATTTGGAATTACTCTTTCTAAACTTTTAAATGTCCTAGTGTGCATTGTTAAAAATACTTGTTCACTAAATAACTTTTCTTCGTCTGAATAATCATTGCTCCAAGTAGGTAAACATGGTGCTTTTAAAAACCCTAAAAATTTAGTAAGGAAATTTATATCTTTTATTGATGTAAAATCAAGTTCTTTTACATCTCCCGCAATAAAATCAATAAATATAAATCCTCCATCATTTATAGAATTATCGTAAAATATATTTTTTTCTTTAAGCTCTATTCCCATATTAAATAAACTGCATATATCCAATATAGCTTTATCAATGTGAGAATCTGGCATGGAAACAAATTCCTTCATCAAATCATATTGAGTCCCAATATCATTCTTAGAGTACGAATATTCTACTAAATTTATTCCTTTTGCTTTTTCTTGTAAAACTAAGCAGTGATTATTTTCTCCAATCTCAACTCTATGTATAGCATGATGTTTTGGTGTATTTATTCCTTTTGCATTTTTAGAATTTACTGCTTGCATCACTTTTTCAGCTGATTCTCTTGCTAGTCCATATTTATTCTGTGAACTATACTTAACCAAGATTAAATTTTCATCAACTAAAAATGCTGGACTACCGCCTTTACTTATATTTTCGATTTCTTTACCTTGATATTGTTTAAGATATTCTTCTATAGTTTTCATTTTAACTCCTTTTTCAATCTTTTCGATTCATTTATCTAATTATTTAAAATTCCCTTTTCTACATTTATATTTTATTACTTCAGCATTTCCTAATTTATAACTGTCATAATCATTATTTTCAGGTTCTCCTTCAAAATAACATCTTATAATTACACTAACTACAGAA
>CAYJEI010000084.1:0-1879 GCA_964369155.1 uncultured Muribaculaceae bacterium | reverse complement strand
TTTTATTTAAATCATCAACATTTTCAATAACTATAATAGCTGTCATTATCTTAGTTATGCTTGCTATTAACGCTTCATCATTATAATTACTTCCGTATAAAATATTATTACTGTTTTGATCTAAAACTACATAACTAGAAGCACTTATAGCAAAAATATTTACTGGTACCATGAGCAATATTAATAAAATTATTTTTTTCATACAATCTCCTAAAAAATTATATGTATAACATTAAAAAAAAGAATATTTCTATTCTTTAAACTTTTTTAATTTTTCTAATAGTTCTAACTACTATATTTTTTCTTTTATTTAAGCTTTTATGTTCATCAAAAATATTTTGTAAAACTTCATTATTCATAAACTGAATATCATCTTTAATTTTTCTTTTTAAAATTTCTGAAACAAAATCCTCTAAATAAATAAAATCAGAATATGGATAAGTTTCTAACGAAGAATATCCACCATCTACACCAATACGAACCAAATTAATTGATTCAAAGTTCCCATCTATTTCATTAGATGCTTTAAAATGTTCATCAGTAAGTTCTTCTTTTAATAAAATTATTCTTGAATTATCTTCTCTAAGTTTTTGATCCTTAATAACAGCATTCTCATTTAATAAAATATCTTTAAATTTTTCTTCTAGTAACCTTCTAGCAATAAAAATATAAGCAGGTATATTTATAACCTCTTTTGACATATTGCTTTTTGCAACCAAAGGCCAACCAATAAATGAGTTACTTTCATCTTCAATTATTATTTTTTTACAAACATACTCTTCTCCTTCAACATGTTCAAGTAGTTTTAAAATAAATGGAAAAACAGTATTACTATCATCGAAATGTAAAGACTCATATTTAAGTTGAATTTTATTATACTGTTCCTCTAATTCCTTAAATTTATCATACTCAGCCATTTCTAAAAATGGTAACATTCTTTCAACTTCCATATCTAGCTTTTCATTTATTTTATTAATCTGCCTTTCAAGTTCAAGAATTTCATTGTTTAACTCAGAATCAAATTCCTTTTTAAGTTTTTCTTTTAAATTTTTTATTTTATTTTTCTGATCAGCAAGTTTGTTTGCAGTAATCAAAATATCATTATATTCCATTATAATATCTCCTCTTATATATATTTTTAATTATCTATATATTCTAATATGCTTTAAATATCTTTACCTAATAATATTTTTTCTAATTTATCATGTATTATATCTTTACTATAAGGTTTAGCTATATAATCAATAAAACCCATTGACAAATATGTATCTTTAGCACTTGAAACTGCATCAGCAGTTACTGCTATAACCGGTATATTAAATCCTTTAATATCTTTCAGTTTTGCAAGTGCAACTTCACCTGACATATTTGGCATCATTATATCCATTAAAATAATATCGTATTCATTATTATTTTCTATTTTATCGATACATTCTTGTCCTTCATAACATTCATCAATTTCAACTACTTTAATATTAAGCAAATTATCATCTACAACTAATATTTTCTTATTCTTAAAAACATCTTTTTTATAGATTTTTTCTTTATTTAAATTTTCTTTATTTAACGGCTTAATTAAACAAGATATTTTTTGAGGTAACTTCACAACAAACAAACTTCCATGTCCATAACTAGACTGAACATTTATTCTTCCACCCATCATTTCTATTAAATTTTTAGTGATAGCAAGTCCTAAACCTGTACCTTCAATAGTAGAATTTTTTTCAGTATCAAGCCTTTCGAATTTTCCAAATAATTTGTGTAAATCTTCTCTTCTTATACCTTTACCGGTATCTGAAATAGAAAAAATTAAATTAGAAATATTTTTAACATTAATACAGTTAACTTTTATTACAATAGAACCTTTGTCAGTATATTT
>CAYJEI010000083.1:0-1973 GCA_964369155.1 uncultured Muribaculaceae bacterium | reverse complement strand
GCTCTAGCATCAGTTGTTACCACATAACCATTTTCAATAACAGTTTTAGATAAACCTCTAATAATACTAGATCTAATTTTAGTTTCTCTATTTAATTTTCTATACATGTTTACTCCTTAAATGTAAGTCCAAGTTCAGCAACTTTGTCAATAACTTCTTTTAAAGATTTTTTTCCTAAGTTTCTGATTTTTGTAACTTCTACTTCCTTTTTATCAACTAAATCTTGAATAGTATGTACTCCTGCTCTTTTTAAACAGTTATAAGCTCTTACTGAAAATTCAACTTCTTCAATAGCAGTTTCTAACTTTTTAGCAATAGTATCTACTTTTTTCTCTTGCATTAATCCACTAACATTACTAATTTGATTTAAATCAGCTACAATATTAAAATGTTCAATTAATATTTTAGAAGCAAGTGCAAGAGCTTCTTCTGGAGTCATACTACCATTAGTAGTTACTTCCATTACTAATTTATCATAATTTTCATTTTGACCAACACGAGTTTCTAAAGCTTCGTATTTAACTAGTTCAATAGGCGAATATGATGAATCAATAGCGATTACTCCAATTTTTGCATCTTCTAAATTACCTTTATTAGTAGCAGCATCAACATAACCACGACCATTATTAACAGTCATTTCCATGTCAATTTTACCACCCTTAACTAAGTTACAAATAACTAAATCAGGATTAATTATTTCGATATCAGCATCTGGTGTAATATCTCCTGCAGTTACAGCTCCTTCGTTAGAAACAGATAATTTAATTGTTTTAGGTGTATTAGAATGATTTTTAAGAACTATTTTCTTACAAGCAAGAACAATAGATGTTACATCTTCTCTAACTCCCTCAATTTTTTGAAATTCATGCATAACAGTATCAATTTTAATACTTGTAATTGCACTACCTGGTAAGCTTGATAAAAGTACTCTTCTAAGTGCATTTCCTATAGTAGTAGCAAAACCTCTTTCAAGAGGATCAAGTTCGAATTTAGCATAATTATTTGCTAATACTGTTTCTACAATTTTATAATCTGGTTTGTCAAATTTAATCATTTTAAATTACCCTTTCTACCTATTTTCTTGGTCTTTTTGGTGGACGACATCCATTGTGTGGAACTGGTGTTTCATCTGTTATTGATAAAATTTCAAGTCCTGCTGCTTGAAGTGATCTAACAGCATTTTCTCTACCTGGTCCTAAACCTTTTACAAAAACATCAACTTTTTTAACACCATTTTCAATAGCAGCTTGTGCAGCAGCATCTGCAGTCATTCCAGCAGCAAAAGGAGTTTTCTTTTTACTACTTTTATAACCGATTCTACCAGCAGATGACCATGCTATTACATTTCCATCTTTATCTGAAATAGTAACTATTGTATTATTATAAGTTGAATGGATATGAGCTTGAGCTTCAGGAATCGATCTTTTAATTTTTCTTTTTCTTCTATTATATGCCATATCTATTTACCTACTTTCCTGCTTTTTTCTTATTAGCTACAACTTTACCGCGACCTTTACGAGTTTTAGCATTTCTACTTGTTCTTTGTCCATTAACTGGAAGACCTTTTTTATGTCTAACACCTTTGTAGCAATTAATTTCCATCATACCTTTGATACTTAATTGAACATCTCTTCTTAAGTCTCCTTCAACAGTATGATTATCTACTTCTTTACGAAGTGCAGTAATATCTGCTTCTGTTAAATCTTTTACTTTAGTAGTAGGATCAACTTTAGCATCTAAACAAATTGTTTTAGCTAAACTTCTACCAATACCATAGATAGCAGTTAATCCAATAACTACGTGTTTATTTCCAGGTAATTCAATATTTTTAATTCTTGCCATAATTTCTCCTTATCCTTGTCTTTGCTTATGTTTAGGGTTATCACAAATAACCATAACTTTGCCTTTTCTTCTAATTACTTTACATTTATTACAGATTTTTTTTACTGATGGTCTAACTTTCATAATATACC
>CAYJEI010000082.1:0-2102 GCA_964369155.1 uncultured Muribaculaceae bacterium | reverse complement strand
ATATACAACAGCTCCAGGAGAGGTAGAAGCTCCAGATGCGGTGCCGCCTGAAGATTGGGATACATATACAGAAACAGAGCATTTCATAGATATTAGTATTTTAGGAATGAGTGAAAATTTTTATGTGGAAATAAGTACGGATTACCTTGATTACACAGAAAATATTTATTATGATAGTTTTGTTGATGGTACTTACACATTTAAAGATCCTTACAAATATGAAGTTGTAACATACACGTTTACAGTTAAATCATCTAATAATACATCGTGTCCAGATGAAGATTATAAAATTTTATATCTGAGTAAGCCTAAATTTAATTCTTTTGCACATAAAGATATGTGTATAGGAAAAGAAGATGAAGATGTATGTAGTCTATTCACATTCAATGAAAGTTTAGATGAAAGCAGTTTTGTTGATAAGATTATAGAAATTGAAAAAAATGATTTAAATGGAACTGATGATGATACTGAAAAAAATAATAATACATCACAAAATATAGTTTTATATATTGTAATAGGATTTGTATTAGTCTTTATAGCAGTAGCATTATTTATTATAATCAAAAGGAGGAGGAAAAATGAAAAGTAAAATAAAATATATAATTTTTTTAGTAAGTATATTACTCTTTACTTCTACAAAAGTTAATGCTTTTCACTCTGATTTTGGAAGTAGCGATTTTATTTTAGGAGGGTCATCAGGATACGTTTTAAATACTACTGCATATGGATCAACGATGGGTAAACATTTAAAACTTGAAAGTTTTTCATCGGAAAATTTTGTACAGTGGTATTATTATATTGTTGTAGATGAAGAAGTAGTACCTATTTACTGTCTTGACCCAGGAGCAAAGGCAACGACAACAGATGATAATTATAATACACTTTACTATACTACTCCAAACAGAAGTCAATCAGATTTTCTAGATAATATGAATGCTGGATTGACAGCTATATATAATTATGGTTTTGGCGGAAAAGACTCAAGTAAATTTTTAAATAGTTCTAAAATGACTTCTCAAATCAATAACAATGAATTTACAGGAGCTGAAATATTAAACGCAGAAGGCGGGAGTAGTGTATATTACGCAGCTACGTCTTTAGCACTAAGAGCTTTGTATATTGGTATTTTTAACCAAGGAACAAGTATTGTTAAAGATAATTATGAAGAAATACTTACAGCACACTCATATTTAGCATTAGACACATTACAAACAATGAGTGGATCTAGCAACGAAGATGAAATAATAGGATACTTAGGTTCAGATTTAACTTATAGTGATGTTTTAGAAGAAATATCAAAAATTGTATTATTAGATGAGCAACCAGAAAATAGCAAAAATATCTATAGTGAAATAGCAGATGTTATTTCAGATAGGTCATGGTTTGTGGACGACAAATACATTGAACCAAATGAATCAGGAGCCAATGACAACAGATTTACATGGTTAAATCCTAATACTGATGAATATGACCAATTCTATACAACCTATAAACATATAGTTTTGGAACTAATTAAAGTTGGTTTAGAAGCAGTTGCAATGGAATCGCTAGGTTTAAATGGTGAAAAAGAACCAGAGGTTTATGTTACAAAAACTTCGCTAAACTCTGAATACAATGACGAAAATGAAGTTACAAAAAAAAGAGAAGTAATAACAATAACTCCAGAAAATTTTGATGCAACATCAACTAGTAAATTCACATTTTTCTTATTAGAAGTTGAAAATAATTTAAATAATTCATTAAATTATCAAGTTGAAATAGAATATTTAGATGGTGCTGTATCTGCATTTGATGTAGGTAGTAGTTCTATTAATATGTCCAATGCAATCTTAGCAAAAAACTTATATTTAAAAGATATAAAAAGTATTAAAATTATAATTGATTTAACAGTTGATAATAATAAGTGTGATGAAATAAAATATAAATTAACTTATAATTATGATGATATTGACACTAACGCACCTTCAGAAGTAGATTATTTAACACAATCAAAAGATAGTTCACAAAAATTTATAGTTGCATTACCAAAAAAAGATTTAGGTAATAAAGAATTTAATTCAACAATGTATCCTTGTCCAGATAAATGTGCTACAACATTAACA
>CAYJEI010000081.1:0-2339 GCA_964369155.1 uncultured Muribaculaceae bacterium | reverse complement strand
TAAGCTATTACATGCTCCTATAATATCGCTAACAGCAAAAAAGAAATATACTGATACAACTAATGCGTTTAGAGCATATTCAAAAAATTATATAACACACCCAAAAGTAAAACCTTTAAGAGATATTTTTATGACATATGAATTACTAGCATATTTATCGGTAAGAGCAGATCAATTAAAACTAAAAACCTGTGAAATACCAGTAAAAAGAGAATATCCTAAAAAGGGTAAAACTCCAACAAAGATATCATTTTTTAAAGGGAATTATTTATTATTTAAAATTCTGATATTAAATTTATTTGGTAAATATAATTATAAAGATTAGAGGTTAAAATGAAATACGATAAAATTATTATTGGTGCTGGAATATATGGTTTATATTCAGCTCTATATTGTGGTAAAAAGAAAGAAAATATATTAGTTTTAGAAAAAGAAAAAGAGGCTTTTTCTAAAGCTACTTATATAAATCAAGCAAGAGTTCATATGGGTTATCATTACCCACGATCATATTCAACGGCTATAAAATCAGCAAACTATTTTAATAGATTTGTTGAGGAATATAATTTTTGTATAATGAAAGAGTTTGATAAAATATATGCAACATCTTCAAATTTTTCGTGGACAGATAAAAATCAATTTAAAAAATTTTGTGAAAGTTCAAACATAATGTGTGATGAAATTAATGAAAGTAAGTATTTCAAAGATGGAATGTGCGATGGTGCTTTTTTAACGAAAGAATACACATTTGACGCTATAATTTTGAGAGATTATTTTTTAAAAGAAATAGAAAAACTAGATAACGTAAAAATTATGTATGAAGTAGATATTAAATCTATTAAGAAAAAAGAAAGTTATTATAATATTAAACTATCTAATGGAGAATCCTATTTAACAGGATATTTACTTAATGCAACATATGCATCAATAAATCAAATATTAAATATGTTGAATTTTGAAATGTTCAAAATAAAATACGAACTATGCGAAATGATACTGTGCAGTGTAGATGACAAATTAAAAGATGTTGGAATTACTGTAATGGACGGTCCATTTTTCTCAATAATGCCATTTGGAAAAACAGGATATCACTCACTAACGTCTGTTACATTTACACCGCATGTAACCTCGTACGAATTTTTACCGGAGTTTGCATGTCAAGAAAAAAGTAAAGGCTACTGTACCAAAGAAAAATTAGGTAATTGCAATTTATGCGAACAAAAGCCTAAATCAGCATGGGACTATATGTCAAATTTATCTAAGAAATATTTAAAAGAAGAGTATAAGTTCAAATACGAAAAATCATTATTTTCCATAAAACCAATATTAAAAACTTCAGAAATAGATGATTCTAGACCAACAGTTATAAAAAGATACACAACAAATCCAACTTTTATAAGTGTTCTATCAGGAAAAATAAATACTGTATTTGATTTGGACGAGGCACTAAATGAAAAATAAGAAAGTTAATACTATGAAAAAAATGAAAGAAAAAAATTTTGTATCAGCAGTAATATATGCGTATAATAATGAAAAAGGAATAAAAGAATTTTTAAAAAATGTAAACAAAGAATTAAAAGATAATTTTGATAAATATGAAATTATTTGTGTGAATGATTCATCAACAGATAAAACATACGAAAAAATAGAAAAAGTATCTAATGAATTAACAGGAACCATACTAAGTATAATTAATATGAGTTATCATCAAGGATTAGAGATGTGTATGAATGCTGGAGTCGATTTAGCAATAGGAGACTTTGTTTTTGAATTTGATAACACAATTATGGATTATAATCCGAATACAATTAAAGAGGTATATGATAAATCAGTACAAGGTTCAGATATAGTAAGTGCTGTTAACAATCAAAATAAAAAAATGACATCAAAATTATTTTATAAAATATTCAACAGCAATTCTAATAATATATATAATATAAATACAGAATCATTTAGAATTCTTTCAAGAAGAGTTATCAACAGAATAAAATCATTAAACAGTAGTGTTCCATATAGAAAAGCAATATATGCTACATCTGGTTTAATATACAGTACAGTAGGATATGATAAAGTTAAAAATAAAAGTTATAAATTAAGTAAATTAGAAAAAAGAAATAGAAGAAAATTAGCAGTTAATTCAATTGTATTATTTACTGATGTGGCTTATAAATTAGCAAAATTTATGGCAATAATAATGATGCTTGCTACAATATTTTCAATTGGTTACACAATATATATTTTTATTTCATCAGAACCTATTGAAGGCTGGACAACTACTATGTTATTATTATCATTCGGCTTTTTTGGATTATTTAGCATTTTAACAATAATAATAAAATATT
>CAYJEI010000080.1:0-2411 GCA_964369155.1 uncultured Muribaculaceae bacterium | reverse complement strand
CCAGTATTTCAATAAAAATTCCATCATACAAAAATTCAACATTAGTGATACCATCAGGTTTAATATCTAATACTTTTAATGATAATTCATCACTAAATTTAACAATAGTATTAACCTTTAATCTCTTTTGCGGCTTTGCTAAACATTCCCATATATTTTTTTCAATATTTTTAAGAAGTAATATTTCAATTACAGCACCAGTTTCCTCTTTTACTCCGATTAATCTAGCTGGTAAAACTTTAGTATTATTTAAAACTAAAACATCGCCTTTATCTAAATAATCTATTATATTTTCAAATATATTCTCAGTTAAATTACCATTACTTTTATCCATAATTAATAATCTAGATTTTTCTCTATTTAAAAGCGGTACTTGTGCTATTAACTTCTCTGGTAATTCATAATTATATTCGTTAGTGTTCATAATTTCCCTCTCAAATATATTTTATCACAAAACTTCAATAAAAAAAGCATAATTTAAATTATGCTACTTTACTATATTTATTTTCTTCAACATTAACAAGTTCACTTAAAACTACATTATATACATCAGCACCTATTTCATCAATAGACCTAATTTTTTCATTTTCAACGCAATTTACCTTTACATATGAATAAAGATTTGCCAGTTCTAAATATGTTTTTTCTGCATGCAGTAAATGTTTTTCATCTTTTTCAAGTCCATCACTAGCCTCCGTTCTATTTTCCTTTAATATCTTTGCATATTCAGTAGGCATATAAAGAAAAATAGTAAGATCTGGTTTTGGAAGTTCCATAAGTTCATATTCTAATATTTCTAACTTTTTATATAACTCTTTTCTTTTATTATCATCTATAATTTTACCAGCTTGATGACCCATATTGGATGAAACATATCTATCAAGAATAACTATATACCCTTCTTCAAGTTTGGATTTTATTATATCGATATTATATCTACGATCAGCTGCATAATATACACTAGATATCAAAGGATCTACATTACTTGCGCCTTCTTCAAACCAAGTATCACATATGTATTCTTTTCCTAAATAAGGTCCACCAATTATTTTACCAGTAGGTGTATCATACTTAGGAAACTGGTCTTTATATACTTTAATTCCATTTTTTTCTAAAGTATCCCTTAATAAATTACTTTGAGTTTCTTTACCTGAACAATCTGTCCCCTCGATTACAATTAATTTACTCATTATTTTTTCCTCTCTTTTTGAAGTGGTCTTGGTTCTTGTTTAACGCCACAGCTCATCGCTCCTTCTTTGCACGCCCCAAATACGCACGAAGCTCCTGCTTTTGAAAAAATATATGGAGCGATCTCTAAAACTAAATCCAGCATTTGCTCAGCAACTTCTCTAATTTCCCACTGAGCTCTAGTACATAATCTTTCTTTAAAGAAATTGATTAGGTTTCTCGCATCAATTGTCATTACCATTTTAGTTTCGCAAGCATTAGGAAGCGCAAACCTAGCGTCTTCTAGTGCTTGTTTTTTTAATTTACCTACTAAAGTTTTAGATGGATTATCATGTTTATCCAGTAATCCTTGAAGTAGTTCATTATAAATAGTTTCATAATTATCATAATCATTTAATATTGAATCAATATAAGCCAGTTTCGCCGACTCGATATTTTCAATTGCCGGAGGGATTATAAAATAAGCTTTCTCAGTTAAATCAACATATCTTTGCGACTGCTGAGAGTACTTCCCAGTTCTATGTCTAACAATTTGATGAGAACAAGTTCTACTTATTCCTTCAATACCAAATGTAAAAGATGCATGTTCAAAAGGGCTCATATGCCCCATACTACTAAGCATATCAATAAATTTCGCATTAGACTCATCGGTGTTTTTTTCCATAATTTCGCTAACACCAACTTTTGAGTAACATAATCTTGCCGCAGATGCCACTATTGACTCAGGTCCTTCACCACTTAGAGTTTGTGTATAGCCAAGCAAACTAACTCTAGCATTTTTTATTTCATAATTTTTTTCCATAATACTACCTCCCAATTTTAATATTCAATGAATAATTTATTTTAAAGTTACTGTTTAAAAGTCCTAAAAATATGAAAAATAATGGAGCAATTGTAATCACACTTATATTAAACATTCCTTGAACTATATAAAAAGCAACTATTAAAAACATTATATTTAAATTTCCATTAATTACTTATTAACGGATATTTACTCGTTAGACTCTTTACTTCTTCAATTAATTTTTCTTTGCTATCTGATTTATTCAAACATCTAGCAATGATACTAGCAACTTTTTCGAAATCACTTCCCGTAAATCCTCTAGTAGTCATTGCCGCTGTACCTACTCTAATACCACTTGTAACAAAAGGACTTTCTGTTTCACCAGGTATAGTATTTTTATTCACCGTAATACATATACTATCCAATAAATTTTCAGCTT
>CAYJEI010000079.1:265-2450 GCA_964369155.1 uncultured Muribaculaceae bacterium | reverse complement strand
TATTTCTAATAAATCTGTTACTAAATCTCGTGTGTGTGGTTTCATATCCGCCACTTGAACTAATTCTTCAAGAATTGTTTTTCCTGAATTTCGACTCTTTGAGCAGGCGAATTCTGCTGCATTTTTACTGATGGAACTTCCAAGTTTATAATAAATATGCATAAAAATATCATAATTATACGGGTCATATCCAAAATTAATTATATCAATTATGTCATTAATAATGCGATGTGAGAAAAATCCCTCATCAAATTTTCTACAGCTATACGAAACCCCAAATCGTTCAAACATATCAATTAAAGGTATCGCGCTATCGTTATTTCGGTAGAGCACAGCTGTTTCAGTTATGCATATTCTTGCAAGACTAAATAAATATTTATACTGTGCTCTTCTATTTTTTGTGTGTATAAAACCAATTTGAGCACCAGTACCCCGCGTGGGCTTTATCTTTTTCTCATATCTAAGCTGATTTTTTTCCACAAACGAGTTCGCGACAGAAACTATTTCTTCTGTTGAACGAAAATTTTCTTCCATCAGTAAAATTTTTGCATTTTCATAGTCTTTGCGAAAGTTCATAAGCGCCTGTGGATACGCAGCTCGAAATCCATAAATGCTTTGATCCTCGTCGCCAACCATGAATATATTTCCATGTTTTCCTGCAAGTAATTTAATAATTTCATGTTGGATTTTCGATGTGTCTTGCGATTCATCAACACAGATATAGCGAAATTTATCTTGAAAATACTCCAACACACTCGGATAATGTTTCAAAATTTCGAGTGCATAAATCATTTGATCATCGTAGTCCATCAAACGATTTTGCTTGAGATATTGACGATAATGTGCATAAATTTTACCAATATTTTTAATATTCGTGTCCATTTCCGCAATTTCAGCATTATTTGACATCATATTTTTGATATATGTTATGCTCGTGCGGATGTCTTTAATCGTGCTATCCGTGGGATAATCATCAAATAATTGCGAATAAATCTCCCTAATCGCCCGAGAAGCATCGCCATCATTTTCCAACAGTGTAAAAGGCACGCCTTTTCCATGATGTTTGCTGTAGAATTCGATTATCTTCGCAGAAATTCCGTTAATGGTCCTAAATTCCATATTTTGTGCGTATTCTTGACCAAAAATGTTCGAAAATCTGTTTTTCATTTCTCTGGTCGCCGCAACGGTGTAAGTCATTGTCAAAATACTTGTAGGATGAATATTCTTGCAATAAATCATATACCCAAGACGAGTAATTAGTACCGTCGTTTTTCCACTTCCCGGAACCGCAAGCAACAGTATTGCACCATCTACGGAGGACACTGCCTCTTTTTGTTGCTTATTCAATTTATTTGCATAATATTCATTAAATTCTTCGTCGGTCACTCAATTTCACCTATCACTTTCAGATAGAATTTTAACACAAAATCTCCAATTTATCAAATTTTATTTACTCATCGCCCACATAGGTGAAGCGCTTTAGCTCACGACCCTCATGTACAACAAGCTCCTCCCACATTTTCACTGGGCGAATCCAGACGCCGAAATCTCCATAAAGTGCTTTATATACCACAAATTCTTCCAATGTTTCGCTGTGTTTTGCTATATAAAGCAACTCGTATTCTTTGCCTTTGAAGTGTGTATATTTTCCTGTTTTTAGTTTTGTTTCCATATTGATTCCTCATTATTATACAATTTGTTTAATCCCTTAGCCAGAAAGGCATAGAACTACAAATAGTGAATACTATCTGTAGTTCTAGTAGTATTTGAATATCAAATATTTAATCAATTATTTTCCATTCGATGGTGTACTCAACACCCATTAATTCGCCAATATTTGCCACATAATCGCCCAAAAGCAACTGCACTCTTCGTTCTGCTTCGGCAAGTAGTGAATCGTCTGTGGATGCTGAGGTCTCTAAGTGTGCTTGTGCTTCGGCGAATGCATAAGTTTGGTCTTCCGCATTAACCTCCGCTGAGTCTTTGTCTACAATAAACGACTCCTCCGTCAAGGTTGTTTCGTCGACTTTACTGCTTAAAACTTTTGCTTTTGGCATGGAAATGGTGACTAAATCGTTATTTACCGACAATTCCAACAAAGACGCGTCGATTCCGATGCTAACAATTCCGCTGTATTCTATCCAGAATTTCTTGTCTTTTTTCCACCATAACGCACCCGAAGCAT
>CAYJEI010000079.1:0-255 GCA_964369155.1 uncultured Muribaculaceae bacterium | reverse complement strand
AAACGAATATTACAACTAGTATAGTGAGTTTTCTATTTTTCATCACTTCAACCCCCTAAATCACGTCTAAGGTGTATGCTTCATCGAGCTGAGTTACGAAAGGCGTCACCAAAGCAGTAATAATATTTTTTGCATTTTGCTCTGCTAACTCATATATTGCATTTTCGACCGAACTTTCTCTCTCAACATCTGCAATACAAGCACTATATGCTGTCGCAGATACATTTTCTGTATCGGCTTTGTCATTTTCGAATA
>CAYJEI010000078.1:0-2537 GCA_964369155.1 uncultured Muribaculaceae bacterium | reverse complement strand
TCTTTAAAAGATACACTTGCAGCTGTAACATTACTTATTCCCACAAATAAACAAGTAATAGTTACTATAGTCATAAATAGACTACTTATTAAATAATTTTTCATAACTTAAATCTCCTTTCAATTATTATTATAATAACACTTATAAAAAAAAGATTCAAGTAATTACCTAAATCTTTTGAATACCACTTACACTAAATCCTTGCCATAAAAATTCACTAAAATAATTTTTCCATCCGGATAACTCTCAGTTTCAGATTTAATATAATCTGTAAAACCATATTTAAAATAAATCATCATGTTTCTAACTTCACAAGCTTCAACACCTAATGTTAAATATTTATAACCTCTACTAACTAAATCATCTTCCATATATTTATATAGTTTTGAAAAATATCCTTTATTACAAAATTCTTTATTAGTTCTAAAACCAGTTAAGTAAGCAGTAATTTCATCTATTAATTTATCACTATTAATATAAGCAGACTTATCTATTACAGCAGTAGCTTCACAAATGATTTTACCATCAAGAAATCCACAATAAACAATAGCCTTATTATCTTTAACTTTATTTATATTTTCTTCTTTCCATATAACCCAATTATTATTACCAGGATGATTATTTATCTCTTCATCCCATTTAATTTCCATATCCTTTATAGTTGCTATTTTACATACATAATCCACAATATCACCTCTTATAATTACTTTTTTAAAATTCTGTAAGGTTCTCTTTCTCTTAATATTTTTCTTTCTTCTTTACTTATATTAATTATCTTTTTAGCAATATCAATGTGTAATATTCCATCTAAATGATCAAGTTCATGACACATTACGGTAGATTCAAAACCAACAAATATTCTAGTTTTCTCTTCATTATTTATATCTTGATATTTTACAGTAATTTTATATGGCCTTTCTACTAAACCAGTTTTATCTAAACAACTAGCACATGCTTCCCAAAATTCAGTAAGACCTTCTCTATCTACAATTATTGGATTAATTAAAATTTCTTTTTCATTATAACTCACATCATCTACTGGTATATCTAATGTTGTATTTTTTAAATATATAATTCTTTTAGGTATTCCTACTTGAATTGATGCTAAAGCAAAAATATTTGAATTTATACTACAAGCATAATCTAATTTGTTTAAATCATCAACTAAAGTTACATCACTAAAATCTACTTCTTTAGAAACCTGTCTTAAATAAGCTTCATCTTTTTCAATTGTTTTATATATTATTTCCATAATTATATTTACCCTTTATGTTTTTGAAATTAAAACATACTATTTTTTTCTAAATAATCTATAAATTGAATTATTATGTTATTATTTCTAGTTATTATATCATCTTCATTAAATTGATAACTTGTTGATGATAAATCAATTAATTCTTTTACTATAGTTGATGGCTTAATAATCCCCCTTTCGGTTGTATACCCTGTATAGTACTTTTTCTTATCTTCAAATCTATAATCTGAAGCTCTTATATTTATTTTCTTTTCTAAAAAAGATTTATTCCCTAATACTTCAATTGTTTTAGCATCTGTTAAACCTTTTTCATTTTCTTGTCTATTCTTCGGATATATATGTTCTATTTCAAATTCTGTTTCAAGTGAAGGGATTGACTGTACTTTATCATTAAACATCCACCACGCTAACATTGATTTAGTAATTGGCCTTCTATTATAAAATTCATACATCTTAAAAGTTTTACTTATTAGTTCTTTATCAAATTTAAAATCATTGAAATTTATTTCTAGTCCATTTACTATATTAACCATTTCTGCATAAATCGGAGTTCTAAGAGCATTAACACCAGGCATATATACTGCATAAGTCCAAATGAACGCAATAGTTTTATCTAAAAATACATGAAATTTATCGTTATCTAAATTATTACTATTATCTTTATTATGCATAAAATATACAGTTGTAAAATATGTCCACATTCCATTAGGTGCATAATTTAATATAAATAGTTTTTCTAACACTTCTTTAGAAAACATTTCTGGATTTTGTATATTTACATTACCCCAGAAATCCACTAATTTTTTTAATTCATCTAATATTGTGTCATTTTTTAATAACTCATATGAATTTCGCTCATAAAATTTTCTAAGTGCTTCAGTAGTAGAAGATTTTATACCTTGTTTAGCTCTAGCATAATACATATACCTAGTAAATAATTCATCCATTGGTGTATTATTTGTATTTTTAAATACTTTTGATGATTTATCTTCTAATTCTTTCCACTTATTTATAAATTCTTTTCTTTGATTTTTTTCTGAATAATATTTATAAAATTGAGCCTTAAATATATCTGCATCAGCCAATGGTAATCCTCTATCGTTTAATGTAGAAAATATTCTAAGAGCAGTATTTTGATCAGCAGCCTCAATTGGTAATAATATACAATTATTTAATATTCTTGTTGGAAAAAACGAAAAAAACGATGGAAAATTACCTAAAAACTCATTTATCTTTTCTTGAAAAAATCTATAATTAGATGCATATTTACTTTTTTGAGTTT
>CAYJEI010000077.1:0-2657 GCA_964369155.1 uncultured Muribaculaceae bacterium | reverse complement strand
GTTTATCTAAAACTGTTATTGAAAATGGTTATGTGGTAACAACTGATGCTAGAGCAAAAGAAGTTAGAAAATTTGTTGAAAAAATGATTACTTTAGGAAAAAGAGGAACTTTGGTTTCTCGTAGAAATGCATTAGCTTTTTTCCATAATGATAAAGAAATCGTTAGCAAAATATTTAACGAGCTAGCTCCTAAATATGCTGAAAGAAATGGTGGATATACAAGAATTATTAAACTTAAAGAACGCCGTGGAGATGACGCATTAGAAGTTAGATTAGAATTAGTATAGTTTAAAGCTATACTTTTTTTAACAAAAAAAATATAGCTTTTTGCTATATTATTTTTTTTGTATTCTTATATGTTTGTTATCTATAAAAAAATCTATACTATTTTTGTCAGTTGTAAATATAATAGTTTCCATTTTAGAATTATTTAAAGTTGATTCATTATTCTTATATTCATCACTTGTTGTTTTTTTTGTAAGTTTTTGTTCTTCTCTTACTCTATTTGCTTTATTAATTAATAGTATCATTTCTTCATCTGCAGTATACTTGGACATATATGATTGATTATATTCGATTTGTTTACCTAATACTATTCCAACTGGAATTTTATGATCATTAATATTCTTTATGTTATTGTTCTTTATTATTTCAACAATATGAATGTCATTTGGATACTGTATTGTTTGTAATATTATAGTTTGTTCGTCTTTTGTAAAATATTGTATCTCATTCATGATTTCTTCTAATGTTGTTTTATTTATTATAAATTCTAAAGATAATTTTTTAATTTGAAAATATCTTTCCTGACTAATTTTTGATATTGTTTTCATATGTAGCCCCTCTTCTGTATTTATTATAACATATATGTTACATTTTTGTCAAATTATTGATTTATTATTTAAAAATTATTTTTTCTTTTTTGTTAAAAATTGTTTTAATAATTCTTTTAATATGGTAAAATGTTAATACGTATTAATAAAATATTAGAGGAGTGTTAAATATATATGACTAAGGTAATATCACTAGTAAATCAAAAAGGTGGAGTTGGAAAAACAACAACAAGTATTAATCTATCAGCTGCACTAGGACAACGTGGAAAAAAAGTATTATTAATAGATATGGATCCACAAAGTAATTGTACAACTGGTTTAGGACTATCGGCATCTGATTTTAATAGTGATGTTTATGAAGTAATAACTGGTCAAACTGAAATAAAAAAGGGAATCAAAAAAACAAAATTCAAGAATTTAAGTATTATGCCTGCAACGCTTAATTTAGCTGGAGTAGATGTTGAATTTGTTAAAAAAATGTTGGAAGATCCTGAATTTAGACAAAACGATCAATTAAAATTAGCTTTGGAAGAAGTAAAAGAAAATTATGATTATATTATAATAGATTGTCAACCTTCATTAGGTATAGCTACTATGAATGCACTTGTTGCTAGTGATTCAGTAATTATTCCAGTTCAATGCGAATTTTTAGCTCTTGAAGGTATTACTCAACTCCTTAATTCAGTAATTATGGTACAGTCTAGTATGAATCCAGATTTAAGAATAGAAGGTGTTTTATTGACAATGTTTGATGGAAGAACTAATATTGCACTTGAAGTAGTAGAAGAAATAAGAAAATATTTTAAAGATAAAGTATTTAGTACAATAATTCCAAGACTTGTAAGACTTGTAGAAGCACCTAGTCATGGTAAACCAATTAACGAATATGATCCGACTAGTAGAGCTTCAGAAGCTTATGCTAATTTGGCAAAGGAAGTGATTGATAGAAATGGACAATAAAAAGAAAGCATTAGGAAAAGGTTTAGAGCAATTATTCGCTAATAATGTCATTAATTTTGATGCTGTTGAAACTAACATTGTTGAAACTGCTAAAGATAGCGATATAACTGAAATTTTACTTAGCGAAGTTAGAAGTAATCCTTATCAACCAAGAAAAGTGTTTGATAATGGAGCGCTTGAAGAAATGGCTGAATCTATTAAACAATTTGGGGTAATTCAACCTATTATTGTGAAAAAAAGCATAAATGGATATGAGCTTATTGCAGGTGAGAGAAGATGTAAAGCTAGTAAAATAGCTGGAAAAGAAAAAATACCTGCTATAATTAAAGATTTTACTGATGAAGAAATGATGGAAATAGCTTTATTAGAAAATGTTCAGAGAGAAGATTTAAACCCAATCGAAATTGCAAATTCAATTGAACAAATTATTAAACTTAAGAATATTACACAAGAAGAATTTTCAAAAAAGTTTGGCAAGAGCAGAAGCTATGTAACAAATTTATTGGGGTTATTAAGATTGCCTGAAATTGTTAAAAATATGGTTATAGAAAAAAGATTATCTATGAGTCATGCTAAGGTGTTAAGTAAATTAGATGATAATCATAAAATTATTGATTACGCTAATAGAGTAATTAAAGAAAATTTGAGTGTTCATGATTTAGAAAGAATTTTAAGTGTTAAAGCTAATAACACTACTAATATTATTAAGCCTTTATATAATTTTAATTTATATGAAAGAATTGTAAGCGATTACTTTGATGAAAAGGTAAAAATATCTAAAAATAAACTAGAAATTAAGTTTGCAGATGAAAAAGATTTACTTAGAATATTAGAACTTATGAATGTAAAGGTTGATGAAGACTA
>CAYJEI010000076.1:0-2754 GCA_964369155.1 uncultured Muribaculaceae bacterium | reverse complement strand
TTGAATAATCCACTTATACAGCATCTCACGTAAGGCTTTGGGGTCAATGGGTTTGGTTAAGTGGTCGCTCATGCCAGCTTCAAAGCTTTGTTCTTTATGCATTTGCATGGCATGTGCTGTCATGGCAATAATGGGCACACTCTTATCAGCGTATTTTTCAAGTTTATGAATATGCTTGGTTGCTGTAAGGCCATCCATAACAGGCATTTGAATATCCATAAGTACAGCATCAAAGCGTGTATGTTGGCAAAGCTCTACAGCTTGTTGTCCATTGTTGGCAAGCTTAATGCGCAGGCCTAAATTTTCTAAAAGAGCAGTAGCAATTTCTTGATTTATCTCATTATCTTCAGCCAATAAGACGGTGCGTCCTATAAGCTCTTTATAATTGGTGCTTTCTTCAAAATTTTCTGTGCTATCTTCCAATAGTCCCGTAAGTAATTGTAGAGCCTGCATTATGCTTGCCCAAAGCTGCATGGGCAATACGGGTTTAGGAATAAAGCCTGCAAAAATATCCTTCCATTCACTGAGCACTATGTCTGATGTGTAGGCAGACGTGAGCAGTAATGCCGGTTGCTTTTGCAAAGCCATGGCGCGGATGCGTTGCCCTGCTTCATACCCAGTGGCGTCAGGCATTTTCCAATCAAGAATAGCGAGGGTGTACGGTTTTTGTGCAGCATCAGCGTGTTGTAAAAGTCGGCAAGCTTCTTCAATGGTTGCTGTAGTCTCCACATCAAAGCCGCATAGCTCTAGCATTTCTGCCAGTACAAAACGCGCCATGGGGCCATCATCAAGTATTAAGATTTTTTCCTTTTCAGCCACTTCTGTATCAAACCAAGGAAGTTCCTTGTGTATGAGAAGCGTCACATAAAAAGAGAAGGTCGTGCCAACGCCTTCTTGGCTGTTGACTTGAATAGCCCCACCCATTTCTTCAATAATATTTTTGCTGATGGTAAGCCCAAGCCCCGTACCGCCAAAACGGTTGGTTGTTGTATGGTCTGCCTGTTCAAAAGGACGAAAGATATTACTCAAACACGCCTTATCCATGCCGATACCTGTATCGGTAATATCTATACCAAGGGTGCAAATATTTCCATGCTGGGCTTTTTTGTAGGCATTGAGCAAAATATACCCATGTTGTGTAAATTTAATAGCATTACTAAAGAGATTGGTGAGCACCTGCCCAAGCCTTTTGGCATCTCCTAAAAAGTGCGTAGGTAAAGTAGGGTCAATATTAAAAAGCACTTCTAGAGGTTTATGACTTGTAAGCGTGCTTGCAGTAGTGGAAATAGTTTCTAAAAGCTCAGAAAACTTAAAAGGACTGCTTTCCATCTCAAACTTTCCGGCTTCTATTTTTGATAAATCTAAAACATCATTGATAATATGCAAAAGGCTTTCCCCTGCCTTATGAATATTTTTTAGATAATGCGTAATGCGTTCATCCGTGGTATGCTGTTGGCATAAATGGCTCATGCCCATAATGGCATTCATGGGTGTGCGGATTTCATGGCTAATATTGGCAAAGAAAAGATTTTTACTTTGACGCGCTTCCTCTGCCTTTGCCAAAGCATCTTGGAGCTGTGTTTGCCGCTCCGTTAACTTTTTAATGTATTCCTTTTCATTGCGTAAATCACGAGTAAAGCTCATGAGTGTATCTTCGCCGCGCGAATACGTGCGCAGGAGCTTTACTTCGCAAGGAATGACAAGTCCTTTGGAGGTGCAGTGTTGCCATTCAAAAACATGCTCGCCATGTTCATACGCTAACTCCACAAAATTTCGTGCTTTTTCCGCAGAAGAAGTGCCGCATTCTTGCTCCTTGGGGGAAAAGGCAAAAAAGTTTTGCGTGAAGACCTCTTTCTCTTGTACATCAAGCAATTCCAAAAGTTTGGGATTACAGTCAATAAAGGTTAAATCAGCCTTTAAAATACCAATACCAATGGGAGTGGCAGAATACATGGCCTCCATATTTACGTTGGAATTGCGCAAAGAGCTCTCAAAGCGTTCCACATTGTGTAAAAGCGTGAGATGTCCCTCAATGCCGGAATATTTCCCGTCAGGCGTAACCACAGAGTGCCCTGTGGCACGTACAGGTATGATGCCATACTCAGGGTGGTCCCATAAGTATTCCATCTCATAGTTAGGCCTTGGGTTTTGCAAAAGGTCAGTCACAGCTTTTTGAATATAAAGCTGTTCTTCAGCAGCAATACGACTCGTCCAGTGCAAATACCGTTCTGTGGGGCTCAAGCTTTTATCTAAGCTTAAATTTTTCGCCATATTGTCATTAAGATATAATTCGCCTTGACCTGTTTCCATATTAAAAAGAATACGCCAAAAGCCTGCGCTTGAATTGCGCAAAGTCTCTTGTATATCTTCGTGATTCATTACAACGCGTATATTTTTGTCTGTATCATGAGCCATAAAAAAACCTTATCAAAAACGTAAAATTAACAATTCTTCATGACATTAGCGGCATAATTCTCTTACAGATGCTCATAATGGTCATTTCTACTATCAAAACTATTGTTAATAAAATATGAACTTGCTGCCTTATAACATATCACAAAACTCTAAAATGAAAGGCATATCTATCTCACAATTTTTTTACCATTTGGTATAAAAATATACATATGTCAAGCTTTGATTTTTCTTATTCTCCCAAAGCAATGCTCCGCAAAAGCTCCTCTGTCAAAGCACGAGATGATAAACGCCGCAAAGCCGCTTGGTCTTGCATACGTTCATGAAAAGCGTGTCCGCTTT
>CAYJEI010000075.1:0-2885 GCA_964369155.1 uncultured Muribaculaceae bacterium | reverse complement strand
CAAAAGATCCTATTTGTGCCATAATTACTATAATTGCAAGTTGTCTCATATAAGTTGATTTACCACTCATGTTAGGTCCAGTCAGTAAAAGTGTTGAAGAATTTTTATCCATGAAACAATCATTAGGTACATATTCTTTTTTAGATACAACTTCTACTACAGGGTGTCTACCGTCTATAATACTAATTTTTTTATGAGTGTTAAGTTTAGGTCTTACTAATTTATACTCATCAGCACACTCAGCAAGAGCTGCTATAGCATCAAGTTCACTAATGACATTTGCTGTCTTTTTTATACTTATTATTTCAGAATTTACTATTTCTTTAATTTCTAAAAAAAGTTCATACTCCAGTTCATTAATTTTTTCTTCAGCACCTAATATAATTTCTTCTTTTTCTTTTAAAAGTGGTGAAATATATCTTTCAGCACCAGCTAAAGTCTGTCTTCTTTCAAAACCAAATTCTGGTTTTATATCTTTAATATTAGATTTTGAAACTTCAATATAGTAACCAAAAACTTTATTAAAGCCAATTTTAAGATTTTTTATTCCAGTAGTCTCTTTTATTTCTTTTTCAAAATTAGCAACAAAATCTTTTCCACCACTTCTAATTGCTTTAAGGTCATCTAATTTTTTATTATAACCACTTTTAATAATATTTCCTTCTTTTATAGTAATAGGACAGTCATCACTTATACTATTTTCCAAAACATTATAAAGATCTTCGTGTAGCGAAAATTGATAATCAAATTTTAATTTTTTAACAATATCAAAAATTTTAGGAAGTACCTTAATACTATTTTTTAGTTGTAATAAATCACGTCCATTTAAAGAGCCATTAACAACTTTTCCAGACAATCTTTCAAGATCATATATTTCATAAAGTAACTCTCTTAATTCAGATTTTATAATAAACTCAGTATTTAATTTTTCTATTTTATCATATCTATTATTTAATTTATCAATATTTTTAAGTGGATTTAAAATCCATTGTTTTAATTTTCTAGAACCTACAGCGGTTTTTGCTTTATCTAAAAGCCATAATAAACTATAAGTTCTTTCTTTTAACCTTAAAGTTTCTATAAGTTCTAAATTCCTTATAGAATGTATATCCATCTCCAAATAATCTAATTTATCTACTACTAACACTTCATTAATATGGGATAAATTTTTTAGTAATTTATTTTCTAAATAATAAAATAAATGTTTAATTCCAATGGAAACTCTAATATTTACATCATCTAAAAATAAAGGTAAATTTTCTTCTAAAAAATCACTCGAATAAGATATTTGTATATTATAATTATTTTTTAGTACGTCTATTAAATTGGTATCTAAATTATCTATAAGTAATATTTCTTTAACACCTAGAGCTAAAATTTCATTAACTAATATTTCGTTATTAACTGCAAGTTTAACACTGTTTAAATTCCCAGTAGATATATCCAAATAAGTTACTAAGTACATATCACTAAATTTCAAAATACTAGCGATATAAGATTCACTATGTTGATCTAATAACTCAAAATCAGCAATAGTTCCCTTAGAAACTACACTAACAACTCCTCTTTTCACCATTCCTTTAGCATTTTTAGCATCTTCTAGCTGCTCTGCTATAGCAACTTTATATCCTTTATTAATTAATTTTTCTAAGTAGTTTTTTACAGAATGATGAGGAACACCACACATTGGAACTCGCTCTTTAAGCCCTGCTACTTTTCCAGTAAGAGTTAACTCCAATTCTCTTGATGCTAAAAGGGCATCATCAAAAAACAATTCATAAAAATCTCCAAGCCTAAAAAATACAAGTTCTTCCTTATATTCATCTTTTATCAAAGCCCACTGTCTCATCATCGGAGATAGCTCATTTCTATCAATATCAATTAGTTTCATACAAAATCACAAAACTATTGTACCAAATATAAAAATTAAAGTCCACAAAAAAACTACTATTTTAGTAGTTAGTTTCTAGTATTCTTACAGCTTCTTGAAATGTACTTACTCCGTATATTTTCATGTTTAAATCAAAATCTTCTTTTATTTGAATTGCTTCTTCATAATTTTCTTCTGGACAAAAAAATATTTCTGCATCTTTTGAACCTAATAGTTTGTATTTAACTCCATCTATTTCGCCAACAGAACCATCAATACTTATTGTACCTGTACCAACTATTTTCATTCCATTAGTTAAATCTTCTTCGATTAGTTTATCATAAATAGATAAAGATAACATTAGTCCACCACTAGGTCCTGATTCACTTTCCTTTGATTCAATTTCTATATTAGGATTAACCTCATATTCATAAGTACTAATAAACATAATACCAATCATAAGTTTATTTTCTATGACACTTAATGATGAAGTAGTAATTACCTCTTTACCATCTCTATTAACAATAATAACAATTTCATCATCTTCATTTTGATTTTCTATATAAGAAGTTAAATTATCAAAACTTAAAGTATCGATACCTTCAACACTTAAAATTTCATCCCCTATTTTTAACTCAGTAATAGCTTCAGGCATTATATAAGAAACATTTATTATTTCTTTTAGATTTAATACTTCAATATTATTTTGCTCATAAGCAAGTATAGTAGCAATATCTATTGAATTTTCCATTTGAAGTTTATCTAAAATAAGCAGTTCCTCTATACTTTGATTTTCCAAAGTTATATTATCAGCACTTTCCATATCCCAGTTTGGGATTATATAAGAAAGTATTAACGCTGGTATAGTACCTCTATACATAGATACATATGCCATATTATAAGAACCTAAAGAATCTTCTTTGTCATCTATTTCAATACGTTCATTAAGATTAATATTACCTCCTGGAGTATACACTACATAAGGTAGTTCATATGAAAAAACAAAGAAAAATAT
>CAYJEI010000074.1:0-2953 GCA_964369155.1 uncultured Muribaculaceae bacterium | reverse complement strand
TCTTTAAAAGATACACTTGCAGCTGTAACATTACTTATTCCCACAAATAAACAAGCAATAGTTACTATAGTCATAAATAGACTACTTCTTAAATAATTTTTCATAACTTAAATCTCCTTTCAATTATCATTATAATAACACTTATAAAAAAAAGATTCAAGTAATTACCTAAATCTTTCTTTTCAAAACTTTATAAGGTTCTTCTTCTCTTAACTTTTTTCTTTCATCTCTACTTACATCAATAATCTTTTTAGCAATATCAATATGGAGTATTCCATCTAAGTGATCTAGTTCATGACACATTACGGTAGATTCAAAACCAATAAAGATTCTAGTTTTCTCTTCATTATTTATATTTTGATATTTCACAGTAATTTTATATGGTCTTTCTACTAAACCAGTTTTATCTAAACAACTAGCACATGCTTCCCAAAATTCAGTAAGACCTTCTCTATCTACAATTATTGGATTAATTAAAATTTCTTTTTCATTATAACTCACATCATCTACTGGTATATCTAATGTTGTATTTTTTAAATATATAATTCTTTTAGGTATTCCTATTTGAATTGATGCTAAAGCGAAAATATTTGAATTAATACTACAAGCATAATCTAATTTGTTTAAATCATCATGCAAAGAATTATCATTAAAATCTACTTCTTTAGAAACCTGTCTTAAATAGTCTTCATCTTTTTCAATTGTTTTATACATTATTTCCATAGTTATATTTATCCTTTATGCTTTTTAAATTAAAACATATTTTACTTATTCTTATATATTAACATTGTAGTTTTTAAAAGCACTCAATAGTTCATCTTTTATTTTATCATAATATATTACATGTTCTAATGTTTCTTTAACTTCATTTATACCTATTAATTGTTCTTCTTTAGAATCACATTCTATCATAAACGATCTTTTCAAATTAAATTCTAACCATTCTAATCTACCATAATTAGAATTATATATGACTTCCCAATCAATATTATCTAAATTAACATTATTTAAATATGTTTTAATAAATGATTTTAATAAATCATAGTTTATATTACACATTTCGTATCCTGACCAACACAAAGCTAATTGAAAAAATTCAATGTAAGGATTCGAATAACTTAGACACTCTAAATCAATTATTTTAAATTCTTTGTTATTCCACAGAATATTTTTACTATCCATATCATTATGGCAAATTGATATAATATTAGGAACATTTTTTATTGCTTCATTACCAACATTCATACTTTTATTTAAAACATCAATTTTATTAATCAACATATTATATATATTACTGTTTTTTTCTTTGGCTAAATCTAAATAGTAATTCCAATCCACTTTTATTTCTTTTCTAATATAATTTTCATTTTTAATATCTATATTGTGTATTTTTGACAACTCTAAAGCTATAAGTTCACAATGTTCTTCTTTTATTTCTTCACTTGTAAGAGACTTACCATCAAAAAAATCAAATATATATAAATATTGTTCATCTATTTTTAATAAACTTTTTTCATTAAATTTTAAAGCTTGTAGTACTTTTATTTCATTTTCTATTAATTTAAGTTCTAATTCATCAGCAATCTTGAAATTATATAAAGCAGTTTTTCTTTTCATTATATTGGGATTCAATAGTTTTATTATATAAATTCCCTTACTAGTTTTTATTTTATAAGTAGTGTGAGTTAATCCTCCTACAACTTTGGTTACTTCTTTAAGAAGACCAAAATTATATTGTTCTACTATTTTATTCAGTATTTCTTTTATATTATCAAATTTCATACAACTCTCCATTGATACTTATTATATCATACTTATCATATTTAAAGTTTTATTATAATAAAAATCAAACATTAAATGATCGATTTTTCGCGCATGAGGATGACTACTCCACTTACGGACATTTCTTTGTTAGTTAGATTATATGTTATTTTATGGGTATCTTCAATGGTTTGTGATGAAATTGATAAAAAAAGTCATCACTTTGAGAGTGATAACTTTAAATTTGTATTTTAAAATGGAGAGTAGGAGGCTCGAACTCCCACTGATTATTTTGGATATAATTATGCTACCATTACATTAACTCCCCATATAAATATATTTTACCATTTTATTTTTAATATTTCAATATTTGATCTAATTTTAACAACTATTTTGAATAATTTTTTTAATTTCCATAATCTATTAAACTACATTACATATAAACTTAAAATAATTATTGGACTATTAACTTTTTTTCAGAAAAGGTAATAATATTCTCCATTTTTTATTAACTTTGTCAGATTTCATTTCTTCAATTTTTTCGTAATCATTAATATATGTATTTAGTACAATTTGTAACAGTTCAGTTAAATAGTTATCAATGTAAAACAATAATTCTTTTCTTCTTCCTAACTCATTTTTTTTAATGTCTATGATATTAAACATTTTTTCATATTTTTTCAGTTTATTCCAAAATTTATATTTTTTACTTTTTCCATGTACTAGATAAGATCTTACTTCATAAATACATTTTAATTTATTTTTTAATTTATCCTTATCTTCCTTACATTCACAAATAATACTTGTTCTTAAAATAAAATTTTTGTTGATTTCCTTGTCAGATGATAACAGCAGTCTTTCAATTCCAGAAACTTTAGTTATTACTTTAGTTTCGGTTAGTGTATTTTTATTAAAAAGTTCATCAATTAGTAAATAGAAATGTATATTAAAATCAATATCATTTTTATTTAAAAGGTCTTTTATTTTATATAAATTTTCTATTTCAATTGATTTATCAAATATATCTAAATTTAATAATACATAGTAATTTTTAATATCTTTTAAATTATCTTCACTCAATATTGTTGTCTTATTACTAATCTTACTTACATCGTCCAAAAAAATAGATAAATTAAATATTTTATTTACACTAGCTTTGATTTCTTCTTCATTAAATATTTTTCCAAATATG
>CAYJEI010000073.1:2001-2958 GCA_964369155.1 uncultured Muribaculaceae bacterium | reverse complement strand
TAGCAGGATATACTAAAGAAGAGCTTGAAAAAAGATTTTCATCTTTATATACAGCTTTTAAATACGGAGCTCCTCCGCACGCTGGAATGGCTCTTGGTATTGAGCGTATATTAATGATTCTACTAGGTGAGGAAAACATTAGAGAGGTAATGCTATTTCCAATGAATAGCAATGCACAAGATTTAATGACAGGTGCGCCTAATGAAGTTTCTGAGCTTCAGCTTAGAGAAACTCATATTAAACTTAGAGACTAACAAGAAATTGTTAGTTTTTTTTGTAAAAAGTAGTAAAATATTAGTAATTACAGATTGAAATGCAAATAAAAAGGTGTTATATTATAAATAAAAGGATGTGTGATTATGAAGAAGAAAAAAGAAAATTCAAAATACATCTTAGTAGGCGCACTTATAATATCGCTTATTTTAAATTTAGTGTTACTTTTAAATACTAGATCAGGTGAACCTAAAAAAAGCGATTTAACTTTTATAAATGATATAATAAAAGTAGAAACTATTTCAAGTAGTAATAAGGAAATCACTTTTACAATGGAAAATACGACGGATGATGACTATACTTATGGAGCTGATTATTTTTTAGAAGTAAAAGAAGGTAACGACTGGTATGTCTTAGAAAATTCAGAAGAAATGATTTTCAACGCAATAGGTTACAATCTAAATAGTAATGAAAAAGTAGAAGAAACAGTTAGTTTTAATTACCATTATGAAAATCTTGAAAAAGGAGTTTATAGAGTAGTTAAATCATTGCATAACAATAACGATATACCGATAACTGAAAATGAAGTAAAATATATAATGATAGAATTTGAAATAGAATAATATAGAAAAAGATATAAAAGAGGTGCTTATATGAAAAACAAATTAAATAAAAAAATGTTACTTAATATTTATACGATACCAGCTTTATTTTTAACTATTCTAAATTTAATAGTAACTTTAA
>CAYJEI010000073.1:0-1991 GCA_964369155.1 uncultured Muribaculaceae bacterium | reverse complement strand
ATAACAGTCATTGTTATTAATATTATTTTTTGGATTACAGGTATTTTACTATATAAAAAGAAAAACTTTGCAAGCTTAATTTCTATTATCCCAATTATTATCTTGTTCTTAAATATAGTGAATAATGAAAACTTAATGATAGACCCATACTACGTATTTGCAATATTAATTATGTTCTACTTTATATGTGACTTAGTAATTTTTTATAAAAAAGAAAATATTAAAAAAATTTATAAAAAAATCTGTACAGTAATACTTTTTTCTATAACTATATTATCAATATTTTTTGCTATAATTGATTATAATCTAATTAAAGAAGATAAAATGCCAGTGTTTATGATACAACTAACAAAACCAGATCCTAGTGGCACGCCTACTTATAGATGGGAATATATAGGTCTTGGATATAAAATGACATTATATAACGATCAGGGCCTAATAACAGTTAGTGATGATGTCATTAATGACAGTAGTGATATAAATTTTAGAAGTTTGTTCTACTTATTTGGAGTAAACCATAATACAATAAATGAAGTTGTAAATATTATTGATACATTAGAAGAAAATGGTTTACCTTGTGATGATGTACTTGAATATTTTTATGAAGATAAAGAAAATATATATTATTTCAGTTGTGTAAAAAAACATGGAATTATAGTGAAATACGAAAATGGAGTAGAAGAGTCATTTGACGAAGCATTTCCAAAAAATATTGATTTAGAAGATTTAGATAAACACAATATTAATTATATAACTGAAAAAAAATAGTAATTATTTGATGAGTTACAAATATTAATGAATTTGAAATAAATAAAAAAGTTAATGAATATATTTCATTAATTTTTTTTCGAGTAAATATACAATTTGATAAAGCACAAATGAAATAATTACTAAAAATAATATTCCAGTATATACTAGATTTAAATTAAATATTTGTGTACCATAAATTATTAAATAACCGATGCCTGCTTTTGAAACTAAAAATTCTCCCATAATAACTCCTATTAAGGACATAGAAATATTTATTTTTAAACTAGAAATAATAGTACTATAAGATGAAGGAATAACAACTTTCTTAAGTATTTGGTAATTACTTGCGTTAAAAGATTTTAAAAGTTTTATTTTCACATTATCTGTACTTAAAAAACCGTTATATATAGTCATAATACTTATAATTAAATTAATAAAAAGAGCCATAATAATAATTGATGAAGTATTAGCTCCGGCAATTATTATAATTAAAGGACCTAGAGCAACTTTAGGAAGTGAATTAAGCATTGTTAAAAAAGGATCAATAATTTTAGCAAATGTTTTAAATTCGAATAGTAATATCGCAAAAATAAATCCAATAAAGATTCCTAAAAAAAATGCTATTAAAGTTTCATATATTGTTGTATATATATGAATAAACAAATTACTTTGATTATAAAGACTAATTATAGAATTAAAAATATTTTCTGGAGAAGAATATATAAAAGTATTTATTTTACCACTTGTAGCTAAGTATTGCCAAATTGCAAAAAACAAAACTACCAAAAGTATTTGAGATAGTATAATAATTTTTTTCTTTCGTTTGTAAATTTTTATAAATTTTATTTGATTCATTTTAACACCTACATTATTTTATGCTCAAAATTAAATAATGAATGTGTTATAATTAAATAAAGGTTTGTTTAAGCTTACTCATGTAAAATAATAAAAAAAGAGGTGTATATGAAAATATTAATTATAGAAGATCATAAAAATATGGCAATAGCTATAGGTCAAATTCTAAAAAAAAATAAATATACTGTAGATTTGGTTCACAATGGATTAGAAGGATATGATATTGCATCAGGAGGAATTTATGATGCAATTATTTTAGATGTAATGCTTCCAGGAATGAGTGGTTTTGATATTTTAAAAAAATTAAGAGAAAATAATATAACAACACCAATAATAATGTTGACAGCAAAATCTGAAATAGAAGATAAAGTTCATGGCTTAGATAT
>CAYJEI010000072.1:0-2978 GCA_964369155.1 uncultured Muribaculaceae bacterium | reverse complement strand
ATTAAAGTATCTATTCCAGAGTGGGTTCATGTTTTACCAACTAATCACGAAATAAAAAGTCATTACTTAGAACTTATGAAAGAAAGTGTAACAAACGTTGAAAAAGTAAAAGATATAGAGTTTATTACTTCCTACTACGAAAATAGCAACTACATAAAAAGAGCGTATATAAGTGAGTTAGATGCATCTGATGGAATAATAACTATAAACTTAGAAAGTGATGAAAATTTATACTCTGAAGTATTAAAAGATATGTTAGGTGAAACAGTTATGAATAAAGCTAGTTTACTTAAAATGTTTTCCTCTTATAAAGAAGGTAAAGAAGAATACGAATCTATTAAAACAGCACTTAAAATGGCAAAAGCAACCGGATACGGTATTGTATATCCAGGAACTAAGGATATGAAATTAACTCCACCTGAAATAATTAAACAAGGAACAAGATATGGAGTTAAATTAAAAGCAGTTGCTTCTTCTATACATCTAGTCAAGGTAGATGTGGAATCAACATTTGAACCAATAATTGGTAGTGAAATGCAGTCTAAAGAATTAATAGAACATTTAATGAAAGATTATGAAGTTGATCCCTCAAATATATGGAAAAGTGAAATATTTGGTAGAAGTTTAGAAGGAGTAGTAGGTGAAGGTATAAAAGCAAAACTATCAATGATGCCTGATAATACAAGATTTAAATTAGGTGATACAATAACTAAAATAGTTAATAAAGGTTCAAATACTTTAATAGCATTTGTTCTATAAAACCTTGAAAAAAGGTTTTTTTTATGCTATTATCTAACCTGTGAAAAGGAGTTAATATGAATTTAAATGATAAAGGTATGTTTAAAGATTTAAATATTGGAAAAATTGATGATGATATGGATATAAATGAGGATTTAATAATCAAGGTATTTGAAGAACTTGGTTTTACAGATATAGAATTTATACGTAGCAAAAGTAAAGTTTGTGCTATTTTAAGTTCAAGGATTAAATTTTTAGAAATGTTAGAAGAAAAAATTAATATTTATAAAGTAACAATGCATAATTATAATAAGTTTAATAAAAAAATTAAGAAAATTAAATCAATCGGAATATTACATGATGAACTTATTTCCTTTATAAGTGATGATATGAAAAAAGAGGCAGAAGATTTAAATTTATTAAAAACTAGTTTTGAAAAATCAAAAAAAATAATTGAAGAATATGAACAAAATAATATTACAATAGCCAAACTTAACAGACTTTTACATTTTATTGAATCAGATACCAATATTCCATTTAAAAGCACTCATCTTAATACATTTTATAATATACCAGATTTAGATGAAGATGATAAAAATAATATAAAATACTTTATTAGTCAATATGATGAAAATATAGAAAAAGAAAAAGCACTCCATGAAAAAACAAGAGAAGTTTCAAAAGTAAATAATGAAAAGTCTATAAGTACTACTAGTACTGAAATTAAAAATACTGTTGATCAAGAACCTCATGTAGAAGTGTTACTTGAAGAATTTAGTGATTTTAGTATATATGATAATGAAGTTGATCAAATAGAAAAAAAAGAACCAAATGAAAAAAGTAAATTAATATACGACAATTTTATGAGTGGAAACGAATTTGAATATATAAAATCTTTATTTCCGAAATTTAATGATGATTCGTATTTTAACATAAAAAATGATTTAATAGATTTAGTAAGTGATTATTTAAATGAAATTTATAATATAATAGAAGAAGATGATAATAATCATGAATTTTTTATAGAATCACAGAAGTATGAAAAAATATTAAATCAGATATTTGATTATTTTGAAAATCAAGAAAATGGCACTACAGAACAAGATCATAGTCAGGTGCATAAAATCAATATATTTTATTCAAATTCTCCAGGTGGAAACTGTTATGTTCTAGAAGATTTAAAACAGTTTGATGAAACTTCAAAAGAATCATTTGTGAAATTACTAAATAAACTTCTATATGCTAGGTTCAGCACTAATCCATCACAACAAAAAAAATTAAGAAATAATAATTCTCTAAAAGGGGTTTTCGAATTAAAAGCATATAATGTCAGATTAATATATAAACATCTAGGAAATAATAATTATTATGTTATGCAAGCTTTAAGAAAAAGTGATCATACAGAAAGAGAAATAGTTGAAAATGTAGTAACTAGAGATAGAATTTGTACTAATCAATTTAAATTTATACAAAATAATTTAAATAATAATGAAGTGATAAGTAATATAATTCTTGAAAATGATGATATAACAGAAACTTTAAATAATTATGGTTATAAAAACAAAAAATAATAAACAAGAAATATACAGTTGTATATTTTTTTTTTGAAATATTTAATTGAATTTGTAAAAAAATATGATATAATTTATATAGTACAAGGAGTATATTGAAGATGAGAGTTAGTAAAAAGAAAATTTTAATAATAGTATTCATTTTAGTTTTTTTAATTTCATTTGCAACTCCAACTTTATCTAGATTTGCAAGTGAGGCTTACGTTCCAGCTAATTTGCCAGTTTGGGATGGTAGTGTTGCTAAAGGATATTCTTCTGGTGATGGAACTAAAGATAATCCTTTTATAATAACAAACGGAGCTGAGTTAGCTTTTTTTGAAGAAACACTGAATGTTACAGATTATAAAGATACATATTTCAAATTAGGAAATGACATTATATTAAACGGTGGTTTTTTTACATATGAAAATGATATTGTTAAGTATTTTATTGATGAAGAAGTCAATTTTTTAAAAATGTACACTAATGAGTTATATACTGATGAAAATTATACACTTGAAAGCGATGAAAAAATAAATTTATTTCAAAGCATAGATAATTTTGCAGGCACATTTGATGGGTCTTTTTACTCAATTTATGGACTTTATTTAACGGATGAAGCAAAGAACCTTGCTTTATTTAATAACTTAACTGGTAACGTCGAAAATTTATTTATAGAAAATTCTCTAG
>CAYJEI010000071.1:0-3034 GCA_964369155.1 uncultured Muribaculaceae bacterium | reverse complement strand
CTCTTACAAAGATTATACCTTTAACTAGAAAAAAAGACAAATAAAAAAAGACAAAATGTCTTTTTATCCTATTATATATGGATCATCCCAAGTTCCCGTTCCAGTAGTTAAAGAATCACCTTTAATATTAATTACAGGTCTAATTACTGGTTCAAAAGGTTCTGATCCAAAACCAAACTCACTAGGAACACTTTGCTCAATACTAGCATAAATCGACCCATTTTTATTTAAATAAAATCTAGTAGATGATGTCGACGACTCAGTATTCCATTGAGTTTCTCTAGGACTAAGTAACAAATTCACTGCGGAATTATATAAATAATATGATGAATTAGAAATATTATCAGGATTCTCATTTAATAAAGAACTAAATCCGTAGTTACTTCCGAATGTATTACTAAATTCATTATCACTAGAGAATTCTAAATTTCCACCCGCTAGTAATACTTCCTCAACAGTTAGTGTAGCTACAGGATAATCTAAAAGATTATTACCAAAAACTAGATTATTAACAGTTAAAGCATCTTCCTCATACGGACAAACTAAATCTATATCATTAGGATATTTAGCATAAAACGAATTAATAGTAACTTGATATCCTCCAGGATCATAATAATCATTTTCTCTCATATAACCAAAATGACCACCTGTGTAATGCAGTAAATCTGAAATTGTAAATCTTGTATTAACAAACTCTTGATTATTACAAAATGAAGAATCAGCTAAATAGCTCTGATAATTAGTATTTAATTCTGTTGACAAAAACCAATTATCTATACCATTTTTTAACTTTTGTGGTGAATCAAAGTAACCAATATAATTGATATCAATATCCTCATCGAAATAAATTGCTGTATCTTTACCCTGCATTACAACAGCTTCACTTTCATTAGGAGCTCTAGTACCAGTATAAATTAATCTTACTGAATTATCACCATTTACTCTAACCACTCTCCAGTACATACCGGCAAATGAAACCCAGTTATTATCTACTGCTCCCCTAAAATAATATGTATCTCCATAATTATCTAAAGTAGCATACATTCCTTCATTTGATGTTGCAGCTTGAGTTAAATCCGGTTCTCCCTTTAACTTAATAGTACCAGTTCCACCATTATCCGATAAAATTGCACTAGCAATTTGTCTAGCAGCATACATTTTTTCTTTTTGAACGATAAATATTGAATCAAAAGTTTTTGCTTCATTTAATGATTGATTAGCATTTAAATTAACAATAGTTATAGTAGCAGTCCACTCTTCAGTAGTTCCTACTTTTGAATCAGTAGTTTCAATTGGTTCATCTTCTTTTATCTTTATTAAACCAACAAATGTAGTTACATCAAAACCTGTTAATGTTTTACCACTCGCATCTACTACTGTTTTACTAGTAAGACCATCTACAGTTGTTACATCTCCATTAGGACCTGTAATATTAAGTAATATTTCTGGAGTATCAGTACCTTGGGTATACACAAAATTATTACTATTAATTTGAAAATAAACTTGATAAGTTTCATTTGCTGTTCCAACAGCAGTACTAGCAATCAAAGTCGCACTAGAATCAGTACTACTTACTAAACTATTAGCTCCAACACCAAAGTTAGTTTCATCTATATTAACATCAATAGGCATTCCCTCTGTAAAAAGCAATTTTTCTGATACTGCAGTACTAGCATCAATATCAGTATTAGCTGAAGGTCCAGCACCTCCTGCAAAATAAGCATAAGTTATTGATAAAGTTAAAACTAGTAACAAACCTATTCCAGCAAGTAAAATTTTTTTATTTTTTGAATTCATGTATAGCCTCCTAATATAAAAAAATTATATCATGATATCTATAAATATTCAATAAAAAAGAAAAATTAAAAAAGATTATTTATAATCTTTTTTAGTAGTATAATTACTGACAAATTCATCATAATCTATAGGTAATAAAACATCTTTTTTATTAACATATTTAAATTCAATAAGTGATTTAAATATGTTAGTAATTTGTATTTTCAATTCCCCGTTATTCTCATCAAATTTAATATTTTTTATAAATTCATCTAACGATATTTCTAAATTATTGTCCCTACTTATTGCTTTTACATAGTAAGTTAAATTCATAACAATATCACTTTGATTTATACTTTTCATAACGCCAAATTTTTCTTCATAATATTTTTCAGCATCGTTAGTCTTATCAAAATATAAATAACAAGAAATTTTTATAAATTCTTTTTTTCTTGATTCCTCGAGTAAAACAAAGAAAAAATTATCTAAAGAACAAACTGTATTATCAACAATTATTTTAACATTATAATTTACATTATTTTCTTTTATCAAATATGATAAAAGAAATTTTAAAAACAAAGAAAATTCTAGTTTAGTATACTTAGAGACTTCTTCTTTTTTTAATCTTATATTCTTTGTATCATCCATTAATCTATATTTGATATAATTATCTGCTTCTAAATATCTTTTTTTTATATCTTCATTATAAAATTTATCTTGATAAGAATCTTTTAATATTTTTCTTTTTAATGTACATCTTTGTTTTGCTTCTTCAAGCTTACAATTTAAATCGTACAATTCCTCTTCATATTTAAACATAATCTAACTCCTTTATTAAAATTATATAATTCTGCTACAATTTTTTGTTACTATCAAAATTTAAAATTATTCTTTCTAATTCACACTTGTAATTTTCAATAAAAATAGTAAAGTCAAAATTATCAGCTTCACATTTATTATTTAAAACAACATATTTTTCTTTTACATTATATAATAAATTTTGACATTCTAACTGTGTATCTATATTTATATGAGATATATTTCTAATATAATATTCGTAATAAAAATCTAAATAAATATTTATAACTTTTGATTGATTATAAAATAATTTTATCAATTTATTTAATAATGACTCTGTAAAATAATTATTTTTAAAGTTGTATTTACTCTTTTTAAAAACTGCCATTTCACCAATATTACTATCCGAACAATTTTTATATATTTCATTATTTATCAAATTATAATATAATTCATTTTT
>CAYJEI010000070.1:0-3254 GCA_964369155.1 uncultured Muribaculaceae bacterium | reverse complement strand
TGAAATTTCTTTTATTTTGTCTTCTATCTCTATAAGCATATTGTCCACTATGGAAAACTTGCTCTTGAGCTGTTTTGTATAATCTATGTTTACTACCAAAGTACCCTTTAGCTTCTTTAAGAACTTTACGTCTTCTATTTTTAGAGACAGTTCCACCTTTAACTCTTGTCATTTATTTCACCACCTTAGATAACAGATTTTAGTCTGCTAGTTTCTCCTTTACTTAATACTTGTGTTCCTCTTCTTTGACGAACTTGTTTAGCGCTGTCTTTACCAGTTTTGTGGTTACCTCCACTTATTTTAGCAACAACAGTTCCATTTTTTTTCTTTTTTAACACTTTGCTAGATGCTTTATGTGTTTTTTGTTTACATTTTGCCATACTTCAATATTCCTTTCTATTTATCTTTCTTTGGAGCAAGTAACATATGCATTTGTCTGCCTTCCATTTTTGGAGCAGATTCAATTACTGATAATTCAGCAAGTTCTTCTGCAAAACGAACTAAAACTTCTTGTCCAAGCTCTGTACGAGCCATTTCTCTACCTCTAAATCTAATAAAGGCCTTTATTTTATGTCCTTTTTCTAAATATTCTGCAGCATTTTTCTTACGTGTATTAAAATCACCAATATCTATTCTAGGTGATAAACGATACTCTTTAAGTTCTTTGTTAGACTCTCTTTGTTTCTTTTGAGCTTCTTTCATTTTTTTAGACTTTTCATATTTAAATTTATTATAGTCCATAATTTTTGCTACAGCTGGTGTAGCATTTTCACTCATTAAAACTAAATCAAGACCAGCATAACCCGCTAAAGTTAACGCGTCGTTTAATTTTTTTATACCCATTTTTTCCCCATTAGGGCCAATAACCATCATTTCATCAACTCTAATATTTTCGTTGATTTGATTTTCATCTTTGTTATTGTTATACTTATTTGCTATGTTAGCACCTCCACTTTAAATTAAAAAGGTAGAGTCTACACTCCACCTTAAAAAACATAAAAATACAAATTCACTTTTAGGTTTTTTACCTACTACTAATCTGCAGTCAGGTGGATAAAAATCGCTTTCCTTTTTAATAACAATGTTATTTTACTATACTTTATTAATAAAATCAACCTTTTTTATGATATTTTTTTACTATCTACAATTTTTTACTTTATTATCTAAAATATTTCTTAACGTTCTAGTTAGTTTAACACTTTCTATTTCTCTTTGCTGATTTTGCAAATTTGTAAAATACAAGCTTTCAACTCCATCAATAGTTGAGTATTTTAGAGTTTTTACTAAATCATTTAAAGAATATGGATATTTTTCTGGATTAGAATAATATTGCTGTTTTCTAACTTCACATAATAACTTAAATAAGTCATATGAATTTATACCAGTATCATAAAATTCAAATAGCGTATATAAGTCACTATCAAATTGTTCGATTTTTTCTTGTGTAAATGATCCGATATGCATTAGATACTTATTAAAATTACAATCAATTTTAAATCTTTTAGAAAGCGTATTAAGCTCTATGAATAATTTAGAATAATAATTTAAATCTTCAAAATTACTACTTAAGAGTTCTTCTGAAATCAAGAACAAATCACTATTGTCATTATCGCTATAATTAAATATTTTTTTGTAATCAGGTATTTTATTATCAGAAAATCCAGTTTTGTCAATATAGTTTTCTTTAGATAAAGCAAAGTACTTATACTTATAAAGATGCTCATTTTCTATTGTTTTTTTATTTGAATCAAATGTAGCATCAAAAACATAAATACCATCAATATTATATTTATCATCAACAATAAACACTTCATTATATATGTGATAAGTAGCTTCTTTTTGTGTTGATAAAATAACTCTGGATGTTTGAAAATTAAGTTTTTTTAATATTATGTCAAATATATTTGTAAATCCGACACATACTATTTTGTCTCCTAAAAGAACTTGAGACAAGTCTCTTGATGTAGTATAATCCTCATCTTTACTTTCTTGTGTATAAACCCTTTCTTTAATAATATCATAAACAAACATAACTTTTTCAATAGGAGAAAGTTTAAATTGGTTTACATTATCTACTATTTCATTAATTATTGTGACTGTTTTAATAAGAGTATCAATATCAACTAAATTATCATTATTTTCTATTTTAAATAATACATTTGATTTTGTAGATTCTAATAATAATTTCATTTTTATTAAATAATCCATATCATATTCATCTTCCATATTAATATTAATTTTAAATTCGGCTGCATTTTTAAATTTTTTAATATATTCATATGCATCGTATTGATTAATACTTATAGTTTCAATTGATATATTACCATTAAGCTTGTAATTTTTTATAATTTTACCTAAATTTTCTCTATCTGTAATATACGTATCAATTTCAAAATCCATTAAAAATTCTTCTTCTTCTGAACTCTGTTCATATCCTAAATTAAGTAACTTCAATATTTCATTTTCGGAAGTAAACAAAGACGAAAAATCTATATTTAATGGACAATTTACCATTATTTTGTTTTCCTCCATTGTTAATGGTATAACAATCAATTCATCATCTCCACCAATATTTATATTAAAATTTATTTTATTCACAGCAAACACCTCTTTTTGTAACATATACAATACAATTAAATATTAATTTTGTCAAATATTATTAAAACTATGGCTTTATTAATATAAATAATCATTACGAATGATTCCTTTAAATACATATTATTTTGATAAAAAAAACTCATATTCATGAGTCTTTTAAAAATATTTTTCTTTTACTTCTTTCATAATGATAAATATTTTTATTTCCCTTATAATACAGTTTAGCTATATTTTCTATTAGATCCTCAGGAAGTTCATTTGGTTTTGCAGTATATAAATTTATTATAATTTCATACAAATCTTTTGACATTCCTATTCTATATAAATAATTTATGTAATCATAGAATGTTTCTTCATCCATTGTATGTACTAAACGCTCACCATATATACTATTTAAAAGCATCATGTAGAAACAATATATATCTGTTTGTCTATTTGGCATGCATATATTACCTATTATTTCCTCTTTTACTTTATATTTCCCATGAATATTTGTTAGTAATTTATTGTCATATGATAAATATTTTGCATATACAGGTCTATTAGTCCCAATTTTTGCCGCATCTAAATCTACTACATGTAGTTTACCATTTTTATCTACTATAAAATTATCTTCGTGAATATCATTTAAACAAAAATTTTTTAATTTTGTTGAT
>CAYJEI010000069.1:0-3301 GCA_964369155.1 uncultured Muribaculaceae bacterium | reverse complement strand
CATTTAAATAGTAATCAGGTTCGTCTAGTCCAAATTCCTTAAAAAATACTTCATTTAAATTATAATCATAATTTTGACCTGTATGAACTAAAGTTAAATTAAAATATTTTTTTATTGCTTTTATTACACATGCTAATCTTATAATTTCTGGTCTTGTTCCTACTACTACCATTACATTTAGTTTTTCCATTATTTACTTCTCTCCTCTTTTATTGGTTCTACTAGATTAAAATACGTGTCCTGATAATCTTTATCAAATAATTCATTACACCATATTCCTAAAATCATCTCATTATTTCCTATATTTTCGATACTATGGGTATAGCCAACTGGTATTGTAATAATTTGAATTTTATCATCACTTACTATAAATTCATAAGTTGTATTATCTATTATGTTTCTGAATTTTATTGCTGCACTTCCCTTTATGACAACAAATCTTTCTATTTTAGTGTGATGATAATGGTTTCCTCTTACTATACCTGGTTTTGAAATCGAAATCGAAAACTGCCCGCTATCTTCTGTTCTTATTAATTCAATAAAACTTCCTCTTTCATCTACATTTTTAATAGTTTCATTTGCCATTTCATTTAATGGAACATAGCTTATATAAGTTGAATATAATTTTTTTATAAATTCATTCCCCGTAGCAGGTACATAAATTGATTTCATACTACTTTTAAATTCATTTAGTAAATTTACTATTTCTCCTAGTGTATATTTATATCTCTTATTTATATAACAAATTTCATTTTTGTTTTTTGTAGATGAATCTCTCATTATATCTATAAATTCATTAATTACGTCGTCAATATAAACTAATTCTAACTCTATATTTTCATCATTTACTTTTATTTCAAGATTATTGGCAATATTGTGACAAAAAGTAGCAATCACTGAATTATAATTAGGTTTACACCATTTTCCAAATACGTTGTGCAAACGATATACATATGCATTTTTACAATTTTTTATTACATTTTCTTCAGATAACTTTTTACTTTTTCCGTAGTCATTATCACTTGTTGCTTGAATGCTTGATGTGATGATTATTGGTATATTTTCATTGTTTTCTTTTATTAATTTTGTTAGTCTAAGAGTTAAGTCTGAATTTCCTGTATAGTATTCTTCAACATTTACTGGTCTATTTATACCAGCAAAGTGAAAAATAAAATTTATTTCATTTATATTATTTTCTATTTTAGAAAAATTATCGTCTTTGTCAAAGGTAATTATTTCTATGTCTTCCATTTCATTCAACCTTGATTTCAGGTTTTTTCCAATAAAACCTTCGCTTCCTGTTATTAATACTTTCATAATTCCTCCTATTTAAATAAATCTAATTTTTTTAGTAATTTTTTCATTCCTTCTACACTTAATCTTTCAGTATTATGTGAATTGTATTCTTCTACCTCGCTTAATTTATCATTTCCTTCTGATATATACTGGTTGTAATTTAAATCACGGTTATCAGATGGTACTCTATAATATTCACCTAAATCTTCTGCACATAACATTTCTTCTCTTGTTACTAATACTTCATATAGTTTTTCGCCATGTCTTGTACCGATGTTTTTGATTCCAAGTTTACTATTCTTAAGTTCACTTACTGCTTTTGCAAGTATGTCTATTGTAGCAGCAGGTGCTTTTTGTACAAATAAATCTCCCTGCTTTCCATGTTTGAAAGCATACAACACTAAGTCCACCGCGTCTTCTAATGTCATCATAAATCTTGTCATTTCACTATTAGTAATTGTTAATGGTTTATTATTTTCTATTTGTTCGATAAAAAGTGGAATAACAGAGCCCCTAGATGCCATAACATTTCCGTATCTGGTTCTGCATATAACTGTTTGGTCTTCTCTTAAATTTCTGCCTTTGGCAACAGTAACTTTTTCCATTAGAGCTTTACTCATACCCATTGCATTAATTGGATATGCTGCTTTATCAGTACTTAAAGCTATTACTTTTTTTACTTTATTTTTAATTGCTGATTCTATTACATTATTTGTTCCTAATATATTTGTTTCTACTGCTTCTATTGGGAAAAATTCACATGATGGAACTTGCTTTAATGCGGCCGCATGAAATACAAAATCAACATTTTGCATTGCTTCATCTACGCTTCTATAATTTCTAACATCACCAATATAAAATGTGATTTTTGAATTATTATATTTTTTACGCATATCATCTTGCTTTTTTTCATCTCTTGAAAAAATTCTTATTTCTTTTAAATCTGAATCTATAAATCTATCTAGTACAGCATTACCAAATGATCCAGTTCCTCCTGTAATTAATAACACTTTATCTTTAAACATATTCTTTTACCTCTTTCTTATTTGTAATATTTTAACAAATATTGTTTGTCTTTCCATTTTTTTTTGAAATATTCCCTTTTTTCTTTTATTAATTTGTCATGAGATTCACTACCACTTTTAGTTGTTTGATGTGGTAAATGAACTATACTTAAATACGGACAGTATATTAAATCTAAATTAAATTCTCGTATTTTTAGTGATATGTCAGTATCTTCATAACAAGTAGGATCGTATTTTTCATCAAAACCATTGATATCTTCAAGAATTTTTTTTGTTGTTAGCATTCCACCTGTTCCTAAGTACCCTATATCTTTTCTATAAAGTCCCCAAGGTGGCATACATCTAAAAAGAAAATTATCTGCAATTTGCTCTGCATAACCTTCCTTGTTAAACCATCCAGCTGCCCAACCAATGGCACCAACATTTTTTTCATTATCAAATATACTTAAATAATTATCTAACCAATTATGATTAGTTACATACTGATCACTATCTAAAAATAATATATAATCTGTTTCACAATTTTTAATTCCTAAATTTCTTCCTGATGAACAACCATTCTTTTCATTTTTTAATAATTTAATGTTTTTGTAATCTTTTTTTAGTTTCTCGTAAGAACCATCGCTACTATTATTATCAACTACTATTATCTCATAATTATAATCATTATATTTTATAAGAGAATCTAAACATTTTTGTATAATTTTATCGTTATTGTAATTTAAAACTATTAATGTAATATTATTTAAATATTTTTTTCCTAGTTTGCTTTTATTTATTAATTCTGATATATCTGTTTTTTTATCATAATTTAATATTTTATAATATTTATTTTTTTCTACATTATTATTCATTATATAGTTTGATATTGGTAAAATTTCATTATATATTTTTTTTGTATATAAATCTATTGAATATCCTAACTCATTTACTTTATATAAATATGTTATTAAACTAGTGCTAATGTTATCAGATTTAAT
>CAYJEI010000068.1:0-3419 GCA_964369155.1 uncultured Muribaculaceae bacterium | reverse complement strand
TGTGGTTACTGTGCTCAGTTGGTTGGTTATTTAACTTCACTTGTACCAGAATATGGAGATATTTTTAATGTTGTAGGATATGAAACAATGTATTCTCAAGATAATAATACGTTAATGCAGGAAATTGCTACAGAAATGGGTGAATCTGCAAATGGTGTACCATTTATGGTTATAGGTGATCAAGCTTTTATTGGTTATAGTAGTTCAATGGATAGCGAAATACTTTCTAAAATTCAGGCTGAATATTCTGCTGATGAAAAATATGATATTTTAGAAATTTTAGATAGTCCAGAAGTAGAAGATGAAGAGAATTCTTCTAATCAATTAGTTGTAATTATGATACTTTTAAATATGATACTTACTGTTGGTTGTACTGGTTATATAGTTTATAAAATGAATAATAATATTCCTGTAAAAAAATAGTATGTATAATAAAGAAGAGAGAGTTATTCATTTTATTTTTAAAGCTTTTAGTGGAAAATTTAGAAAAAAAGAAAATATTGAACTTGCATTTCATAGTATGTCTGTCGGGAATATGCTTAAGAATATGAATTTATCTGAAGATACTGTATTAAGTGGATATTTACATGATATTATTGAAGATACTGATTATGATTATAATTATATAAAAGAACATTTTGGTAAAAAGATAGCTGACAATGTTTTAATTGTTTCTGATGATTTTAGTTTTAAAAATTGGAAAGAAAGAAAGATAGATTTTATTGAAAGAATCGAAAAATCTTCTGATGATATTATTTATATTGAACTTGCTGATAAACTTCATAATTTAATATCAGATTATAAGATATTTTTAGAAAGAGGCAAAGAAATTTTTCAGTCAAGTAAATCTTCTTATGCTGAGCGTAAGTGGTATTACTTGAAGTTTAGAGATATATTTAATGAAAGATTAGAAGAAAATGAATATCTTAAAAGATATAATGAAATAACTAGCATTTATTTTAAGTAAAAAAGATCGTAAATAATTACGATCTTTTATATTGTTATATTTAAGTCAGGTTTATCAAATAATGACTTTAGTTTATTTTCAATTTTTTCTTTAACTTTTTTATTATATTTTTTATTTGTTTCAATTTTAAATATGATATTTTTTATTTCTTGTTTTATTTGTTTGTTTCTTGTTTCTAAATACATTCCTATATTTAGCTCTAGAATTTTAATTAGAGCTTCAATGTTACCAGTATTAGCTGCAATGGTGAAATATTCAAGTGCTACAACTAAATCTTTTTCTATATTAATATTTGGCATACCTTTTAGGTAAAAAAACTTTGCTATGTTAAAATAATTCCAAGAGCATAGAGAACTAAGATCTGTACTTATTCCTATATTGAAATATTTATACGCTTCATTGTAATTGTTTTTCTTTAAATAGTAATTACCTATTTTATTTGCTGCCCAACTTTCACCTAAATTTGCACTTTGTAGGTAATTTTTATAAGCTGCTTTTAAATTTTTTCTTTTTTCTTCTATTAACCCTAAATTATTATAAGCAAATGCATAATCATATTTTATACATTCTTTAAAACATGATATAGCTTTTTTTTCGTTGGTTTCTAGTGGGTGTATTCCATTTAAATACATAATACCTTTTGTGTTAAGAGCTGCTATGTTTCCAGCTTCTATAGCTTTTTCTATAAATGAATATCCTGTTTCTAAATCTTTTTTCGACGACTTTAATATATTTATATAAATATTTGCAACCATATAGCAAGCAGCAGGGTGATTATATTCACTTGCTTTTAAAAAATAATTTAGTGCTTTATCATATCTTGGTATTCCAGTTTTGTATCCTTTAAATTCATTCATACCTAGTTCAAAACATGCGTATGCATTATTTTGATTTGCTAAAGTATTTAGTTTAAAATCATAGTTTATACCATCTGTGAATTTGAGTTTTAAAAATGATTCTAAATCACACGAAGGAATAGTTGTGTTAAAAAGTAGATTATCGAGTATATTTTTATTTATAGATGATTCATCCACAGGCTGTTTTTTTTCTAGAACAACAAAAAATAATATTTCAGAAAATAGTTCGAAATAATTTTTTTCTTTTATGTAATAATTTAATTTGTTATTAAATTTCAAATCTACTGTAGTATCGTTTTTAGAAAGTATAAATAGTTCATTACATATTTTTTGAATAATTTTATTTTCATTAAATATTTTTTCTTGTTTATTAATTTCATGGTCTAATAAATTTTCATTTGTTAAAACGTAATAAATATTATTTATTATATTTATTAAAATTCTTTTGTTTTTAGGGAAAATTTTATAATATTTGTGAAAAGTATTTTTATAATTATTGTGTATAGATCTAATTCCAATACAGTAATTATTTACAGTTGTATCATTAATGTTTTCTATTTCAAAAATCAAGCAGAAAATTTCTGTTTGAAGTGCAGAATTTTTTTTGTGAGAATTTTCTTTTATTAATCGTGAAAAATTGCCATAAGATAAATGTTTATCGTTGTTGTTTAGTTTAATATATTTTTTCATTAGTATCACCTTTTTAATTATAACACAAAGTGTGGATTATTAATAAATTTTATTTTTGGTGTGGATTTGTGTAGTTAAATAAAATGTTTATTTGTAATATACTTATATCAGGAGGAAATATGAAAATATTAAAAAATTATAAATCCACTATAGTATTATTTATATCTATAATTATAGGGGTAGTCTTAGGACTCATTTTTGGAGAAGATATCAAAATAATAAGCCCATTTGGCGATTTGTTTTTAAATTTATTGTTGATAAGTGTTGTGCCGCTAATATTTTTATCTATAACATCTTCAATTGCTAAAATGAATCAAAAGAAAAGATTGGGTAAAATTTTATTTCATACTACTGTTGTTTTTATTATGACATCAGTTATTGTTGTACTTTTAAGTTTAATTACTACTAGATTAATTCCATTGGTTGATCAAGCAGATGCTGGTAAAATTACTGAAGCTTTTGATTATACATTAGTAGATGACGTGGAGCTTAATCTACTTGAAAGAACAGTTGACATGTTAGCTGTAAACGACTTTGTTTTGCTTTTTTCTAAAGATAATGTAATGCCTCTTATTGTTTTTTCTGTTTTGATAGGTATAGCAATTAATATGTCTAAAGAAAAGGGAAAAAAGATTTCGGAATTACTTGACTCTGGAATGGAGGTAATGGTAAATTTTATAAAATTGATAATGTATTATGCTCCAATAGGACTTTGTGCATATATTGCAACACTCGTTGGGACATTTGGTAGCATAATAGCTGTTGGATATTTAAAAACATTTCTACTTTACATTTTTGTGTCATTTATTGTATTTTTTCTAATTTACTCTATATATGCTTATGTTTCAGCAGGTACGAAAGGAGTTAAAGCTTTTTGGAAAAATATATTGCCAAGTTCAGTCACT
>CAYJEI010000067.1:0-3434 GCA_964369155.1 uncultured Muribaculaceae bacterium | reverse complement strand
CTCTTACAAAGATTATACCTTTAACTAGAAAAAAAGACAAATAAAAAAAGACAAATTGTCTTTTTATCCTATTATATATGGATCATCCCAAGTTCCAGTTCCAGTAGTTAAAGATTCACCTTTAATATTAATTACAGGTCTAATTACTGGTTCAAAAGGCTCTGATCCATAATTAAACCCACTAGGAACACTTTGACGAATACTAGCAAAAACCGACCCATTATTATTTAAATAAAATCTAGTAGATGATGTCGACGACTCAGTATTCCATTCAGTTTCTCTAGGGCTTAATAACAAGTTCACTGCGGAATTATATAAATAATATGATGAATTAGAAATATTATCAGGATTCTCATTTAATAAAGAACTAAATCCGTAGTTACTTCCGAATGTATTACTAAATTCATTATCACTAGAGAATTCTAAATTTCCACCCGCTAGTAATACTTCCTCAACAGTTAGTGTAGCTACAGGATAATCTAAAAGATTATTACCAAAAACTAGATTATTAACAGTTAAAGCATCTTCCTCATACGGACAAACTAAATCTATATCATTAGGATATTTAGCATAAAACGAATTAATAGTAACTTGATATCCTCCAGGATCATAATAATCATTTTCTCTCATATAACCAAAATGACCACCTGTGTAATGCAGTAAATCTGAAATTGTAAATCTTGTATTAACAAACTCTTGATTATTACAAAATGAAGAATCAGCTAAATAGCTCTGATAATTAGTATTTAATTCTGTTGACAAAAACCAATTATCTATACCATTTTTTAACTTTTGTGGTGAATCAAAGTAACCAATATAATTGATATCAATATCCTCATCGAAATAAATTGCTGTATCTTTACCCTGCATTACAACAGCTTCACTTTCATTAGGAGCTCTAGTACCAGTATAAATTAATCTTACTGAATTATCACCATTTACTCTAACCACTCTCCAGTACATACCGGCAAATGAAACCCAGTTATTATCTACTGCTCCCCTAAAATAATATGTATCTCCATAATTATCTAAAGTAGCATACATTCCTTCATTTGATGTTGCAGCTTGAGTTAAATCCGGTTCTCCCTTTAACTTAATAGTACCAGTTCCACCATTATCCGATAAAATTGCACTAGCAATTTGTCTAGCAGCATACATTTTTTCTTTTTGAACGATAAATATTGAATCAAAAGTTTTTGCTTCATTTAATGATTGATTAGCATTTAAATTAACAATAGTTATAGTAGCAGTCCACTCTTCAGTAGTTCCTACTTTTGAATCAGTAGTTTCAATTGGTTCATCTTCTTTTATCTTTATTAAACCAACAAATGTAGTTACATCAAAACCAGTTAATGTTTTACCACTTGCATCCACCACTGTTTTACTAGTAAGACCATCTATAGATGTTACATCTCCATTAGGTCCTGTAATATTGAGTAATATTTCTGGAGTATCAGTATCTTGAGTGTACACAAAATTATTACTATTAATTTGAAAATAAACTTGATAAGTTTCAGCTGCTGTTCCAACAGCAGAACTAGCAATCAAAGTCGCACTAGAATCAGTACTACTAACCAAACTATTAGCACCAACTCCAAAATTAGTTTCATCAATGTTAATATCAATTGGCATTCCTTCCGTAAAAATCAATTTTTCTGATACTGCAGAAGTAGCATCTATGTCTGTATTAGCTGAAGGTCCTGCGCCTCCTGCGAAATAAGCATAAGTTACTGATAAAGTTAAAACAAGTAACAAACCTATTCCACCAAGTAAAATTTTTTTATTTTTTGAATTCATATATAGCCTCCTAATATAAAAAAACTATATCATGATATCAATTAAATTTCAATAAAAAAGAAAAATTAAAAAAGATTATTTATATTCTTTATTAGTAGTATAATTACTGATAAATTCATCATAATCTATAGGTAATAAAACATCTTTTTTACTAACATATTTATATTCAATAAGTGATTTAAATATGTTAGTAATTTGTATTTTCAATTCTTCTTTATTTTTATCAAATTTAGTGTTTTTTATAAAGTTATCTAAAGATATTTCCAAATGATTATCCCTACTTATTGATTTTATATAGTAAGTTAAATTCATAACAATGTCACTTTGATTTATATTTTTCAAAACACCAAATTTTTCTTCATAATATTTTTCAGCGTCATTAGTATTATCAACATATAAATAACAAGAAATTTTTATAAATTCTTTTTTTCTTGATTCCTCAAGTAAAATAAAGAAAAAATTATCTAAAGAACAAACAGTATTATCGACAATTATTTTTACATTATATTTTACATTATTTTCTTTTATTAAATATGATAAAATTAATTTGAAAAACAAAGAAAATTCTAATTTAGTATACTTAGAAACTTCTTCTTTTTTTAATCTAATATTCTTTGTGTCATCCATTAACCTATATTTAATATAATTATCAGCCTCTAAATACCTTTTTTTAATATCATCATCACATAATTTATCCTGATAAGAATCTTTTAATATTTTCCTTTTTAATGTACATCTTTGTTTTGCTTCTTCAAGCTTACAATTTAAATCATCCAATTCTTCCTCGTATTTAAACATAATTTATCTCCTTTATTAAAATTATTCAATTATACTATATTTTCTTGTTACTATCAAAATTTAAAATTATTCTTTCTAATTCATACTTATAATTTTCAACAAATGCAGTAAAGTCAAAATTATCAGCTTCACATTTATTATTTAAAACAGTATACTTTTCTTTTACATTATATAATAAATTTTGACATTCTAACTGTGTATCAATGTTTATATGAGACATATTTCTAATATGATATTCACAATAATAATCTAAATAAATATTTATAACTTTTGATTGATTATAAAATAATTTTACTAATTTATTTAATAGCGACTCAGTAAAATAATTATTTTTAAAGTTGTATTTACTCTTTTTAAAAACTGACATTTCACCAACATTACTATCAAAACAATTTTTATATACTTCATTATTTATCAAATTATAATACGATTCATTTTTTTTATATACAAGAATAGGTAAAAAGACAGAATCATTTTCATAATTACCTTCATCATTAATTTTTAAAATTGCTATTTTGGCTAAATATATATTTTTCGCTAAATACCAACCTAATAATTTTTCAATAGTATCTTGCATTGATAACTCCTATCATTATAATAACATAATTTACTATAGATATAAAATAAAATGATATAAAACCATAAAAAAACCTGTAAACACAGGTAATTTTGTATAACCAAAAACGATTATCTTTTTGAAAATTGAGGTGCTCTACGAGCTTTTCTAAGACCGTATTTTTTACGTTCTTTAACTCTTGCATCACGTGTAACAAAACCAGCAGCTTTTAATACTTTTCTATAAGAATCTTCTCTTGTTTGATCCGTATTTTCATCAAATT
>CAYJEI010000066.1:0-3701 GCA_964369155.1 uncultured Muribaculaceae bacterium | reverse complement strand
TATTTAAACCCTAAAATTTTTGTGAGAACTCCTCAAAAACATAGACAGGTTAATGATTTGATACGTAAGATGAAAAGACAAATTAATGTAAATGGAAAACAACATTCTGCAACTAGCCATTTTATGGATAGGTATGGTTTTATTCCGCTTTGGGTTGTTGTTAAAGTACTATCTTTTGGAATAATTGGAGAGTTATATCAAGTGTTACAGATTCAAGACCAACAGGAAATATCAGATATTTTTAATGTAAACGTTGATAAAATGGTATTATATTTACCTATTCTTGCTAATTATAGGAATTTATGTGCTCATGAAGATGTTTGTTTTCAACATAGGAACCAAAAAGATATAGATGATACAGAATATCATCATAAATTATATATACCTAAAGGAGAACATGGTTATTTATATGGTAAAAATGATTTGTTTGCTTTAGTTATTATATTAAAACAAGTATTAAATGAAAGAGATTTCATAATGTTTATGAATGAAATTAATTATGAAATTGATGTATTAGATGGTAGGGTTAATACTATAGAATTAAGTAAAATATTAAATTCTATGGGATTTCCACCAAATTATAAGGAAATGGTGAGGATATAATATGAATAAAAAAAATGAAGGAATAAAAATTATTGGAGGAGTGATTGGGGGAGCTTTATTAATGTATGGTGCTATATACTTTTTCCCTCAGCAGTTTAGTGAAGTTATTACTAAGACTGAAAAGGATGTAACAGTAGTAGACAACGGTATTGCTGATGCTGTAGAAAAAGTTTATGATGCAGTAGTAGTTGTTACAACATATAATGGAGATCAACCTATTTCATCGGGAACCGGTTTTGTGTATGAAAGTGGAGAGGAAAAAGCTAAAATTTTAACAAATTCACATGTAATAGAAGGAGGTAATAAGGTCACTGTTACTTTTACTGATGGTTCTGTTGTGGAAACTGATATTATTGGTTCTAATGAATACGAAGATGTTGCTGTTTTAGAAATTGAATCTTCGCATGTTATAAGTGTTGCTGAAATAGGAAGTTCTAATGATATTAGAGTAGGAGATACTAGCTTTGCTGTAGGAGCGCCTTTAGATGATGCATTTTCTTGGTCTGTTACTAGAGGTATAATTTCTGGTACAGACAGATTAGTTGAAGTTTCTGTAGGAGATAGTCAAAATGCAGATTATGTTATGGTAGTTCTTCAAACAGATACAGCAATTAACAGCGGTAATAGTGGCGGACCTTTATGTAATTCTAATGGCGAAGTAATTGGAATTAATACATTGAAGCTGGGATCTGATGGTGTTGAAGGAATGGGTTTTGCTATTCCTATTGAAGAAGCTATTGAGACTGCTGAAGAGATTATAAATGGAAAAAGTAATAGTCAACCTTATTTAGGTGTTGGTATGATTGATTTTTCTGCTGCATATTATTACCCAGAATACAATTCATTAATTGAAGAAAGTAATCTAGATGGTGGAGTTATTATTACTGAAATCACAAAAAATTCTGCAGCTGAAAATGCTGGATTACAAGCTGGTGATATAATTACTATGGTAAATAGTGAGGAAGTTAAAACTATAGCTTATTTTAGATATGCTTTATATCAGCATGATGCTGGTGATGAGATAGAAATAACTTATTATAGAGATGGAAAAACAAATACTGTTAAAGTAACATTAGGAACAAATCAATTAACTAGCTAATTAGGAGCATGTATGAATATAATAAAAAAAAGATTTTTAGCTTATTTGATAGATAGTATATTTATAACTATAATATTAACTTTAATTTATCAAATTACTTTTATAAATCCCTATTATGATGAATATATAGAGTATAGTAAGAAACACTTGGAAAATCAAAATATTAATGATATTTTGGAATATACAAATTCTGATGAATTTGATGAAAATCTTTATGCACTTGCAAATTATGGAAAAGTTTATTTTATTGTAGATAGTGTCGTAATAATTGGATATTTTGTATTCTTTCAAAAATTTAATAACGGTCAAACGCTAGGAAAAAAATTAATGAAAATAAAGATTGCTAATATCGATAATAAAGAACTGTCTATTAAGTTAATGTTTATTAGAAGTGTCTTTATTTATGAAATACTTGCAAATTTGCTGCGATTTATATATATTTTTACGTCTCCAAGTGTTGTTAGTTATTCTTTAGGAGACAGTATTGTTCTAAATTTATTTTCAATTATTTTTTGGATATGTTTATTTATGGTTTTATTTACTAAAGATCATAGAGGATTACATGAAAAAATATCTAAAACAAAAGTTATTGATGCATAATATATGCATCTTTTTTGTAGTATAAAATTAATGTGTATGCTATAATTTAGGTGTGATGTTTTATGGCTAAAAGGAAACTAAAAAAAAACATAAGAATTTTTTTGTTATTAATTTTTCTTGTATTTGTTACTAATTTAATTATTAATAATAATTTTAATAATGATTTAGTCGAAAAATTTGAAAAGGTAGATTATGTCAGTAAAATATTATCTTTAAATATAAATGGAGTTGATGAAAAATTTTTAAATTTTGTTAATGATAATTATAAGGAGTCTTTAAAGTTAATATATATATTTTTAAATTCTAACGAGTATAGTGAAAATTTATGGAGAACATATACAGGATATTCTTATAATGTTTTGCTTGATAAAAAAAATGGAATAGACTATCCTGAAGTAATTGGTAATACAATTACTTTTTTGGGTGATACATCTCTTGCAGACAATTATTTGGTGATGCAAGCATACAATGAACGTAAAAATGGATTAGAAGGAATTTTATCTTCTGAAGTTATTGATTATATTAATGATAGTTCACTTACTATTGCTAATTCTGAGTTTGCGTTTGGTAATTTGGATAATCCTTTAGCTGGTAAGTATTATACTTTTGGAGGAAGTCCAGATAATGTTAGTTTATTCCATGAAATGGGTGTTGACATGGTAACTCTTGCTAATAATCATGTCTATGATTATGGTTCTATTTCTTTTAATACTACATTAGAAACTTTTGATGATGCTATGATAAAAAGAATTGGGGCAGGTAAAAATATAGATGAAGCTAGTAAAGCTCAATATTATATAATTAATGGCTATAAAGTTTCTTTTTTGAATGCTAACAGATCAGAAAAAATAATTTTAACTCCAGGGGCAACAGAATCCAGCGAAGGGGTCTTTAGATGTTATGATCCAGATTTATTAATTAACAGAATTTCTGAAGAAGATAATATTAGTGATTTAGTAGTTCCAATAATACACTGGGGTCTTGAAGGTTCTCATGAAATAGAGAATATATTACTTGAAACTGGTAAAATGTATATTGATGCAGGGGCTGATGCTATAGTAGGGCATCATGCACATGTCTTACAAGGAATTGAATTTTATAATGATAAACCTATTATTTATAATATAGGTAATTTTATATTTGATAATTATAATAGAGAACTTGGAATAATTACTTTTACTATAAACGATGATATGGATATAGATTATTTGTTTTTGCCTGCTTTACAAGAAAAAATATATACTGATTTTTTGGAAGGTGATGATAAAAAAAGTCTTCTTGATGATATGAGAAGTTGGTCTATTAACACTTATTTTGAAGATTCGGGCAATTTTTATGCTTTAAATTAAAATTTATTTTAACTATTAATCATTTTTACTTAAATATCAAAATAGGACGA
>CAYJEI010000065.1:2467-3913 GCA_964369155.1 uncultured Muribaculaceae bacterium | reverse complement strand
AGGTACGAAAGGAGTTAAAGCTTTTTGGAAAAATATATTGCCAAGTTCAGTCACTGCTCTTGCTACGTGTTCATCTGCTGCTAGTATTCCAGTAAATATTGAATGTACTAAAAAAATTGGTGTACCTAAAGATATTGCAGAAACTACAATTTCTTTGGGCACAAGTTTTCATAAGGATGGATCTTCTATAGGTAGCGTATTTAAGATTATGTTTTTAGTATCTTTATTTGGAACAAATATTTCAACATTTGGTGCGACTATAGAGATTTTAGGTATCTCACTTTTGGCAACTCTTCTTGTTTCTGCTGTTCCAATTGGTGGTGGAACAATTTCTGAAATGTTAATTATCAGTATGATGGGTTATCCAGTTGCAGCGTTACCGATTTTAACAATTGTTGCTACTGTAATAGATGCGCCTGCTACTTTATTAAATGTTGTTGGTGATTCTTCTTCTGCAATGTTAATTAGTAAAGGTGTAGAAGGAAAAAATTGGCTTAAGTAAAAGATGATTGAAAAATCATTTTTTTTATGTTATTCTATAAATAGAAGAGGAGTGATTTTGATGGACAAAGCTAAAGAGATTTACGGAAAAGTAAATAAATTTGTCGAAACTAATGTAGTAATATTTGTTATAGTAATTGTACTTGTATTATTATGGATGTTATTTTTAGGGGATTTAATTGGAAATATGCAAGTAACAGGTGAATGGGAACAAGATAATAGTTATTTAATTGTTGAAGACGATAATTGTGAAGTTGGTTATGACGAAGATGATTTAGAAGATATTGATTGTGTTGTTACTGGCGGTCAAGTTTTATTTACAGAAAATGGTAACTATGGATATATTTTAGATGGAGATTTATTTATAGTTGGAGCTGGACTATACGAAAAACAATAAGAAGAATGTTAATGTAATTTAACATTCTTTTTATATGGACTTATAATATTTTATTAGATATAATTATTTATATAAAGGAAGTGAAATATAATGACGTTAAAAGAATATAGTGAAATTTTAAAAATAATTTCGGATGAAAATAGACTTAAAATTATAACTATAATAAATAGTGAAAAAGAAGTGTGTGTGTGTGATTTGATAAAGTATTTTGACTTTACTCAACCAACTTTTTCTTATCATATGAAACTTTTAAAAGATGCAAATTTAGTTGAATGTAGAAAAGATGGAGTAGCATGTATTTATAGGCTAAATAATGATATATTTAAAAAATTAAGTGTTTTTTTAGAGAATCCTCTTGACTAATTATAGAATATCATCTATAATTGTAACGTATTGATATATAGATGCATATCTATAATTAGGAGGATTTTATGAGTGATATTTTTAGTTTTATTACTACTCAAGTTTTAGGTATGAAGTGGCTTAATGATTTAATAGGAAATATTTTAACTTTTTTTAATATAGATATTACTGATACTTTTGGTGGA
>CAYJEI010000065.1:0-2367 GCA_964369155.1 uncultured Muribaculaceae bacterium | reverse complement strand
GTTGTTCTTCTATTCCAATATTTATAGGATTTTCTTCAAGTGGTATGCCAATTGGTGTTACAACATCATTTTTGATTTCTTCTCCATTTGTAGATTTAGCATCATTTTTCTTACTTTTATCTATATTTGGCTTACCTGTTGCTATAGCTTATATGGTTGTTGGTGTAACTTTAGCAGTTGTAGGAGGAGTTATAATTGAAAAACTTGGTATGGAAAAATATATTGAAACTTTTAGTGCTTCTAAAAATACTAGTAGCTGCTGTGTAAAAAAAATAACTAGAAAAGATCGTGTTAAAGATGCTGCTCAAGCTTCTATTGATACGTTAAAGAAAGTATTTGTTTATATTTTAATTGGAGTTGGAATAGGAGCTTTAATTCATAATGTAATACCAGAGGCTTTAATTACTAATGTTATAGGAGATAATAATCCATTAGCTCCAATACTAGCAGCTTTTATTAGTATTCCGATTTATGCAGATATTTTTGGTACTATACCTATAGCAGAAGCATTATTTTTAAAAGGTGTTCCTGTTGGAACTATACTAACATTTATCATGGGTATTACAGCTTTGTCAGTTCCTTCTCTTATTATGTTGAGTAAAGTTATGAAATCAAAATTATTAATTACATTTATTTTAATAGTTGCAGTTGGGATAATTGTTATAGGATATTTATTTAATTATTTGAGTTTTTTATTTTAAAGTGTTAATATTTGATGTTAACACTTTTTTGATGTATAATGAATCTAGGTGAGATTGTGAATTATAAAAAAATTTTGTTTTACATTATACAAATTATATTAGTGATTTTATTTATTTTTTCTTGTTATAAAATTATTAATTGGTACTTGGAAAATGAGGAAAATAAAAATACATTAATCGAGGTTAAACAATTTGTTGATAATAAAATTGTAGAGATTATAGAAGATAATAATATTGTTGAAAGAGACATTTTAAGCATTGATTTTGATGCATTAAGTAATATAAATGATGATACTGTGGGATATATAAAAATTAATAACACTAAGATAGAATATCCAGTGGTTAAGACAGTTGATAATGATTTTTATTTAAATCATTCTTATAATAAAAATAATAATTCTGCCGGATTTATATTTGCTGATTACAGAAATAAATTAGATGGAACAGATAAGAACATAATAATATATGGACATAATAGAAAAGATGATAGTATGTTTGGCAGCTTAGATGTAGTTCTTACTGAATCTTGGTATTTAAATTCGGAAAATCATATTATTGAGTTCGTTACTGAAGAAGGTTACTTTGAATATCAAATTTTTTCTATATATACTATTTTAGCTGAAGATTATTATATAACTACTAATTTTTTTAATGTTGATTATGCTAATTTTTTAACTACGTTAAATGCAAGAAGTATTTATAATTTTGATCGAAATTTAAGTGATGTTGAAAAAATTATTACTCTTTCAACCTGTGATGATGAAGAGATTAGTAGTTCATGCAAATCTGATTAATAAATATTAAGAGCAACGATTTTCGTTGTTTTTATTTTGTTATAATAAATTAATAAAATCTTAATAATTATTTCGTTAATTATTAATAATTATTTGTTATAATATGGTTACTTGGAGGAATTATATGAGTAAAGTGTTAGTTGTAGATGATGATAAAGAAATAGTTAAAGCTATTGAAATTTATTTAAAGAAAGAGAATTACGAAATTTTTATTGCTTATGATGGAGTAGAGGCATTAGAGGTTTTAAATAATGAAAAAATAGATTTAGTTATACTTGATATAATTATTCCTAATTTTGATGGTATAATTAATGTTAGTGAAATTAGAAAAAAACTTAGTATTCCTGTTATTATGTTATCTGCTAAAAGTGAAGATTATGATAAAGTTGAAGGTCTTAATGTTGGGGCTGATGATTATATAACTAAACCTTTTAATCCGATGGAGCTTATTGCAAGAGTAAATTCTCAACTTAGAAGATATAATAATTTTTATAAAAAAGATGATACTGATAATGTATTTAGAACTGGAGATTTAGTTATTAATGATTTGACTAAAAAAGTTAGTGTACTAGATAAAACTGTTAAACTAACTCCAACTGAATATAATATACTTTTATTTTTACTTAAGAATAAAGGTAAAGTTTATTCTATGGAAGATATATATAATGAAGTTTGCTCTAGTGATAGTTTTGATGTTTCAAATATAGTTGCTGTCCATATTAGACATATAAGAGAAAAAATAGAAATTAATCCTAAAGAACCTAGATATTTAAAAATTATTTGGGGTGTGGGTTATAAAATAGAAGATATAAAGGAGAATAGTTATGAAAATTAAAAATACAAAATGGATTGTTTTGAAATGGATTGCTTAT
>CAYJEI010000064.1:0-3948 GCA_964369155.1 uncultured Muribaculaceae bacterium | reverse complement strand
TTTTACTTACAACATACGAAAGAATACTTTTTAAATTATTTTCAAAAACTAAAATGTTTTTAAAAATAACATTTCTAATCTGTCTGTCAAAAGAAAACATTGCATAAAGTTCATTAAACGTAGTTCCTTTAATAAAACTACTATCGTTAGCAGTCATAAATAAATGTCTATAGCCACTAATAAAAAAATAGTTTTCTCTAAGCAATATATTCCTAGTGTAATCATAATCATCGATTATTAAATTTTTATCTAATAATTGATTAATTTGTTCTTCTAATGATTTAAATGTTTTTATTTTCACATACTCACCTTATTATTCATATTTATTATATCACAAACAGCAAATATAATATACCGTTTTTAAGTGATTTATATATATTAAATTTGTGAATACTATATGAAAATGATATAATTTAAAAAAGGAGAATATATGGCAGCAACATACACACATAAAAGATATGGAAAAAGTGTACTAAATTTATTAAATGAAGAAATTAAAGAAACAATAAAAAACAATTTGGATATTTACTACGTATTTAATCAAAGCTTCGACCTATTTTATTTTTACAAATTTTATAATCCATTAATAGGAAAAAAAATTAGAAATCTTGGTAAAATTGCACATAGAAATAATACTTTAAATTATTTTAAAAACATAATAGATTATATAACTTCAAACAATTTAGAAAATGATTCAGCAGTTTTAGCTTACTTATACGGTTCCATAAATCATTATATACTTGATTCAAATGTACATCCTTATGTTTTTTATAAAACAGGAGTATTCAAAAGCAATAGTAAAGAAACATACAAGTATAATGGTTTACACACTAGACTTGAATTTATGTTAGATGCTTTTTACTACGAATATGACAAGAAAAAATTATACAGAAAAATAAATATAAAAGAAGAACTCTTACCTGATATAAAATACTCAGCTACTCTAGAAAACATTTTGACTTATGTATTTAAAAAAACATATAACTATAGCAATATAGGAAAATTACATAAAAAAGCATACAAAGATTGTCAATTAGCATTTACATATGTGATGAAAGATAGATATAATATTAAAAAACACATATTTCCATATATTGACATAATAACAACAAAAAGAATTAAAAATATACAATATAATTTAACAAATGTGAATAAGATTGATATAGAAATATTTAATCTAAGCAAAACGAAATGGTGTCATCCTTGCGATAATAATATAATCTATAAAACATCAGTTTTAGATATTTATGATGAATCAACAAAAAAATCTGCCAAAATCATAACGATGCTACACAATTATTTTAAAAACAAAAAATATTTAAACAAAATACTAGATGAAATAGGAAATAATTCTTATTTGACTGGTCTAGGCGTAAATAGTAATAAAAAACTGCAATATTTTGAATTTTAATAATACTCAGATATAGCTAATGCAATTAAATTAGCTATTTTTTTTTGATAATCTACATTTATAAGTTTATTTTTTTCACTCTCATTAGATAAAAAGCCACATTCAATTAAAACTCCAGAAACTTCTAATTTGTTATACATATATGTAGTATCTGGAATTTTTTTAACATCCCTTTTACTCTGAAGTTCTTCATTTAACACTTTTTGTATAATCTCTGCTAACTCTAAGTTATTTTTATCATAAAAAACTTGAGGTCCACTATACGATGAATTATTTAAAAAATTCATATGAATAGATAAATATAAATCAGACATACTTTCATTAATAAGATTTATTCTATTATCAAAATCACTTTTTTTCCTCCAAGTTGTATTAGGTGATGATAAATCATAATCTCCCCTTCTAGTAAGTAAAACACTAGCACCTAACTTTGCTAATTCTTCTTCTAAAAATAAAGATATTTCTAAATTCAAATCTTTTTCTAGTACACTTCCACTTAAAGTACCTGGATCAACACCCCCGTGACCTGGATCAATAAATATTAACTTTCCACTAAGTGGTAAACTAGCATTAACATTATCAATATTCAAAATAATTAAAAATAAACAAAATGCTAGTAAAATAATATAACTATATCTTTTCATAATTAATTATATGCAAAAGAAAAATACTATTTCTAGTATTTCAATATTAATTATTAGCTAATACTTCAGCTTTCTCTTTATCAAAATCTTCTTGTGTAATTACACCATTATCAAGTAAAGTTTTAAGCTTAGCTAATTTCTCATACGGATCTTCTTTCTTAGATTCTCCAGTAGGTTGTTGCATTGCTCCCATCATACCTCCGGCAGCATTCATTCCCATTCCCATGAAGCCCATTCCCATAGCTCCACCATTTGGATTTTCACCAGCAGCTTGCATCCCTCTTGCAACAGATTGTTGCATAAAAGAATTTCCTCTAGCTCCAGCAAGTGCATCAGCCTTCTTAACATCACTTAATAATGCTTTAGTATCAGCATCATACTCAATAGCAATTATTGCTACTTTTTCAATAACTAAACCTCTATCAGATTTCCACTTGAAGTTTTTTTCAACAGCCTCAGATAAACTAGTACCTAAACCTACTTGATCACTTTGAATTTTTGTAATTCTATTTCCTTTATCAGGATCATTAGTATAAATTGAAAATGCTTCAGCAAGTGAACCAACAACTTCACTAAATAATTGTTCAGACGCATCATTATCCATGTCATCTAAATCAAAATAACCAGAGTTACCACTTAAATAATTAGCAGGTACAAACCCTTTTATAAATAATATTGGATCTACAATTTTTAAAGTATAACTACCTCTTGCAACAGCGCCTACTTGAGCATTTAAATAAGCATCATCCCAATATATTTCAGATTGAGTACCAAATTTAAGCCCTGGTATTTCTTTTAAGTTAACAAAATAAGCAGCATGAGATGATCCTGGTTGACCACCCATTTTGAATCTTTCCCATGACTGTTTAATTAAAGGAGCAATAATACCATCTCCAGCAAATATGGACTGAGCATTTATATCTTCACTAGAAAAAATAAATCCTCCAGCTTCTGTTATACAACCACTAACAGCACCATCTTGCATTGTTATTAAACCATAACCGTCAGGAACCAAAATTTTACTTCCATTCGAAATAATATTATCAGATCCTTTAGTATTAGATCCCCTTCCATTATTTGTACCACTAGCTACCGCCATAGAAACAGCAGTTGTTGGAGTAACACTTGAATCAAGAGTATAAAAATCTTTCCATTGATCAGCAAATGTACCACCTATAGCACCTGCAAAAGCTTTAATAAATCCCATTAAAACACCTCTAACTTTCTTAAATTAATTATAACATAAATTTTATATAAAGAACAAATTATTTATAACAAATAAAAAAAGACTTTACTATATAAGATTTTTTTATTTTAAAACTATTTCATGCCATGCCGCTTGATATTTAATATCTATTACTTTAACATTTTCATAGTACGGTTCTTCTTCATATATAGGAGCATCATATTCTTTAACACCACCATGATGAGAACAAGTTCCACTACCTACAGAGCAAGAAGGACTTCTAGTACCATCATTACACATAGTACAGTAACCAACTACTACTTGATTATAACCAGCTAACTGTTGTTCATAATGAAATTTTTCTGGTACTTCTTCATGATATTTATATATAGAATATAATATTCCCTCAAATTCACAATCTTCTGTTACAGATATACCATCACACTGCAAAATAACTTCTTCTATATTTTCACTTGCAACATTTTTACTAACACTATCACCAATATTATCAACTGAAATAGAACTTTCGCTATCAGCAAAAACTGTACTTCCTACTAATATACCAACAGTACCTATAATAATTTTTCGTTTTAAACTCATATTTTCACACCCAACTACTTATTGTAGTATAACATTTTTAACAAACAAAAATTATTTTAATGTCTTAAATAAATATATATATGTCTAAAATATATAATATGTTATTT
>CAYJEI010000063.1:0-4221 GCA_964369155.1 uncultured Muribaculaceae bacterium | reverse complement strand
TTTAAATTTTCTGAAGTAGTACCAATTTCTCCACCTTGTAAAAGTTTAAACCACATTTTAGCATGTTCTTTTTCATTATTTGCAGTTTCTTCAAATATAGCAGCAATTTGTTCATACCCTTCTTTTTTAGCCTTACTAGCAAAATAAGTATACTTATTCCTAGCTTGACTTTCACCAGCAAAAGCAGCTTGTAAGTTTGCCTCAGTTTTTGTTCCTTTTAATTCCATAGTTATTCCTCCTTCTTTATACAATCCCTACAGATTCCATTAAATTTAATTTCATAATCTATTACTTTATGTCCATTAAGTAAGTTTAAATCAATATTTATTTTATCAAAAACATCAATTATTTTATGACACTTTTTACATATAAAATGATGATGCTTAACATGAATATTATCAAATCTATCTAATCCTTCATTAGTTTTAATTCTAACTATTTTATTGTTTTCAACTAAAGAATTAATATTTCTATAAACCGTTCCCAAACTTATATTAGGTATACTATTTTTAGCAATATGATAAATTTCATCAGTATTTAAATGATTTTTAGAATTATTAACTATATCTAAAATTAAATCTCTTTGCTTTGAAGCTCGCATCTTTCCTCCTTAATAGTAATGATTACTATTTAAGTATACACCCATTTATGTTATTTGTCAACAAAAAACTATTAACTTTCGTTAATAGTTGTGGGGGAAATAAAATAGAACATACAATAGCAAAATTGATGCTAGTATTCCCTTTTTATTCTTTTTATTCTATTATTTCCTTACAATATAATTGTATAATCTTTTCGTTTAATTTACAACTATATTTACATCTATTTTTATCATTTTACAAAAATTATGTAAATTATATTTTCCTTAATGATTCTTTTTTATAAAAACCAGTTGTTCCCGAAGAGTTTCCTACTTGGTAAGGGTATAATCTTCCTTCGTATATCTTCAAAATTTCTCGATCATAATTAAGACCATATGCAACATTACTATTTCCATTACTAGAAGCATTACCTACTGCTATTATTCTAACCTTATCCCCAACTTTTAATTCATCACTAGTTTCACTAATTAATTTATTAACTTCAGCTTGAACATCCTCATAATTATAACCTGCATTTTCTAAACTAATTTTTCTATCAGGGTTATTACCCCATAAACCATTTATAACTTCATTTGCAAGTTCAATTACAGTTTTAGTCGGAAGAGGTTCAACACTTTCCGGCAAATATATAAATCCTTGGAAAGTATAACTACTACCAACATTATAAGGATATTTAAGAGTTGTTAAATAAAATCTTGTACTTTTATAAGCACTATTAGAAATTGTTATAGTACCATCACTATTTATTTTTTCAACAATACCAACATGTCCAGCGCCATCACTACTTACTCCAGCAACGCCTTTGCGCCAACAAATAACCGCACCAATTTTAGGAGTAGTTCCTCTTTCATAACCATCACCTGTATTTCCCCACCAATTTTCTGCATTACCTCTACTAAGATTGTGATATTTGTCAAGTACTTCTCTCCATCTCCCCCAAGCATAGCCAACACAATTAGGAAGAGTACTAGTACCATCAATCATAATGCAATAATTATAGCCATTATCTGTGTAATGCACCCAATTTTTATCAGAACTAGACGGAGCACTTAATCTAGGATTATAACTCATAATTCATCCCCCTTTGGTATTTCAACAATTATATTTGAATCTTCCAAAGCAGAATTTAAAAAATCATCATTTGAATCAAAGTTATTTTGTAAATCTTCATTTTCCATATTATCACCTAATAAAGTATATGAAAAAATTATAATAGTGACTAAACTAATTACACAAAAAAATACATTTAGCATTAATATACTAAATGTATTTAAGATTGACTAAAATTAATTTCTGTTATTTCTTTCAGCTTTTCTTTTGTCTCTACAAGGTTTACATCTACTAGGTTCATCTTTAAAACCCATTTTGTCATAAAATTCTTGTTCTCTAACTGTAAAAACGAATTCAGTTCCACAATCTTTACATTTGATAGTTTTGTCTTGTTTTTCCATCATTTACCTCCTTTTATTTAAATTACATTATTCTTCCTAAAAAAAGATAAAAAAATTTAAACCAACTATAGATTAACACATTTATACTATAAATACAATAAAATATAGAATTTTCTACATAAAATAGACAAATATTAGTAAAATTAGTCTTCAGTCAGTGATAAAAGATTAATTATATCACTTTCGTCTAGTTTAGAAAAATCTTTAATTGACTCTTCATTATTATCAATAAGCGTATCATTTAATATTTTTTTCTTATTTTGAAGTTCAATAATTTTTTCTTCAATTGTTCCTTTACATACAAGTTTAACAACTTCAACTTTATTTTTTTGACCTATCCTGTGAGCTCTATCAGTAGCCTGATTTTCAACTTGAGGATTCCACCATAAATCTAAATGAATGACAACATCAGCACTAGTTAAGTTAAGACCAGTACCACCAGCTTTAAGCGTTATTAAAAAAACATTTGTACTATCATTATTAAAAGCCTCAACTCTCATAGCTCTATCTTTTGAACTTACTGATCCATCAATAACATAATTAGAAATTCCTATTAAATCTAGTTTATTTTTAAGTATTTCAAGAGCCGATTTAAACGAAGTGAAAACTAATACTTTATGATTATTCTCAATATAACTTTGCAACATAGAAGTTATCTCATCCATCTTAATAGATTCTCCATCATAATTATCAAATAATAAAGATGGCTCAACACATATTTGTCTAAGTCTAGTTAAAAGTTGTAATATTTTAAATCTAGCTTTTAAAAAACCTTCTTCCTCAACAATTTTGTCAAATTCTTCTTTGCTCTTTTTAACTTGCATAGCATAAACTTTTTTCTGCTTTTCTGGCAAATCCAAATATACTAAATTTTCAAATTTTTCAGGTAAATCATCTAAAACTTCACTTTTTCTTCTTCTAAGTATAAAAGGACTAATAAGCTTATGTAAAAGAGATAATTTATCATGTGAATCTTCATCCATATCTTTAAAATTAAACTTACTTGAAAACTTAGTTAATGAATTTAAAAAACCTGGCATAATAAAATCAAATATGCTCCATACTTCTAAAACAGAATTTTCTACAGGAGTACCTGTTAAAGCTATTTTAACTTTACTATTAAGAGATTTTAAAGCTAAACTAATTCCTGCTTTAGGGTTTTTTATATTCTGAGCCTCATCTATAATAATTAAATCGAATTCTTCTGTATTATAAATATCCGAATCTTGTCTAAGCATTCCATAAGTTGTAATTAAAATGTTTGTATCGCTAGAAAGTTTAGCAACTCTTTCTTGTTTACTTCCAGCAATAACTAAATAGTTAAGTTCACTTCCAAATGTATCAAATTCTTTTTCCCAATTATAAATTAAAGCAGTAGGTGCTACTATTAATATTTTAGCATTTTTATTGTCATTCAAAACATTTTTAATAAACATAATTGTTTGAATAGTTTTACCAAGCCCCATTTCGTCAGCCAATATACCACCAAAATCACTTTTATAAATATTGTAAAGCCATTTAACACCGAATAATTGATAATCCCTTAAAATTTTCAAATCATTATTAGATAAATTAATATTACTATTCTTATACTCATTAAAATTTTTAATAAAATTTTCAAATAAATTATCCGTATTTACTATTTCATAATCCTTTACACTAGATAAATACAAAGCTCTATATTTCGGTAGATAACCGTTCATATCATCAATATCTAAAGCTTCCATAACTTCTTTTAATTCCCTAATAGCTTTATTTTCTACATCTATTATTTTACCATTTTTAAGTTTATAATATTTTTCTTTACTCTTCATTGAATCAAACAAATTAATTAATTCCTTATCATTAATTTCACCTAAATCAAAATTATATTTCATGATATTATCAGTACCAATAGAAAATTGAGAACTTATAGTGTTGTTTTTAAGCATACCACCATTTTTAAATTTGTTAGTTGTATACACTTCATAATCTGAATTAATTTTATTAATACCTTCCTCAAAAAAATATACCATATCGCCTAATTTAGTTATCACAAAACTATTTTCATGCTTTTCAAAACATAAATCTCTTAGTTCAAAGGCAACTTCATCTTCAAATTCATCATTTCTAAAATTCTCTCTTTTATCAAAATAATCTACTTCTGTATCATTATATTTAAAACATAG
>CAYJEI010000062.1:3953-4353 GCA_964369155.1 uncultured Muribaculaceae bacterium | reverse complement strand
AATATACTCCTCATTAGTTATTTTCCTCAACTTAAGTTTTTCAAACATTAGATTTCCTTTCTTGCTTTTTGTATAATTCTTTTTATAAATTCATTTTTTGATTTTGTATACATAACTCTATCATTTAAATATTTTAATGCTAATTTTTCCTTTAAATTTTGATATTCCAATAATACAATTTTATTACTTTTTAAATAATCTCTAAATAAAATACTTTCATTATATCTATCACCCTTTTGCTCCATAACATGTATTAAAACTGAAGTATAATCATTATTACCTTTTACAATTAATACTTCCCCGATATCTAAATTATTTCTAACTTCATATTTATCATTATGAATAAATAAATTTTCATAATATTTAAAGTCTTTGAATTTCTTTACTCCTATAGCAATAT
>CAYJEI010000062.1:0-3943 GCA_964369155.1 uncultured Muribaculaceae bacterium | reverse complement strand
CAACTTCATATTCTTTAACAAATTTTTTATAATTGTTTTCTAATTTAACTGTACCCTTAATAAGTCCCAAAATATCACCTCATAATTTAGTTGTCAATAATGTTATTTTCTAATTAATATATAGTCTTTTTCACTAGTATCAATTTCTAATTTTTTAATATTTTTATCAATTACTAGATTGAAATCAAATAACAATTGTAAATTTTCTGTTTCCTCTATTTTTTGTTGCCAATACAATGGTAAATTTTCTATTGATATTAAATAATTTAAAAATGTTTCATAATTTTTAAAAGAATTAATTCTTGCTCCTGTATATAATACTTTATAATTCATATTATATAATGCTATTCTTTGATTTAATTCTCCTGTAGTTTTATCAACTAATCCAAATACTACATCAAAAAATTCTTCGAGATGCAAAAATTTATTATTATTTACACAATATGATTTATCTAAAAAAGATCTGTTAACTACAGAATTATTATTATTTAGAAATTGAAAATATTTGTTCTCTGCTATTATTTTTGTTTTTTCATTAAACATATTTATATCTACATCATAACCAAGCATCTTTAAATGTTCAGCAGAAAGCATTTTTATTTTTTCGAAATCTATATTTTTCCATATTGATCTTGGTTTTAAAATATTTAAAAAATCATTGTTTTCACACTCACTAATTTTATCTAATAAAGCTTTATATAATTCTACTTTTTTCATAAATATACCTCTTAAAAATTAATTATATCACTTTTTCTTTAAAATTAACAACAAACTTCTACTTTCTCATATCTTTATGTAACATCTTGCATAAAGGTTTCTCTCTAGTACCATTAACAATATTTAAATTAGACAAATCATTGTATATCGATAAGATATTAAATCCATAATTTTTTAAAATCTTAACATCTAATTCTTTAAAAGCTGGACAAGGAAGAATGAATCCATCATACCGGATACTTAATTTTGATAAACCAGCAGTACAAAGGTGCTCATCTTTTTTAGTCATCGGTATCCCCATTCTTACTTTTACCCTTGGATATTTACTCATTGCTATAGATAATAACTCTTTAAATTCTAAAAATTCATCATCACTTAATAATAATTCTTCTTTATTTATAAACCCTCTTCCTTGGGGAATAAACCGTAGTATACTTATATGAGGATTTTTATAAATATCTAGTATTTCAATTACGTCAGTTATTTCTTTATAATTCAGTTTAGTCGGAATGAAATGATTATCAGTTTCAAAATTCATTTTATCAACTAGAGATATAGATTTAGATAAAAAATCTTTCAATTTATTTTGTCCGATAATATTAGATAAAATATCACTGTGCAAGGCTTGAAAATCAAAAACGATTTTATCTAAACCACACCACTCTAAATATGCTAAAGTGTTTCTATCTAAAGATGAATATTTTTCATTATAATATTCGTATATTAACTTTTTTTCATTAGCATAAGCTCTTTGCACACTTCCATCTTCAAAATCATAACCTTCAAATTCTTTTTTTAATAATCTTAGTCTTGTTTTTAGTTCCTCTTCACTCATAGCTTTTTTATAAATCATACCACTCGTATATATAGTTGTTTTAATTTCTAAATTTTTACAAAGCATAACCATTTCAAGTATATCAGGATGTAAAAATGGTTCACCTCCTGATAAAGCTATTTCTTTAACACCAAATTTACTATGCAAATATTCCACTGTTTTCTTAAAATCGTCATATTGGATTATATGTTTACAATCTTCATTAGAATTAGAAGAACAAAATTTACAATTGTTTAAACATTTTTGAATTATTTCAAAACATAAATCATTTAACATTATATTAACCTCTATAAACATTATATCACTTTCTAATCCTGTTCTCAATTATAAGTAAATTTAATTTTCTCAATGAAAAAAGTATAAATCTATTCATACTTTTTTAAGGATATTTAACTATTATTCATAGAAATATTTGTCTTTAATTCTTTGTACTTCTTTAGCACTACTAGTATTAATTATTGGTCTATTTTCAGCATAACAATAAGATAAAGGCTCAATACTACCTTCTTCAAACAATGATATATGAGAACTATCTTCATTTTTTTCTAACAAATAGATAATATCTTTCCCACACACTTCTGTACACTCACTATTATTTACAATTTCAAAATTATGAACACCAAGTATTTCATTAAGTATTTTAATTTTATTATCTCTTAAAGGCATTGATTTTTTAAAATATGTTAATTCAATTAATGATCTTTCTAAATCAAACTTTGAAATCAAAAATTTACTATACAGGTTTTCACCTAATTTTAAAAAAGCTACTTCAGTTTCCTTTTTATCTCTAGGACCTATAATTTTAATTTGGTTTCTAAAAGACATATCTATAACTTTATCCCACTCATATACTATGTTTCTATCTTTTATATCTTCAAATAGAAAGAGAAAATCTTTTCTTAAAATAGTTATTGGAATAGCATCAGTAATCTTATTTTCTAAACAATATTCTTGGTGCCTTCTAAATTTTTCTTTCCATAATTTTACTTTTCTTCTTTTATTTTGCACTTTATTTTCACTTAAATATAATGCTACAGAGCAAAAATCAAGCATTTTGACTTTTATAACCGAATATCTTATCTCTTTTTCTATATCATAATATGATAAATTTTCCTCTAATAAATCCATATAATAACACCTTCCAAAATCATTATATCACTTTCTACTTATATTTAAAACTATCCAATTCTAGCAAGTAATATTAATAAACTAGAGCATCCATATGATAAAAAAGGCAATGTCACTCATATTTTGTCAATATTTTTTTAAGGGAAATACATTTTAGTTAGTTCTATTTATTTACTATTATGTATTTTTTAAGTATCTAGTTTTTTCCATTTCTTTTTTAGTTACTATATTAGTATAATTGATAAAAGAACCATTTTGTGCTTGAACTAATAATTCTTGTCTTTGTTTTTCTAAAAGCTTGTAATCTTTTTTTCTACCATTGTCGTTTTAAGCATTATTATCACCCTATATATTTTTTCCAAAAAAAGAAAAAAGACTAATGTCTTTTATTTACATTAATCTTTGTCTACTTTTTAAGCAGCCTCGGTAGCATATTCAGTTAATTGAACAGTCAATCTCCGCCTTCACATTTTTTGAAGGTTTGGCAAAAGTGGAGTCAGCGTAAATGATTCTATTGTCAAACTATTTTACGCTCTGTTACTCTTATTTTTCAAGTTAAAATACATTTAAATATTTACTCTTTTTATTTCATATTTAATGACTTGTTTTTCTTTTTTAATATTATCGTAGTAGCCACCCCTAATAAAGATATTATTGCAGTTATACTACTTATTACTATATCATCTCCAGTAAATGGATTAACCGTAGGCTCTGTTTCAACTACTTTGCTTCCTGTAACATTAAATGATGCAAGTGCTAGTGAATTATCTTCTAAAGTTATCTGTATATTATGACTACCATTAGTCAATGTACTAAGTAATGATTCTTCAAGTATCATTATTATACTTCCTTCTTTAAAACTAAATCCTGTAGTAATAACTTTACCGTCAATACTAACCTCTTTTGCTTTGAAAGTAGCAAAATCTCCTGGAAATTTAATTTCAAGAACATTATTATTTATCACATCAATTGTCAAATTATCATAACCTTGTTCAGGTATAGTAATTATCCTTTCTGTTGTTGCAATTATTTCATAATTTTCATCTATATTATCTATATTTATTGGCATAGACATTACTTTTTGTCCATTTAATAACTGTTCTTCATTATTTATTTTTATAGAAGTAAATTGATATCCAGAAAGAGATGTTATTTCATATGTTCCTGATTTTCCTTTTTCTAAATAAATTGTATCACTAGACGCATCTGTTTCACCATACTCAGTCAAATCAAATTTAATAGAATACTGTGAAGCTGCACTAA
>CAYJEI010000061.1:0-4512 GCA_964369155.1 uncultured Muribaculaceae bacterium | reverse complement strand
TAAAAGATTACAAGAAATTGCATTCTTAAACAAAGGTCTTAGAATTATTTTAACTGATGACCGTGAAGATGATAAAAAAGATACGTTTTTATATAATGGTGGTATTATTGAGTATGTAAACCTACTTAATAAAATTAAAAAGCCTTTACATGAAAATGTTATATATGTTGAAGGAGAAGAAGCTGGAATTTCCCTAGAAATAGCACTTCAATATAATGATAGTTACAATCAATCAATATATTCATATACAAATAATATTAACACTCATGAAGGTGGAACTCATGAAGATGGTGTTAAGAATGCTTTAACTAGAATTATTAATAATTATGCTAAAAGTAATAAAATTTTAAAGGATAATGATGAATCACTTTTAGGTGATGATTGTCGTGAAGGAATTACAATGGTTGTATCTTGTAAACATCCTGATCCTCAGTTTGAAGGGCAAACTAAAACTAAACTTGGTAATGCTGAAGTTAGAAAAATAGCAAGTGATGTATTTAGTGAAGGTTTTGAAAGATTTTTACTTGAAAACCCTCCAGTTGCTAAGCAAATTGTTGAAAAAGCTATGACAGCTTCTAGAGCAAGAATGGCTGCTAAAAAAGCTAGAGAGTTTGCAAGACGTAAGGGTGGTCTTGAGATTACTAATCAATGGGGAAAACTTACTGATTGTTCTTCAAAAGATCCTAGCATTTCAGAATTATTTATAGTCGAAGGAGATTCTGCGGGTGGCTCTGCTAAAGGTGGAAGAGATCCTAAAACTCAAGCTATTCTTCCTCTTAGAGGTAAGATATTAAATGTAGAAAAAGCTAGACTTGATAAAGCACTTGCAAATGAAGAAATAAGAAGTTTAATTACATCTTTTGGTACTGGAATTGGTGAGGATTTTGATATTGAAAAACTTAGATATCATAAAATTATTATTATGACTGATGCCGATGTAGATGGATCACATATTAGAACTCTTCTTTTAACATTATTTTATCGTATGTTTAGACCAATTATTGAAGGTGGTTATGTCTATATAGCACAACCTCCTTTATACAATATTAAGCATGGTAAAACAACTAAATATGCACTTAATGATGAAGAGCTTAATGAATATATGAATACTCTTCCTGAAAATGTAAGAGCTAAAGCAGAAGTTGGTCGTAACAAAGGTCTTGGCGAAATGGATGCTCATGAACTTTGTGATACTACGATGAATATAGAAAATAGAACATTATTGAAAGTAACAATAGAAGATGCAATCTTAGCAGATAAAGTATTTGAAACACTTATGGGTGAAGAAGTTGAACCTAGAAGAGAGTTTATTGAAACTAATGCTAGATATGCTGAAAATATAGATGTATAGGAGGTGCTTATAATGGATAAATTAGAACAACAAAATATAGTTAATGAAATGGAGAAATCGTTTCTTGAGTATTCAATGAGTGTTATTATTTCAAGAGCACTTCCAGACTTAAGAGATGGTTTAAAACCAGTTCATAGAAGAATACTTTATGCGATGCATGAAGATGGTTTAACACCTGATAAAATGTTTAAGAAAAGTGCAACTACTGTAGGTAATGTACTTGGTAGATATCATCCACATGGTGATTCTTCGGTATATGACTCAATGGTTAGAATGGCACAAGATTTTAGTTACAGATATCCTTTAGTTGAAGGACATGGTAACTTTGGTTCAATAGATGGTGACGGAGCTGCTGCATATCGTTATACAGAAGCAAGATTACAAAAATTATCTTTAGAACTACTTCGTGATATTAATAAAGATACTGTTGATTTTGAAGCGAACTTTGATAATTCAAGGAAAGAACCTAAAGTATTACCATCTAGATATCCAAATATATTAGTAAATGGTACTATGGGTATTGCAGTAGGTATGGCTACTAACATTCCTCCTCATAATTTAGGAGAAGTAATTGATGGTTGTGTAGCTTTTATAGATAATAATGAAATAACTATTCCGGAACTAATGGAATATGTTAAAGGTCCTGATTTTCCAACATCAGCTTCAATATTAGGTAATTCTGGTATTAGAAAAGCTTACGAAACAGGAAGAGGATCTATTACTATTAGAGGAAAAGCTGAAATTGTTGAAAAAAACAACAAATCTCAAATAATTATTACAGAACTTCCTTATCAAGTAAATAAGAAAAATTTCCAAGAAAAAATAGGACAACTTGTAAGAGATAAAGTAATTGACGGAATAGCAGATTTAAATGATGAATCAACACTAAAAAATGGTATTAAAGTTGTTGTTACTCTTAAAAGAGATGCTAATGCTAATGTAGTTTTAAATAATTTATACAAACATACACAATTACAGACATCTTTTGGTATAAATTTATTAATGCTTGATGAAGGTGAACCAAAAACGCTTAATTTAAAAGAAATTATAGAAAAATATACAAGTTATCAAAAAATAGTTATTGTTAGAAGAACTAAATTCGAACTTGCTAAGGCTGAAAGACGAGTTCATATTTTAGAAGGTTTAAAAATAGCCCTTGATAATATAGATGAAGTTATCAAACTTATTAGAGCAGCTGCTACAGATGAAGAAGCTAAAAATGGATTAATGAATAAGTTTGGATTGACTGAAATTCAGGCTGAAGCAATACTTGAAATGAAACTTAGAAGACTTACTGGTCTTGAAAAATCTAAGATAGAAGATGAGCTTGCTGAACTTATGAAAGAAATAGATCGTTTAAGAGGAATTCTTGCTGATGAAGCTAAAGTATTAGCTATAATTAAAGAAGAATTATTAGAAATTAAACATAAATATGGTGATGATAGAAGAACTAATATAGATATGACTGCTATTGAATTTATTGAAGATGAGTCGCTAATACCTGAAGAAAATATAATTATAATGCTTACAAAAGCTGGTTATATTAAAAGAACACTTCCAGGCGAGTTTAAAACTCAAAACAGAGGTGGTGTTGGTATTAAAGGTATGACTACTAACGAGGAAGATATAGTGGAACAATTAATAAACTTATCAACACATGATTATATTTTATTCTTTACAAATAAAGGTAAAGTATATAGACTTAAAGGATATGAAATACCAGAATTTGGACGAACTGCTAAAGGAATACCAATTGTAAATTTATTACAATTAGATAATGATGAAAAAATTAGTTCAGTTATACAAATAAATAATGATGAAGCTAAAAAATATTTATTATTTTCAACTAAAGCAGGAATTGTTAAGAAGACTTTAATTGAAGAATTTAATAGTATAAGAACTACTGGAAAAATTTCTATTAATTTAAGAGAAAATGATGAATTAATAACTGTTAGGAAAACATCTGGAGAAGATATGATTCTTTTAGGGTCTAATGCTGGTAGAATGGTAAAATTCTTAGAAAGTGAACTTAGACCTATGGGGAGAACTGCATCTGGAGTTAGAGGTATTAATTTAGGTGAAGCTGAGTGTGTTTGCGCTGAAGTAGTATCCGAAAATGATTTAATTTTATTATTAACTGAAAAAGGTTATGGTAAAAAGACGTATGTAAATGAATTTAGACAAACAAAAAGAGGATCTAAAGGAGTTAAAGCGCTTAATATAACTGATAAAAACGGATCTTTAATATCAGTTAAGGTATTGAATGATGAAAATGAATTAGTATTAATGACTAATATAGGTTTGACTATAAGAATGCCACTTGATCAAATTTCCACTTTAGGTAGAGTTACCCAAGGATTAAGATTAATTAATTTAAAAGAAAATCAACATGTATCAAGTGCAGTTTTATTAAAAATCGAATCTGAAGAAAATTCCATTACAGGAGAAATAAGAAATAACGAAGAAATTAGTGAAGACTAGTTTCTTTTTTTGATAACTCACTAATTTATTATGTTAACTTAATATTTTTTTAAAGTGTTATAGTGTGTTTTTTGAACAAAAAAATATTTCCCGGGAAATATTTTATCTATATAATCTCTATTTTTTAATCATTAATTATATTATGTTAACTTAATATTTCCTGGGAAATATTTTATCTAGTTTCTTTTAAAACGATTATATATATGTTAGTACTGTTTTTTAAAAAACAGTATTTATATTATGTAAACCTTTTCGTTATAAAGTTTAAGATATAAATATTATGTAAACTAATGAATCTAATGTTCCACGTGGAACATATTAATATTTTTTAAGTTTTAATATTACTTATTTTTATATTATCATCACTTCAAGTAACAATTCATTTAAAGTAATTTTAGTACTATAATTTTACGTTACTAAGTAATTTTATATAACCAAACACATGTGAATATTTTTTCGTTGCTATACGTATAAATTATTAGTTAATTTATTTTCAAATAGATAATATGTATTAATTCAGATAAATCATTTCAATAATGTTCCACGTGGAACATTATTTGTTGATAACTTAGTGTTATAATTTTTGTTTTTTAAAAAAACTTTATTTATATGAATTCAATGAATTTTTATATTTATATTCGTTATGTTCCACGTGGAACATTGTTTTGTTAATAACTCAT
>CAYJEI010000060.1:0-4658 GCA_964369155.1 uncultured Muribaculaceae bacterium | reverse complement strand
TGATGTGCATGAAATGCATATACAATTGTCCAAAAAAAGCAATACATCCAAAAATATCGAAATTCATTGAATTTAAAGATGGATACAATATTAAAGATTACATAGAATAAAAGAGATAAATACTAAAATTTATTGATAAATATTCATATTTAACATAGTAGGAATTTATTTTATTAGAAAAAATAATATAATTAACTATAAAATTATACATATTTAAAGCAATAAACCAATAAATTCCTTGACTTTTTAATAATTTTAATATTATAATAATGTAGCATTAAAAAAGGAGTGATTGTATTTATGAAAAGAACATGGCAACCAAATAAAAGAAAAACTAAAAAAACTCATGGCTTTTTTGCTAGAAAAGCAGCAGATACTGGTATAGTTTCAAGAAGACGTAAAAAAGGTCGTAAAGAATTAACACATTAAGATTTAATGTGATTTTTTTTTAGGAGGAAATATTGAAAAAAATAGAAATAGTAAAGAAAAGAACAGATTATAATGAAATAATAGCAAAAGGAAAGAGAAAAAAAAATCAATATTTGAAAATTTTTTTTAGAGAAGAAAACACAGATATACCTTTATTTGGATTTGCAGTTTCAAAAAAATTAGGAAATGCAGTTTTTAGAAATAAAATAAGAAGACAATTAAAATGTATTATAGATAATAATAAAAATAGCTTTCAAAATAACTATAAATATATTATAATGATTAATAGTGATGGCGCTAAGTTATCATATAATGAAAAAGAAATACAATTAATTAAATTAATTAAAGGAGAATAATGAAAACAAAAATTTTAGGACTTATAACCCTTACAATAGTACTTTTTTCAACAGGGTGTGGTAATGATGACTATATCGTAGATAGCGATAATGAAATAATAAAGTATGAAAAAACAGGTCAAATGCTTAGAAAAGATATATTATGTAAGCCAAGTGAAAATACGGAAGTTTATGATATATATTTAAAAAACGAAGATCAATTAGACTATAAACTAGAAGATTTACCGGTTTGTGATGAATTTACAGTAAATTCAAATGATACAGAATCTATTTGGCAATTTATATTTGTTAAGCCAGTAGCATGGTCGATAATATCTGTAGGAAATTTAGTAGGTTCATTAGGTATTGCAGTTATGCTTGTAGGGTTAATGATAAGAATATTATTGTTACCGATACAAGTAAAAAATTCTAGACAATCACAAAATATGAAAAAAGCAATGCCAGAAATGCAAAAAATAGAAGCAAAATATAAAAATAGAACTGATAGAGATTCTCAAATGGCTAAAAGCCAAGAAATGATGGCAGTATATAGTAAATATAAAGTAAATCCAGCAACGGGGTGCTTGTTAGCATTTATTCAGCTGCCTATATTCTTTGCGTTCTTAGATGCAATTTACAGATTACCAGCAATATATGAACAAACATTATTTGGATGGAATCTTGGAACAACACCACTAGTTGGAATTCAAAATGGAAATTATAGTTATATACTATTGTTAATATTAATTGCATTATCTACATTTTTCTCATTTAAATATTCAATGAGTCAAGCTCCTACAATGAATGAAGCTTCTGCAAAACAAACAAAAATGATGATGAATATAATGGTTGTAATAATAATTATATCATCGATTAACTTTCCAACTGCTTTACATTTTTATTGGATAGTAACATATGCCTTTATTGCGATACAAACGTACTTAATAAAATGGTATTTAGGAGACAGAAAACCAAAAAAGGATAACGAAGAAAAAAGAAATAAAATCAAAGAAAAACTTGATAAAAAAGAAGGTAAAGAAAATGGAAAAATTAGTAAAAGAAGCAAAAACAATTGAGGAAGCAATTGAAAAATTAAATAAAGAATATAGTCTTGAATCAAAGGATTATGTTTATAAAAAAGAAACAGTAAAAGGTAAATTATTTAAAGGTGATAATATATTATTAACTGCATATTTAAAAAAAGATATATATGAGAATATAAAATCTTATTTAAAAGAAGTGTGTAAAGGTTTAAATCTCGAAGTTTCGTTTGAAATTTTAACAAAAGAAGAAAGAACAACAATAAAAATGCATTCGGATAGTAGTTCTATATTAATCGGTAAAAATGGACAAACTATAAAGGCTTTAGAAATATTATCTAAACAAAAAATATTTATAGAAACTGGAATAAATTTTAAAATAACTTTAGATGTAGAAAATTACCGTGATAAAAAAGAATCTCAATTAATAAAGTTAGCAAAACAAACAGCAAAAGAAGTATTACAAACTAAAATAACTACACATCTAGAAAATATGAACTCATTTGAAAGAAGAATTATTCATAATACTCTAACCGAAATAAAAGGTATAAAAACTCATAGTGAAGGCGAAGATCCAAATAGACACATAGTAGTTGAAACAGAATAATAATTCTGTTTTTTCTTTAAAAAAATATGATATACTATAAAAAGAAGGGAAAATATAATGGAAAATACAATAGCAGGAATATCTTCTGCAATAGGCAGTGGTGCAATATCAATTGTAAGAATATCAGGTCCGGACGCTATAAATATAGTTAATAAAATATTTAACAAAGATTTAAATAAAAAAGAAAGTCACACGATAACATATGGTCACATTATTAATGTTGATAAAATTATAGATGAAGTATTAATAATGTTAATGAGAGCACCAAAAACATATACTACAGAAGATATGGTAGAAATAAATTGTCACGGTGGAATAGCAACAACAACAAAAGTTTTAGAATTATTACTTGAAAAAGGAGCAGTCTTAGCAGAACCGGGAGAGTTCACCAAAAGAGCATTCTTAAATGGAAGAATTGATTTAACAAAGGCAGAAGCTGTAAATGATCTAATAATGGCAAAACATGATAGTTCAAGAACAATGGCAATGAATGCAGTAAATGGTAGATTATATTCTAAAATTAACAATTTAAGAGATAAAATAGCAAAAATTATTAGTAATATTGAAGTTAATATAGATTATCCCGAGTACACTGACGAAGTAGAAGTTACAGAAGAAATGATAGATAAATTTCTAATAAAAATAAACGAAAAATTAGAAGAAATAATAATTGATTCAGAAAATGGACAATTAATAAAAAATGGAATTAATGTAGCAATAGTAGGAAGACCTAACGTAGGAAAATCAAGTTTATTAAATGCGTTTTTAGATGAAGAAAAAGCAATAGTTACTAACATACCAGGAACAACAAGAGATATTGTAGAAGGTACTGTGTTACTAGATAATATAGAGCTTCACTTTATAGATACAGCAGGAATAAGAGAAACAGATGATTTAGTTGAAAAAATAGGTGTTGAAAAGAGTAAAAATGCATATAAAAAAGCCGATTTAGTAATTATAGTTTTAAATAATAATGAACAGATCACTTTAGAAGACGAATATCTAATAGAAAATTCAGATATAGAAAAAACGTTAATATTTGTTAATAAAAATGATTTAGAGAAAAAAATAGATATAAACAATCATGATATTGTATATGGAAATACTTTAAAAGAAAATGGAATAGACGAGCTAAAGAAAAAAATAAGCGAAAAATTAAAAATAAGCGAAATATTAAGTAAAGATATGACATATTTAAGTAACATCAGACAAATTGATTTAGCAAAAAAAGCATATAAATCAATAGAAAATGCAATAAATAGCAAAAATAATAATGAGCCTATAGATTTAATAGAAATAGATATTAAAAATGCATGGCAATATTTAGGAGAATTAACTGGAGAATTTTATGAAGATGAACTAGTTGATAAAATATTTGCAAATTTTTGCTTAGGAAAGTAGGATAAAAAAATGAAAAACAATAATGTAGACATATTTAATAAAGTATTTATGTGGTTAGCACTAGGATTAATAGTATCATTTGGAGTTGGATATTATATATCAACTAGTGAAGAATTATTATATACTCTATTAGTAGATATAGGTATATTACCACTGGCGATTTCAACTTTAGTAATAGCTTTTGTATTTAAGTTATTTATAAACAAATTACCAACACAAGTATTATATATTTTATATATAGTATTTTCTGGAATAATTGGTATAACAATAGCATCTGTATTTGTTTTATATGAACTATCATCAATAATTTCTATATTTTTATTAACATCTTTAATATTTGTAGTAATGGCAGTATATGGTTATACAACAAAAAAAGATTTAACCGGATTTGGATCAATGTTGATGATAGCGCTTTTAGTAGTTATAATATTTTCATTAATAAGCTATTTCTTTCTTCAAAGTGAAACGATAAATATAATTATATCAGCGGTGTCAGCTCTAATATTTACAGGATTTATAGCTTATGACATTCAAAAAATAAAAAACTTAGTAAACGAATTTGAAGAAAATAAATTAGTAATATATGGCGCATTTGAATTATATTTAGACTTTATAAATTTATTTTTAGATTTAATCAGATTATTCGGAAAAGAAAGGTAGCAATAGCTACTTTTTTTTGTTATAATACATTTAAAAAAGGAAAGATTGTGATTAAATGATAGATATACTAGTAATTGGAGGGGGACATGCAGGTTGTGAAGCAGCGCATATAGCTGCAACCATGGGTAAAAAAACTGTTCTTTTAACAATGAATAAAAATAACATAGCCGATATGCCATGTAATCC
>CAYJEI010000059.1:0-4738 GCA_964369155.1 uncultured Muribaculaceae bacterium | reverse complement strand
CTTTCTTTATGCCATTAGCATTACACACTTGTATTATCTTCTCTAGTTCTTCTGCTGTTGTTTGAAATACAGATTCTGTTATTTCTACATCATTAGCATTACACACTTGTATTATCTTTCTTAGTTCAAGTGGGCTTTTAGATGAAACACAAGCACTCAAAACTTTAGTTTTAGATACTTTTTTTAATTCAAAAAGTTTTTCTATTTCTTTAATTATTTCTAAATTCACAGAAAGAATTGATGTTATAACATTTATCGCATCAAGTCCATAATTTTCAAGCACATATTCATAAGTATTTACTAATTGAAATTTTTTTGTTGATAATACATGTAAGCAAGTATCTAAATTACTCTTTTTAATTCTATTTGATAAAAACTCATAATTATATTTCACATCATCGGGATTTAAATATAATATACTTGGAGCTTTTTCAATATTATATAGTAAAATATTTTTTTCATTAATTAAATATTCTAATACATTTTTTATTTTTAAATATTCTCCTGAATTTAATACATTATCATTTTTAGTAATGAATTTCTTATAATTCAGTCCATATTGTTCTAACAATATTTGTAGTTCATTAAATCCTATCATAGTAATTCCTCCAATACACCTAAGTTATCATAGATTTTATCCACATAATTTGGCCCTAATTTACTTATAAGTATATTTATTTTATTTTCAAATTCTTTTTCTTCATACAAAAATATTGGAGTATAAGATTCAACTAATTCATTAGTATCTAAAATATTTATTGAATGCAAATAATTTATATTGTGTTTAACTGTATCTATATTTTCACTCATATCTTCAAGCATACTATTACCATATATTTCTTTTATTTTTTCTATATCCATTTTCATATTTACTCCCTTATCATCTCATATCTATATTATATCATTTTTTTGATTATAATCAATTTTTTATAATAAACTAAATTGTACATTGTTGGTACTTATACCTAATTTAGCCATTAAATAATCTAAATCAAAACTCTTATTTTCCATAATAAAAATGGCTCCTTTCAGTTGATTAGTTATATTTTCATTATAAAACTAATTTTCCAACTTTTGGAAGCCTTTTCATATTCATTTGGTGGAGCAGAGGGGAGTTGAACCCCTGTCCAGTATACTATAGTACACAATATCTACAAGTTTAGCTTAATTTGTAATTTTCTTTATAAATGGCTTAAGCTAACCTAGTTATAAAGTAAGTTTAGAAAAATTTCAAGTAATATATCCAAACACTATATTACTTATATTTTGTATTTATAATCCTCTATCTTATACTACAAAAATTATAAGTAGAAGAGCTCCTTAAACCTTTTATTAGGCAAATGAATAATTCATATTAGGAGCGAAACCTGTATTAGTTTCGTCATTTAATTTTAATTTCACATTTTTAGTATGTCTACTACTTGCAATCATGCATATACATATATGTCGAAAGCCAATGCTGCCCCATATATATATTATAGCATAATCGTAATAAATTGTCCATTATGCTATATTTTATTATAAATTACATAAAATTTAGAAAGGAGCATATTATGAAAAAAAACTACTTAATTATATTTTTACCATTTATTATAGGAACAATCTCTGCTTTTTTTATAAATACTGATTTATCTAATATTAATTTACCACCCTTTATGCCACCAAGCTATATATTTTCTATTATATGGTCTATACTATATCTTTTAATGGGTTATTCACTTTACCTTGTTAAAGAATATACTGAATGTATTTATTCTTTTATTGCTCAGTTTATATTCAATATTTCTTGGTCTTTTATTTTTTTTAATCTTGAATTATATTTTTTTGCTCTAATATGGATAATTATATTAGTAATGTTAGTTACTAACATGCTATTAACATTTATTTTACAAAGTAAAAAGGCAGCTTACTTAAACTTACCTTATTTATTCTGGTTATTAATTGCACTATATTTAACATCTGGGGTATTTATACTTAATTAGCAATATTAATATTACTTACTCCATTTAGCGCTAATGTTGTAAATTCTTTTTTTAAATAAAGTGGATATGCAGCTACACCTATCATTGCTGCATTATCAGTACAATATTTAAAACTTGGAACTAATAATTTACCATCATTATTGATAACAATCTTTTCAATTTCGCTTCTTAAAAATTTATTTGCTGACACTCCACCTGCTACAATAATATTTTTTATGTCGGTATTTTTCATAGCTATGTCTAGTTTTCTTGTGATTTGATCAACTGCAGTTTCTTGAAAACTACATGCTAAATCATTTTTTCTAATTTCATTACCCTTCATTTTTTCACTATTCACTAAGTTAATAACGCTACTTTTTAATCCACTATAACTAAAATTGTAACTATCATCTAATAATGGTTTTGGCAAATTATATGTATTTTTTCCGAGTAACGCAGCTTTTTCTACTCCAGGTCCTCCAGGATAAGGAATTCCTAAAACCCTTGCGACTTTATCATACGCCTCTCCTATAGCATCATCCATTGTTGATCCTAACATTTCAAATTCATAATCATTTGTCATTTTTACTATTTCGGTATGACCGCCACTTACTACCAATGCCAGTGCAGGAAATTTAAAATCATATTCTAATTTTGAAGCATATATATGTCCAACTAAATGATTAACCTTTATTAGGGGTTTTTCTAGTATATATGAAACTGTCTTAGCAAATTCTATACCTACTAGTAAAGATCCCATTAAACCAGGAGCATATGCCACTGCAACTGCATCAATATTTTTTATGTCGAAATTTCCTAATTTAAGTGTTTGTTCTAAAACAATAGTAATGTTTTCACAATGCATTCTTGATGCAATTTCTGGCACTACTCCACCAAATTTTTCGTGTGTTTTCATTTGTGTTAATATAGTATCAGAAATAACTGTTTTACCATTTTTTACAATGGCTATACTAGTTTCATCACACGTAGTTTCTACTGCTAATATATATATATCTTTCATCTAGGACTCCTCTTCATAATGTATGCATCTTCAATATTGTTATAATATTTTTTTCTTTCATTAATTATTCTAAAATTGTATTTTTTATATAAAGAAATTGCATCCTTATTATTAACATTCACCTCTAAAAAAATATTCTTGTTATATCTTTTAAATATATATGTTAAAAGACTAGAAGCAATTTTTTGTCTTCTATAATTTATATCAGTTACAATATCAATTATTTCAATTTCACCTATTAAGACATGTACAATTATAAATCCAACAATTTTTTTTTCAATCAAAAAGACAAAAATTTTTTTGTTTTTATTTGAAATATATTCATTAATATTTGTTACTTTATCAAAATCGTCAGTAATATATTTTCCAAGTCTTAAAATATATTCCTTGTCACTTAAATTAAATTCTCTTATCATTTTTCCACATCTATTAATTTTACATAAAGTGGCTTAACAACATGGGGATTAACGCTTTCTTTATTTTTTATATGTGGTATTATTTTGCTATCATCTATAGAAACGTTTGTTTTTACATTGTTATTTTCAATAAATTTATTATATTCCTCTAAAGATAAATATATATAATCACCAATTAAATTGTTGTTTTTATCAAAAATTCCTATATAATATCCTTTATTATCTTCTAAAGCAACAATTTTTTTTTCACTATTAAATGATATTGCCATTTCTTCTAAAGATGTTATTGTTTTAATTGGAATATTCTTTAAGTATGCAAGAGTTTTTCCAATAGTAACTCCTAATCTAACACCTGTAAATGACCCTGGACCATTAACAACAATGATTTGATCAATATTATCAGTTTGGACTACTTTTTTTACAGTAGGCATAATATATTGACTATTATTTGATTGGGTTATTATTTTTTCTTCTCTTATTAATTTATTATTATTAAACATTTTTATAATAATAGCTTTAGTACACGTGTTTATATATAAGGTTTTCATTAAAGCACCGAATCGCATATATCTTCATATACTTTTCCGTATGGTTTTAATAAAAAAATTCTTGCGTCTTCATTGATAATTTTAATTTCAATTTCTAATCTTTCATTTGGTAGCTTATCTTGAATTATCTCTGACCATTCAATAATAGAGATACCTTCTCTAAAAAAATAGTCTTCAACTCCTATTTCACTGTCGCTTTCTTCTAATCTGTATACATCCATATGATATAATGGCATTTCACCTGAATTATATTCCTTTATAATATTAAATGTTGGGCTAGTTATAACGTCTTTTATACCTAAAGCACTCGCGAAGCCTTTAGTAAATACAGTTTTGCCAGCACCTAACTCTCCATTTAAACAAATTATCATATTTGGTATTTTTTCGCTTTCTAAATTTTCTGCTAATCTTAAAGTATCATTTAAACTTTTAGCTACGTATTTATATTCCATTTTTTCACCTAATTTTATTATAATGTAAATAATTTTTAAAGTAAATAATTAATATACAAAATTACATATATTTTACTATTTATCTTAAAAATTATTGCAAAAAAAAAATGGCAACTACCTATTTTTGCTTGCGCTATCGTCGGCGTATTAGGGCTTAACTTCTCTGTTCGGTATGGGAAGAGGTGTATCTCCTAAGCTATCGTCACCAATAAGGATTTTGTCCTTTAAAAACCTGATAATGCAACACTCATCTATTTAAAAAATATAAATAGTTAAATCCTCGATTTATTAGTACTAGTCAACTCAACGTATCACTACGCTTCCATCTCTAGCCTATCAA
>CAYJEI010000058.1:0-4766 GCA_964369155.1 uncultured Muribaculaceae bacterium | reverse complement strand
ACTCTTTTTATTTGTCTCAAAAGTGTGTTAGGTGGGGAAATAGGTGGGGAAGAAACATTCATTTTAGTTAATTATATTAAATGTTTCTTTATATGTATTGACAAAAATTTACTAAAGATGTATCGTATAACTTAATGAGGTGTTAATATGGAAGAAAAAGAACTTAATGGTAACATAAAAACTTTGTTTAAAGGGTATTATGACTATGATAGAAAAGAATTTGATAATCTAGTAGAGACTGCGATTATTGTGCCTGACACTAATGTTTTATTAGATTTACATAGATACACTAAACATGATAGTGATTTAGTTATAAAAGCTTTTAAAAAATATAAAGATAGACTGTGGATTCCGTATGAAGTCGGTAAGGAATATTTTAACAATAAATACGATATAATAGCTAATACTAATACACATTATGAGCGTGTAGAAAAAGATTTTGAAGGTCACATAAATCAAATGAGGGAATTTTTTGACAACATAAACACTTTTAATACAGATAATGAAATTTCAATTAGATTTAAAGAAACAATGAAAAAATTTGAATCAGAATTTAAAGAATTAATTAGTCATGATAAAAGTAAAGAAAAAACTGACAAAGAAATAGAAAAATTTATTATTGATTTGTTTGAAAACAAAATAGGGAAACCTAATTCGTTAGAATTAGAAGAAAAGATTAAAATTGAAGGATTAAGAAGATTTGAAAAAAATATACCACCAGGATATAAAGATAAAAGCAAGTCAAATGATAACAGTGAATTAATTAATGGTGATTATCACATATTTGCTTCAATTATTGAGTATGCAAAAAATGTTAAGAGAGATGTTATATTTATAACTAACGACACGAAGGAAGATATGTATTTAAGAAAAAATGGTAAAACAATAAAAGGACGTCCTGAATTATTAAATGAGTTTCACTTAAATACAGAAAAAATATTACAACTATATACTATTGATCAGTTTTTAGAAAAAATATATTTGCCAACTATGCCAGGAAATGGTAAAACCAATAAGGATAATTCTAAAATTATTAAAAATATTGAACAATTTAGAAAAAATGATGAAAATTTTATTGAACATAAACAGATTACAGAAGAATTTGAATTAAAAAACAAAGAGTTTAAGTACTATAACCGATTGTATGAAAGAGATTTATATAATCAGAAATTTGCTTATAAAAAATTAATTAATTTATACCATAATTTAAGTATAATTTTTGAAAAAATTGAAATGACAAAAAGTAACGAAAAAAAAATAGTGCTTTTACATGAAATATCTGCCTTACTATTTGAAAATATAAATTTCTTTGCGACATTAGATAACTATACTGAAATAGAAAAATATATTGGTAGATTGAACAATCTTATTATCGTAAAAAAATATTTTTCAATCTATGAAGTGGATGAAATCATTTATAAAATAAAAGGAATAATTAAAAAAGAACAGAATATTATTCATAAAAAAAATAGTAAATTGCTAATTGAACAAGAAAATATTTAAAGTTATAATTTATAGTCGTTAACAAAATCAATAAATTCAAGGGTTTATAGTATATCTAGAACTCTTTTTATTTGTCTCAAAAGCGTGTTAAGTGCTGAAACATGTGAGAAAAAGTAATTTTAAATCTAAAAAATATAGTTTTAAGCAATATATATTATATAAAAAACAAATTTGTGTTATAATAGATGGCGTACTTAGAAGTAGATAATAACTTTATTTTGTACATTCTATTCGGTTTAAGTCCGAGCTAACTCAATTATGGGTGTTTTAGCTTTGCTTTATGCAAAGGCTAAGTATTGTTATGGATAACTTGTGGTTCGCCCGCAGATAAACTGCAGCTCACCTACAAGTTATAACCATACAAGACGTAATTTGCCAAGTATATGGAGATTAATTAAGATTCCAGGTTGTTGCTTATCCCCTTTTATCTATTATGAAGAAAGGAGAGATGCCTATGAAGAAGAAAAACAAACAAGTAATTAAATTAGCAATATTTTTATTACTATTTATTTTCCCTTTTATAGTGAAGGTTTTGAATTTGAATTCAGATGAATTATTGTTATGCATGATGATGATTCCTGTTGGATTCTATTTAATCCGAAATTTTAATTTCGGGGAGGCCCTTCAAATGAAGCTGGGTATTATCACTTAATTAATTGTTGATATATACTTGGCGTTTTTGCGTTTTAGGAGGTAAATATGGGAAAAAGTGTATTATACAATAGAGGAAGTAAAAAATTTGTAGCAAAACTTTTATCTGATTATAAAAAAAACATAATATTTACAAAGAATGATTTTACTAATATTATTTATAAATACGATAAATCAGAAATAGTGTTTTACGAAAATAAGAAGACAAAAAAAAGAGTAAAGAAATGTCCGAAAGACTATTCTCCATCTAAATATAGGAAATTCACTGATGTTAAAGAGCCAAGGAAAACTGCTTTAAAAAAATTGAATAGTATTCTTTCAGAACTAAGTATTCCTGATTATGTATTTGCAAAAACTGATGGTGGATATGTTAAAAATGGTAAGTTTCATAAGGGTAGTGTCAATTTCTTATTGATAGATATAGCAAGTTTTTACCCAAGTTGTAAGTTCATATATGTTAAACGATTTTTTATGTCAGGTGGTGGGTTAAAATTAAAGCAAGATTTAGCTCAAGTATTATCAGAGTTAGTTACAGTACCAAGTAAAGATAACCATAGACATAGAGTCGTGCCACAAGGATTTCCAACAAGTACAATTATCAGTTTCTTAGCATATCGTATTATGTTTGCCGAATTAAATAAATTAGCATTGAAACATGATTTGAAATTTAGCACATATGTTGATGATGTTACTTTTTCAACAAAAGATGAAAATTTTGATTATAGTTTAATTATTAAAGATATACAAGATATATTAAAGAAGTATGGACATAAGATGAAAGAGGAAAAAACTCAAGTATGTTTGTTAAGTAATGGTGAGTGTCCAACTATAACTGGAATCTGGTTAAAGAGATATAAAGTGCGAGCATCTTCAAGAATGTATAAAAAAATGATATATAATTATAGGTGGTTACAAAGTAACACAATAGACAGTAGCGAAAAATATATGAAGGCATGGAAATGTTTTGTGAAATTAGAAGGATTATATAATACTATTGAGCATATAGAAAAAGTTACAACTGCAAAAAGAGAATTCATTAGAGAATGTATAAAAGAAAATAAGAGTAAATTTATACAAGATTTGTCTCCATATACTAAAAAGTTTAATAGTAATTATTGGTCTAGTAAGTTTTATAATGCTTACAAGTGTAATTGTTTAGAAGAATTTTATTGTAAAAATAAAGAGTTAATAAGAAGGAAATAAAATACAAAATATAGTCTAACTATATTTTTTTTGTTATAAATTGTTATTATGGGTTGTAATAATATTACATTGTGGTTACATAGTAGGTGGAGGTGTTTATGAGCAAAAGTTTACCTAAGAAAAGTTTTGGTGATCCAGTTATATGTATAAGTCCAGATGATGTAATAAAGTATTTAGAAGTGATGAGCAAGAATACAACTATAAGGTATGTTCCAAGTGAATTAGTAAATTTAATCACAGATGATTATGAAAACATATTAAGAGCAATAGAAATTGCACCTTGTATATATTTTAATTTAAAAAAAGAAATTAGATTTAATAGTAAAATAATGAAAACTACAATTAATTCATTAAGAAGATTAGTATATGAAGATGAATTGAGGTGTAAGTGATATGGATGGTTACAATAGATTAAAAGGAATGTATTTAGAAAATAAAGAAGATAACAAACATTTAATTCCTATAATCAAATATTTATTTTCAAAAGAAGGTATGAATGAAAAGTATTTGAATTGTGAAAAAACATTAGATGGAATGTATCAGTATATTACAAGTAAAGTTAAAGAGTTTGCAATTAATAATGTTGCTATAGTAAAAGATGATGATGTTTTTAAATTAGCCTTTGATTATTTTAATCTTACTAATGATGAACTAGGTATTACAACTATTAAAAAAATTGATGACGAAAGTAGAAAGCAACTTGAATTAGAAGTGTAATATGTCTTATATCAAAAAAGAATATGTTAGACTTTTAAATTTAACAGATACTAAGTTTATCATACCAACACACTTTATTAAGTTTATAGAAAAAATTTGTAGGACACATAATCTAATAATAAAGAAAAAAGATAATCAATACTATTGCACTCACTGTAATAGTAGTTTTAAGAATAATAAAAAAATAAATGAAAATTGTAAGTGTCCGATTTGTAAAGTTGAATTACTTGTTAAATCAAGTAAACTAAAGTATTGGATATTTAAGGACTATGTTCAACTTATTGATAAAATAGAAGATCACTTTGTAATAAGAACTTTTGAAATATATTCATCTATGAAAGATAATAATTTTACTAATCATTACACTGAATTTATGAGAAGTTTTATAATTAGTGATGAAGTGCAACACTTTATTAGTGATACAGTAAATAATAATATGGGTTATATGTATATCAATCATTTTAGAAGTAGAACAAATTGGAAAAAAAGAAATTTAAGATGGAGTTATCAAAATATACAAGCAATAGTTGATTATCAAAATTTAAAGCAAATATTTAAGGATAGTGTTTATCAATATATGATGTTACATAAGTTTATAAAGGTTATTAATTATATAGATATTGAGAAGTACTTAGTAAATGCTAAGTATTATCAAAGTTTTGAACTTCTAGTAAAGTTGAAGTTATATAATT
>CAYJEI010000057.1:0-5115 GCA_964369155.1 uncultured Muribaculaceae bacterium | reverse complement strand
AAATGTGAGAACAAGGAGCAGCAAGTTCAATGTGCCCCATTCTTTCTCTTCTTACATTAGCTCTAGTTACCTCAACACCACAACGATCACATACTATGTTTTTGTATCTTAATCTTTTATATTTTCCACAACTACATTCAAAATCTTTAGTTGGACCAAATATTTTTTCACAAAATAATCCGTCTCTTTCAGGTTTTAAAGTACGATAATTTATTGTTTCAGGTTTTTTTACTTCACCATTAGACCATTCACGAATTTTATCTGGACTAGCTATACCAACTTTAATTCCTTTAAATTTATTAACATCTAACATAATTTATCTCACCTACTCCCCTTCTTCTTCAAGCTCTATATCACCTGGAAATTCTAGGTCATCTAAGTCATCTATTAAATCTTCTTCGATAATCTCTTCTGATTCTTCAGGTTCTAAATCTTTTATTTCTTCTTTAAGCTCTATTTCATCTATTTTGAAAGCTGTTTCTGGTTCTTCTTCTTCCATATCTTTAAATTCACAAATTTCATCTTGGTTATTAACCACTTGAACATCTAAACCTAAAGCTTGGAATTCTTTAACAAGAACTCTAAACGATTCTGGTACACCTGCTTGGTTTACCACTTTACCTTTAACTAAAGCTTCATAAACTTTAACTCTTCCTACTATATCATCAGATTTAATAGTTAAGATTTCTTGAAGTACGTGTGCAGCACCATAAGCATAAAGTGCCCAAACTTCCATTTCTCCAAATCTTTGTCCACCAAACTGTGCTTTACCACCAAGTGGTTGTTGTGTAACAAGGGAGTAAGGTCCAGTTGCACGTGCATGAAGTTTATCATCAACCATGTGATGAAGTTTTACCATGTACATTACACCTACTGATACTTTATTATCAAAAGCTTCACCAGTTCTACCATCATAAAGTACTGTTTTAGCATCTTTATCCATACCAGCTTCTGCTATTTCTTCTTCGATATCTTCCCAAGTTGCTGAATCAAATACAGGTGTTGCATATTTTACACCCATTTTTTTACCAGCCATACCTAGGTGAATTTCTAATATTTGTCCAATGTTCATACGAGATGGAACCCCAAGTGGATTAAGCATGATGTCAACTGGCTTACCATCTGGCATATAAGGCATGTCTTCTTCAGGTAAAACTAAAGAAATAACCCCTTTATTACCGTGTCTTCCAGACATTTTGTCTCCAACTTGAATTTTTCTTTTTTGAACAATGTAAACTCTAATTACTTTGCTTACACCTGGCTCTAATTCATCACTGTTTTCTTTTGTATAAACTTTAACATCATGAACAATACCGGCAGCACCGTGTTCAACACGTAAACTTGTATCTCTAACTTCACGAGCTTTTTCACCAAATATAGCATGTAATAATTTTTCTTCAGAAGTAAGTTCTTGAACACCTTTAGGTGTTACTTTACCAACAAGGATATCGCCTTCAACTACTTCAGTTCCTATTCTAATAATACCTTCAGAATCTAAGTTTTTACGAGCATCTTCACCAACATTTGGTATATCTCTAGTTATTTCTTCAGGTCCTAGTTTAGTATCACGACATTTAATATCGTAATGTGATATATGAAGTGATGTATAAACATCATCTTTTACTAACTTTTCATTTAGTATTACTGCATCTTCATAATTGTAACCTTCAAATGTCATGAATGCTACAGTCATGTTTTTTCCAAGTGCAAGTTCTCCGTTTTGAGTAGATGGTCCATCAGCTAATACTTGATTTGCTTTAACTACATCTCCTACTTTTACTAGCGGTCTATGATTTACACATGACTCTGCATTACTTCTTTCAAAGTTTGCTAAGAAATATGTATCTGTTCCATTTGCTACTTTTACTTTTATTTTTAAAGAGTCAGCATATTCAACTATACCATCCGCTTTACAAACAACCGTAGATCCAGAATCTCTAGCTGCAATATATTCAACACCTGTTCCAACAATTGGAGATTCAGTTTCAAGAAGTGGTACAGCTTGACGTTGCATGTTTGCACCCATTAGGGTTCTATTTGCATCATCGAATTCTAGAAATGGTATACAACTTGTAGTTATTGCAACAATTTGACTTGGTGCAACGTCAACAAAGTTAACTTGATCTTTTTTAACAAATACAGTATCTCCATTAATACGAGCTATTACTTCTTCATCAACAATGTTACCATCTTTATCAAGTTTAGTAGTAGCTTGACTAATGTTAAAATCAATTTCTTCATCAGCAGTTAAATATACTATTTCATCAGTAACTTTGCCATTTTCAACTTTACAAAATGGAGTCATAATAAATCCATATTCATTTATTTTAGCGTATCCAGCAAGTGATGTAATAAGACCTATATTTTGTCCTTCCGGAGATTCTATAGGACATATTCTACCGTAATGTGATGGATTAACGTCACGAACTTCCATTCCAGCGCGTTCTCTTGAAAGCCCGCCTGGCCCTAGACTTGATAAACGTCTTTTATCAGTAAGTTCTGCTATAGGATTAATTTGATCCATGAATTTTGATAACTGAGATGAACCAAAAAATTCTTTTAAAGCAGCTGTCACTGGTCTAATATTAATTAGGGTTTTAGGTGTAGCAGTTTCGATATCTTGAGTAGTCATACGTTCACGAATTACTCTTTCCATACGAGACATACCAATTCTAAATTGGCCACCAATAAGTTCTCCAACTTGTCTTACACGTCTATTTCCTAAGTGGTCAATTTCATCAACTGAACCAATTCCAAAATGTAATCCTATATAATAAGATAATGATGCATAAATATCTGGAATTGTTAATCTTTTTTCCAAAATATTTGTATCAACACCTATTATGTTAATTACTTTTTCTTCATTTTCTGGATTAACAATTTTAATTGATTGAATATTACAAATATCATCAAGTTCTTCGTTAATCATAGCTTCACTTATGTGCGCTCCAGCAGTAAATGCTTCTTTTAAAGATGTTGCTAAAATTTTATCAACTTTAGTACCTTTTTTAGCAAGTACTTTTCCATCATGTTTTATATCTTCAGCAAGTGTATTACCCACTAATCTATCTAAAACATTTAGTTTTTTATTAAATTTATAACGTCCCACTTTTGCAAGATCATATCTAAATCTATCAAAAAACCTAGTAATAAGTTGGTTCTTAGCTGAATCAAGTGTTGCTGGTTCTCCTGGTCTTAGCTTTTCATATATTTCAATTAATGCTTCCTCAGTATTATTTGAACTGTCTTTATCCAGTGTATTCATAATATAATCATTATCACCAAATAACTTAATGATTTCATCATTAGTAGACAATCCAAGTGCACGTAAAAATGTTGTTACTGTTACTTTTCTTGTTCTATCTATTCTAACGTAAATTACATTTTTAACATCAGTTTCATATTCAAGCCAAGTACCTTTATTAGGTATTACCTCCGCCGTTACTACTCTTCTTCCGTTTTTGTCAATTTCTCTCTTACAATAGATAGATGGACTTCTAACAAGCTGTGATACAATAACACGTTCTGCTCCATTTATTATAAATGTTCCAGCATCCGTCATTAAAGGCATATCTCCTAGAAATATAGTTTGCTCTTTAACTTCTCCTGTCTCATGGATAAAAAGACGCGCTTCTACTTTTAAAGGCGCTGCATAGTTAACCATTCTTTCTTTAGCTTCTTTTACAGTATATCTTGGTTCATCAAAATAATATTCTCCAAATTCTAGAACAATATTACCTGAAAAACTTTCTACAGGAAGTAAATCATCAAATACCTCTCTGATACCCGTAGTTAAGAACTTTTGATAATCTTTCTTTTGAATTTCCAAAAGATCTTGTAATTCTAAAGTGTTTTTTGTTTTAGCGAAACTTCTTCTCTCGCTATAGTCTCCAAATTTTTTTAATTTATATGCCACGATATCACCCCAAACTTTAGTTTTAAGACTATAAACTCACCCACAAATAAAGATGAGTTACCAATATACAATTCTACCAATTTATCTCTCCTATGTCAACGATTTTTCGCCGAAAATACATAAAAACCTTTACTTTTGTTTATAACTTCTACATCATAGTAGTCTAAAAGCATTTTTCCCATACTTTTTGCTCCTTGATCTTTATGAATTATAAACCAAAGATATCCATCTTTATTTAAATGTTTTTTAGCATCTATTAATATAGACTTTAAAACATTTTTACCTGCTCTTATCGGTGGATTTGTTATAATAACGTCAAACTTATTGTCTATATTTTGATAAGCATCACTTTCTATAACATTTGTTTTTTGTGTATTACTCCTAGAATTTCGTTCTGCTAAGTGTAGTGCTCTTTTATTTACATCGCACATAGTTACATTAGCATCAAGAACTTTAGAAATAACAATTCCTAAAAAACCATAACCACAACCTACATCAAGTACAGTAATATTTTTTGAATTTTCTTTCGACAAAAAAGTTTCAAGCAAAAAGGCACTTCCATAATCTATTTTATCTTTTGCAAATACGCCATTATCACTCCAAAAACAAAAATCATATAATTTGTAATTATATGTTAATTCTCTAAGTTCACTCTTTAAATTTTTATCATTTTCGAAATAATGGCTCAATAGACTTTGCCCCTTTGGTAAAACTAACAAAATTATACCACATATTTATTTTTATTACTAGATAAAAGTGATTATTTTACTTTTTTTGTGTAAATAACAAAAACGCACTGCATTCATACCAATTATAATCAAGATTATTTATCTATCTTTTTTTCTGGTATCCAGTTACCAAAGAAATCAATATGTCCATTATATTCACTTTCCGGTGTCAATTTTATAATATTTATATATTCTTCAAAAGTTGTATTTTTTGTGACTTTTTTTCCAAACAAATATGTTTTACCATAATGGTCTATTTGAACTTTGTTTTCTAAATTTAGGTTCATTTCTATAAATACTTGATTTACTATTTCATTTATATTTTTTAGTATTTCGTTTGATTTTTTTAGCGCTTCTTCTGACAAACTCATTAGTATACCTCCAGTTTAAATTATATTATACGTAGCGATTAATTACAAGCATTTTAGTTGCACAAATAAAAACGAACCTTTTAAAAGGTTCGACTACTTT
>CAYJEI010000056.1:1395-5202 GCA_964369155.1 uncultured Muribaculaceae bacterium | reverse complement strand
GAGTTGGTGTGAGTTCACCAATTTCATATACAACTTTTGGAAGTCGATTCAAAAATAAAATCCTTTGAGATTTTTTTTTTGCTCACATGATTACTTTAGAAATATTGATTAATTGTTTTAAAAATGATAATATATATATGTACTCGAGGTGAAGTATGGATAAAACAAGTATTTATGATGTAAAAGAACTAAGACAGGAATTAATATTATTAGAAATAAATGAAGTTGTTAAAGCTTTAGAGGAAAGTCATTATAATCCAACTAATCAATTGGTTGGTTATGTTTTAAGTGGTGATGATTCATACATAACTAGTTATAAAAATGCTAGAAACAAATTAAAAAAGTATAATCGTAGTGAAATTTTAATGGCTCTTTTTAATAATTATATAGGTAAATTATGAGAATACTAGCACTAGACTTAGGAACAAAAAGATGTGGCGTTGCTATTAGTGATAAAACTAATATTATTGCTTGTCCGCATAGTTTATTGAGTTATTATAATGAGGATTATAAAAATTTAGCTGATCAACTGCAAGTAATTTTAGAAGATAATTGCATTACAGATTTAGTTATAGGAAAGCCTATTAATATGGATGGAAGTAGTGGTTTTGCTACTAAAAGAGGAGAAATTTTACTAGAATTTTTAAATACTGAGAATATAAATGTACATTTTATTGATGAAAGATTAACAACTGTAATGGCAAGTAATATATTAAGAGAAAGTGGTAAAGATACAAGGAAAAGTAAAAAAATAATTGATACTTTATCTGCATGTATTATTTTAGAAACTTATATGAAAAGGTTGTATAGATGAAAAAAAGTAAAATAATTTTGACTAGAGATGAGATTAGAACCGAGTATGATATAATTTTTACGATTAATAGTGAAAATTATACTTATATTGCTTTTAGAAAAATAAATGATAAAGAAAAAATATATTTTGGTAAAGTTAAAGAAAATAGTAATGTATTTAAAAATGTTACGAAAAAAGAAGAAAAAGATTTGATTTTAGTTATGTCAAAATATACAGATGATAAGGAATAAATAAATGAGTAAAAAGAAAAAAGGTTTGATTATAGGAATAGGCGTAGTATTATCTATTGTTTTAATGATTATAATTTATACAGTTATTGGGTTACAAAAAATGCAAGACAATAGTGAATCAGTTAGTTTTGAAATTAAAAGTGGCACTGGAAGATATGAAATAGTAGAAAATTTATATTCTGCTGGTATTATAAAAAATAAGGTGGCTGCTAGTATATATGTAACAGTTAATTTTATGCTAGAATTTGATGCTGGTATTTATACATTAGATAGAAGTAGTAACGCTGATGATATATTAAACAGTTTGGAAACTAGTAGTAACTCAAATATTGGAGAAACTTTAACTATAACTTTTTTAGAAGGTAAAAGAGTTACTGATTATGCTAAGGTTATAAGTGATAATTTTGGTTATGATTATAATGAGGTTTTAAATGTTTTTGCAGATAAATCTTATGCTGAAACGTTAATAGCTGAATATAGTTTTTTGACTAATGAAATTTTAGCTGATCAAATTATTTATCCTCTTGAGGGTTATTTATTCCCTAATACTTATGAGTTTTATAAAACTGAAAGTATTGAAGGGATTATTGATAAATTGCTTCAAGAAACAAATGATAAAATAAATAGTGTTAAACTTAATATAGATAACAGTGGTTATACAATACATGAAATATTAACGTTATCTTCTATTGTTGAAATGGAAGCTGTTACTGCTGATGATCGTAAGAAAGTAGCTCAAGTAGTATATAAACGACTTGATATTCCAATGTCACTTGGTATGGATGTTACTTCGTATTATGGTGTGCAAAAAGCTATGGAAGAGGAACTTACTGTTACAGATTTAGAAGAAATAAATGGTTATAATACAAGACCAACAAGTGTTTTAGGTTTGCCAATAGGTCCTATTTGTAATTCATCTTTTGAATCAATAACGGCTGCCTTAAATCCGAGCGATACAAATTATGTTTACTTTTGTGCTGATATGATTACTGGAGCTGTTTATTTTCAAGAAACTTATGATGAATTTATAAATATATGTAGATAGAGAAGGAAATGAAATGAAAGAAATAATAATGAATATGGAAAAGTATGCTGTAGAGCATAATGTACCTATTATAGAAAAGGCTTCTATTGCCTTTTTAATGAAATTGATAAAAGCAAATAAAATTAAGAATATATTGGAAATTGGGAGTGCAATTGGTTATTCTGCAATCCTTATGGCGTCTGCTGATAAAGACGTAAATATTACTACTATCGAGCGAGATGAAGTAAGATATATGGAATGTTTGAAAAACGTAAAAAAATGCGGTTTAGATAAAAAAATAAATGTTGTATATCAAGATGCACTTGATATAAATTTAAGCGATGATTTGAAATATGATTTAATTTTTATAGATGCTGCTAAAGGACAATATACAAAATTTTTCGAAAAATTTAAACATTTTTTAAATCCTAAAGGAATTATAATTACTGATAATATTAATTTTCATGGTCAAGTTGGTAACTCTAGTAAAATTGAAAGTAAAAATTTACGTAGTTTAGTTGAAAAAATTGAAGGTTATGTTGAATTTTTGAAAAATAATAAAGATTTTGACACGAAATTTTATGATATTGGTGACGGTTTATCAGTTAGTGTAAAGAAAAATGAAGAATAATTATTTAATTATACCTAAAAATAATGATGATGTCTTAAAATTAAGATCAAGTGGATTTGAAACTTTCCTTTATCCTCTTGATTCTTTTTCAGTTGGTTTTTCTAATTATTTTAATATAGATGATATAATCACTGATGAAATATTTTTTTATATAAATAAATTATTGACTTCTAGTGAGGTTGATGATTTAGTACATTTTTTTGATTTATATGAGAAAAAAATTGCGGGAATTGTATTTGAAGACATTGGTTTGGTAGTGGCATGTCAAAAATTTAAGTTCAAAAAAATTCTTTTTAGTAATCATTTTATATTAAATTCTAAATCTATAAATATTTATTTGCAGTATGTGGATTCTTTAGTTATATCTCCTGATTTAACTTTAACTAAAATTAATAATATTTTAAAAGAAAGTGATAAAAAACTTTGTATTTATGGATATGGACATTTAAATATGTCTTATTCTCGTAGAAAACTTTTGTCAAATTATTTTGACTATTATGAGTTACCTAAAAATAATAATGTTATAATAAAAAATACAGAACATGAATTTTTGCTTAATGAAAATGATGCTGGTACAGTTATTTACAATAAAAAAATTTATAATGGTCTTGATAAAATTTACAGTGAAAATTTATTATATACAATTGTAAACTTAGAAGGCATAAGTGCTGATAAATTTTTATGCAATGAATTTGATAATGATGGTTTTTTATCAAGAGAGACTATTTATAAAGTTAAGAGGGGTGAGTAGTTATGACTGAACTTTTAGCTCCTGCTGGAGATTTAGAAAAATTAAAAATCGCACTTTTATATGGAGCAGATGCTGTATATATAGGAGGTAGAGATTTTAGTTTAAGAGCTAATGCTACTAACTTTTCTTTAGAAGAAATAAAAGAAGCTACTGAATATACTCATAGTGTTAATAAAAAAATTTATGTTACTTGTAATATTGTTTTTCAAGAAGATGATTTAACCGGCTTAAAAGAATATCTAGAGTATTTAGAATCAATACATGTGGATGGAGTTATTGCTAGTGATATTGTTGTTATAAATCTAATACAAGAATTAAAATTAAATTTATTTGTTGTACTTTCTACTCAAGCTAGTA
>CAYJEI010000056.1:0-1385 GCA_964369155.1 uncultured Muribaculaceae bacterium | reverse complement strand
GTGTTAAAAGAATTGTTTTAGCAAGAGAAGCTTCTAAAGAAGATACTCAAAGAATAATAGAAAATACTGGGATAGAAGTGGAAAGTTTTATACATGGAGCAATGTGTATGTCGTTTAGTGGGAGATGTATATTATCTAATGAAACTACTTTAAGGGATGCTAATAGAGGTGGTTGTGCCCAAGTATGTAGGTGGATATTTGACACATCATATGATAAACCATTTACTATGATGCCTAAAGATCTTAATATGATTGAAAATATAAAAGATATGATTGATTCTAAAATTGTATCTTATAAAGTCGAAGGAAGAATGAGATCTGTTTATTATGTGGCAACAATTATATCGACTTATCGTAAAATATTTGATTTAATTAAAGAAAATAAATTATTAGATTCTGATAAAAAATATGCATTAGCTATATTAAATAGATGTGCAAATAGAGAATCTACTGATCATTTTTGGATAAAAAATCCTGGTGTGTCTGAGCAATATTTTGGCGATAGAGAAGAAATAACTAATAAAGACTTTTTAGGTATTGTAAAAAATTATGATAATGAAACTAAAATAGTTACTTTAGAACAACGTAATTATTTTAAACTAGGTGATGTAGTTGAATTTATTGGACCTAAAATGGAAACATTTACTTATACTATAAATAAAATATATAATAAAGATAATGAAGAAATTATTGTTGCTAATCATCCACAAATGATTGTTAAACTTAAAGTTGATTGCTACCTACCAACAAATGCCATGATGAGAAGTAAAGTAATTGACAAAAATGATTATTTGTAGTAATATTAGTATCGTTATTGCTTAGCAATAATTTTTTAAAGGGAGAATGAAATAAATGACAAATACTAACTCATGTGTTTTAACATCAGAAGGATATTTAGAACTTGAAAACGAATTAAATGAATTAAAAACTGTACGCAGACCTGCGATTATAATAGATTTAAAAGAAGCAAGAGCTCTTGGAGACTTATCAGAAAATGCTGATTATCATGCAGCACGTGATGAACAAGCTCAAATAGAAGCTAAAATCAAAGATTTAGAATATAGACTTGAACATGCTACTATTGCTAATAGTGCAAAAAACGCTTCTGTTGTAAGTCTTGGATCTCTTGTTACTATTGAATATGATGATGGTGATACTGAAGATTTTAAAATTGTAGGATCTATGGAAAGTGATTCTTTTAATAATAAGATATCTAATGAGTCTCCACTTGGAACTGCGCTTATAAATCGTAAAAAAGGTGAGTCAGTTGAAGTTGCTAGTCCAAATGGGGCTTATACAATAAAAATACTAAAAATTGCATAAAAATCCGACTATAAGTTGGTTTTTTGTTGAAAAACTATTAAAATTATATTATAATAATTAAG
>CAYJEI010000055.1:0-5465 GCA_964369155.1 uncultured Muribaculaceae bacterium | reverse complement strand
ATATCCATACCTCTTACTTTTACTACTTCATCAAATTCAATTTCAGGGAAGATTAATTGTTCTTTAATTCCTAAAGTATAATTTCCTCTACCATCAAATGAATTACCAGATACACCACGGAAATCTCTAACACGTGGTAATGAAATTTTAATTAATTTCTCTAAGAACGTATACATGTTTTCTCCACGTAGAGTTACTTTAACCCCAACGTTTTGACCTTCACGTAATTTAAAACTAGCAATTGATTTACGAGCTCTTGTTACAACTGGTTTTTGACCAGCTATAAGAGTTAAATCATTAACAGCAGCTGTAATAAACTTCTCATCTTTAGATCCGTCTCCACAACCCATATTAATTACTATTTTTTCAAGTTTAGGTACTGCCATAACAGTACTATATTTAAATTCTTTCATCATAGAAGGAACAATTTCTTCAGTATATAACTTCTTAAAATTACTCATTATTTACTTCCTTTCTTTGATGTAGTTTTAGGCTTAACTTCTTTTTCAGTAGTTTTAGCTTTAACTTCTTTCTTTTCAACTTTTTTAGTTCCTGTACTTACTTTAACGTTAGATACATGAATAGGTGCTTCAATTGAAATGATTCCACCTTTATCGTTAGTATTTGTTGGTTTAGAATGTTTTTTAATTATATTAACACCTTCAACAACTACTTTATCGATAGATTTTAAAGTTTTAATTACTTTGCCTTCTTTACCTTTGTCTTTTCCAGCAAGTATTTTAACATTATCTCCTACTTTAACTTTCATATATCCTCCTATAAAACTTCCGGAGCAAGTGAAACGATTTTATTAAATTCTTTTTCTCTAAGCTCTCTAGCCACTGGACCAAATACACGACTTCCAACTGGAGATTTATCATCTTTAATTAGAACACATGCATTATCTGAAAATTTAATGTATGATCCATCATTTCTTCTAACTCCTTGAACAGTTCTAACGATAACAGCTTTAACAACTTTACCTTTTTTAACTGTTCCATTTGGAAGTGATTTTTTTACAGTAGCTACTACTGTGTCTCCGATGTTACCGAATTTTCTTCTAGATCCACCTTCAACTCTAATAACTAAAACTTCTTTAGCGCCACTATTATCAGCAACTTTAAGTTTTGATTCTTGCATTACCATAATTTAGCCTCCTAAAGAACAACAGCTTTTTTTAGAACTTCTGCTAATTCAAACTTTTTAGATTTTGAAATAGGTTTAGTAGCTCTAATTTTAACTGTGTCTCCTACACTAGCAGTATTATTTTCATCATGAGCAGCATATTTTTTACTAGCTTTAAATCTTTTGTGATAAATTGGATGTTTTTTTTGTGTTTCAACTAAAACAGTAATTGTTTTATTATTACACGCACTAACAACAGTTCCAACTAATTCTTGCTTACTTACATTCATTATTTAATACCTCCAGTTTCATTTTCTCTTTCCTTAAGAATAGTTTTCATTCTAGCAACATCTCTTCTAAGAATTCTTAGTTCTGCTGGTTTTTCTAAATTACCAGTAGCTTGTTGCATTCTTTTAGTAAAAAGCTCTTCTTTAGTACTTAATATTTTTTTGTCAAGTTCTTCACTTGATAATTTTCTTAATTCATTAATTTTCAAGAGAATCACCATCCTTTACTTCTTTTTTAACAAATTTTGTTTTTACAGATAATTTATGAGCTGCAAGTCTAAGTGCTTCACGAGCTATTTCCTCACTAACACCATTAACTTCAAACATAATCTTACCTGATTTTACAACTGCTACATAACAGTCAACTGCACCCTTACCTTTACCTTGTCTTGTTTCAAGTGGTTTTTTAGTAAGTGGTAAATGGGGGAAAATGTTAATAAAAACTTTTCCACCACGTTTCATATAACGTGTCATAGCGATACGAGCTGCTTCAATTTCTCTAGCAGAAATATATCCACCATTAACAGCTTTAAGACCGTAATCTCCGAAATGAAGTTCTAAGTTACCCTTAGCTTTCCCTTCGTAAGAAAGTCTATGACTTTTACGATACTTAGTTCTTTTTGGCATCAACATTAGAATCAGCCTCCTTTACAACACGTCTAGGTTTGTTTCTAAGAACTTCATCTTTGTAAATCCATACTTTAACACCAATAATACCATAAGTAGTATTAGCTTCAGCAGTTGCATAATCAACATCTGCTCTTATTGTATGTAGAGGAACAGTTCCTTCAGTATAACCTTCACTTCTTGCCATTTCAGCTCCACCAAGTCTTCCAGATACCAAAGTTTTAATTCCTTTAGCTCCAGCTTTCATAGTGTTTCTGATAGCTCTTTTTTGAGCTGATCTAAATGGAGCTCTGTTTTCAATTTGCATTGCAATTGATTCAGCAACTAATTTTGCATTTACATCAGGTCTTTTTTCTTCAACTATATTAATATAAATTTCTTCTTTAACAAGTTTTCCGATTTTCTTTCTAAGTTTTTCTATATCTTCGCCACCACGACCGATAATAACACCAGGTTTAGCAGTATATAGAGTTATTTCAACCTTATCATTTCTTCTTTCGATTAAAGTTTTAGCTATAGCAGCCTCTTTAAGATTTTTATCGATATATTTTCTGATTTTTAAATCATTGTTAAGTTTAACAGCAAAATCTTTATCAGCATACCAATTAGATTCCCAAGTTTTATTAACTCCAAGTCTATATCCGACAGGATTTACTTTTTGACCCATATACTATTCTCCTTTCCCATCAGTTACACATACTGTGATGTGACTTGTTCTTTTGTCATGTCTATCAACATTACCACGAGAAGCAAATTTGATTCTCTTATAAGTAGGTCCTGGATTGATGAAACATTCTTTAATTTTAAGTTCAGCTTCTACAGCGCCATTATTATTAACTGCGTTTGCAACAGCAGAATTTAAAACTTTAATAATTAATCTACTAGCTTTAGTATTAGTGTTTTCTAATATTGCTCTAGCAGTGTTAACATCTTTACCTCTAATTAAATCCATTGTCATTCTTGCAAGATTAGGTTTAATTATAGCTTTTTTATGTATTGCATATGCTTCCATTTTTCCTCCTACTTATTACCAGCATGACCAGTAAATTTACGAGTTGCAGCGAACTCACCTAATTTATGTCCTACCATATCTTCTGTTACGTAAACCGGGATAAATTCTTTTCCATTATGAACCGCGAATGTTAATCCTACAAAGTTAGGATATATCGTAGATCTTCTTGACCAAGTTTTAATAACAGTTTTTTTAGTTTCTTTACTCATTTTTTCAACTTTATTCATTAACGATTTGTCAACGAAAGGTTTTTTCTTCAAACTTCTTGCCATTATTTTATCCTCCTATTTCTTTCTTTTGCTTATGATTAATTTCTCAGAAGCCTTCTTAGATTTACGTGTTTTAACCCCAAGAGCTGGTTTACCCCAAGGAGTCATTGGACTCTTACGTCCGATTGGTGCTCTACCTTCACCACCACCATGTGGATGGTCATTAGGGTTCATTACTGATCCTCTATTAGTAGGTCTAACACCCATATGTCTAGTTCTACCTGCTTTACCAAAGTTAACTAAGTTATAATCTTCATTACCAACTGTACCAACTGTAGCTCTACAAGTTCCTAAAACTTTTCTCATTTCTCCAGATTGAAGACGAACAATAACATATTTTCCATCTCTACCTAAAATTTGAGCAGATGCTCCAGCACTTCTTGCTAGTTCAGCACCTTTTCCTGGTTTAAGTTCTAAACAGTGAACTTGTGTACCAACTGGAATATTTTCAAGAGGAAGTGCATTACCAACTTTAATATCAGCATCTTTTCCACTTTCAATAATCATATCTACTTTAAGTCCAGCAGGAGCAATAATATATCTTTTTTCACCATCTTTGTAGTTAATTAAAGCTATATTAGCATTTCTGTTTGGATCATATTCAATAGTAGCTACTCTACCAGTAATTCCATCTTTATTTCTTTTAAAATCAATTAAACGGTATTTTTGTTTTGCTCCACCACCTATGTGACGAACAGTCATTTTACCTTGATTATTTCTACCACCTGTTTTACTTTTCTTAATAGTAAGAGATTTAGTAGGTGCACTTGCAGTAATTTCATCATTTGCAAGTGTTGTCATTCCACGGCGACCAGGTGTCACCGGTTTATATTTCTTAATTGCCATATATTTTTATCCTCCCTACTATAGTTCGATAGATTGACCATCAACAAGCGTTACATAAGCTTTTTTGTATATTTTAGTCTCTCCAGCGTACTTTCCAACTCTTCTTCTTTTAGATTTAGTAATAGAAGTGTTAACACTTTTTACTTTTACTCCAAAAGCATCTTCGATAGCTTTAGATATTTGTGGTTTAGTAGCTTTTTTGTTTGCTTTAAACACATAAACACCAGCTTCTCTTTGTTCCATAGATTTTTCTGTAATCACAGGTGCAAATATAATATCACTATAATGTTTCATTATTTAAGCGCCTCCTCAATCTTATTAACAGCAGCTTCATCCATTACTACAACGTTTGCATTAATTAAATCACGGCAGTTAATTTCATTAGCAAGAACATATCCAACATTTGTTAAATTTCTTCCAGCTAAGTATAAATTTTCGTTATCTTCACCTAAAACAAACAAAATTTTGTTTTCAAGTTTTAAATCATTTAATACTTTTGTAAAATCTTTAGTTTTAGAAGTTTCTAAATTAGCATTATCTAAAACTAATAATTCTTTATCTTTTACTTTATAAGTTAAAGCACTTTTTAAAGCAAGTCTTCTTTCTTTTCTGTTGATTTTGAAAGTAAAGTCTGATGGATGAACTCCAAAAGCGATACCTCCGCCTCTCCATTGAACAGATCTGATTGACCCTTGACGAGCCCTACCAGTTCCTTTTTGTTTCCAAGGTTTTCTTCCCCCTCCAGAAACTTCTGCTCTACTCTTAGTTTTTCTAGTTCCTTGACGAGTAGAATCAAGTTGTAATTTAATAGCCTTTTTTAAACAATCATCATTTACTTCTATATTCCAAATAGAATCATTTAAAGTTAAATCTTTAACTTTTTCACCTTTAAGGTTTTTAACACTTATTTTTGTCATATTAATTCCTTTCTAGCCTTCTATTTGCTTTCTTCTGCTACAACTTCAGCTTCAGTAGCTTCAGTAGTCTCAGTAACTACTTCAGCATTTTCAACTTCAGTAACTACTTCTTCAGCAGCAACTTCTTCCACAGCATCTATTACAGTTTCTTCAACTATAATAACATCCTTTGGATTTGGTTTACGATTGTTTTTTACGGCACTTTTGATTAATACAAATGAATTTTTAGGTCCTGGAATATTTCCTGAAACCAAAATATAATTTTCATTTGCATTTACTTCTACTATTTCTAAATTTTGAACAGTAACAGTTTGGTCACCCATGTGACCTGGTAATTTCTTACCTTTTGGTACTCTCATGTATAACATTGTACCCATTGAAC
>CAYJEI010000054.1:0-5691 GCA_964369155.1 uncultured Muribaculaceae bacterium | reverse complement strand
TTACTTGAATATCTTTTAACAAAAATTTTTTAATTTTGTTGATTTATTTAATTTATCAATTTTATTTAATGTCATATTTATTTGTTTAAATGCTTCAATTTTTTCTTCGACATTAATATTATAACTTTGTAAGTATTGAGCCAATCCTATTGAAGGTATATATTTTTGAGTAAATCCTTTAATTTCATTTTTAACACTTATAAAATCAATAGGCATAATTAGTTCTGGAATATTTTCAAACTGTTTATACTCAGCTAACATGTTAATTGTGTATAATTTATTTGCCATGTAAAATGTATCCGATGAATTAAAAACTTTGATTAAAAGTTCTTTATTTGATTTCTTTGACAAATACAGTGTAGCTTCTGCATTTATTATACCTGGATGAAGCGGCAGTCTTTTTAACTTTTCAAATTCATTTTTTGTCATATTATTTATTTTCATATTGTACCCCCCTGTTATTGAAATTATATTAAATAATCTCTATTTATTTTTCTTTCTTTTTCTAACATATTCGTCATTATTATTTAAGCTTTCTATCCCAACTTCAGTTTTTTCTTGGCACTTGTTTTCTTCTAAAGTAATATCAAAGTTTTCTTCTGCCATTTCTATACTGCTATATATAAGTTCAGTAAGTTTTTCCTTAGTGTAAAATTCAAACTTTTCACTGACATCTGTTATTACTATTTCATCATCTTTTTCAAGAACAAAATATATGTAACTTCCATCCTGAAAATTTAGATTAATAAAAGGTGTTTTGGCATAATTTATTGGTGCCATATATGCAGTTAAACCCGTTGGTTTTTGTTCATACAAATGTTTTTCATAAGATGTAAATGTTTCTATTTTATATTCTGTTTCATAATAATCTAAATACTCTTTTGGATTTAAGTTATACGCTATTAATTGAGTCAAAGAATTTATTATATTAATACCTGGAATCAATATAGAATTAATATTTAAAAAATTTTTTCCTAAATTTTCTTTTTCAATTTTATTTTCTTTTGTATTTTTATTTACAAAATCTATTTTCTTTCCTAAATCTGCAAAATCTTTGCACACAGATAATGTTACATATGTATTTATTCCAATAGATATAGCAATTGTTGATATGTACCCCAGTAAAATATTTATATACATCAGTATTCTCCTTAAATTTTTATTTTTTGTTTTTTATAGTTTCTTTTACATAAATTAAAAATTCGTCTTTCTTCATCGTAGTAGTATCACTACTTCCAAGTAGTCTAAATGAAATTAAATCATTATCTCTTTCATTGTCTCCTATTATAACAGTAATCGGATTTTTCATTATATTACTTTGTCTTATTCTATAATTAAATGTTTCATCACTTTCATCTATATCAACTCGTATGTCATTATCAATTAAATAATCTTTAAGCTCGTTAGCATAATTTAAATGATATTCTTTATTTATAGGTACTATATTAACTTGTACTGGAGATAACCATAATGGAAAAGCTCCTTTAAAATTTTCAATCATTAATACAAAAAATCTTTCATAAGAACCTAGTATTGCTCTATGTACCATTACTGGAGATTCTTTTTCACCATGTTCATTTATAAAAGATAATTCAAATCTTTTTGGTGTAGCAAAATCTATTTGCACTGTTGGTATTTGTAATTCTCTTCCCATCGCGTCTTTAAACATAAAGTCAAGTTTTGGTCCATATAATGCAGCTTCACCTTCACATCTTTTGGCGTTTAATCCTAACTCGTCAGATACTTCTTGTAATATAGATTCGCATAAATTCCAATCTTCTTCCGTACCTATATATTTACTAAAATCACTTGAATCACGCACTGATAAAGAAACCCAATTATCTTTCCACAACCCAACTGATGTATAAAAATCTTTTATTATATTACATAGATTTTTAATTTCATCTTTAACTTGATTTCTTGTACAAAAAACATGACCATCTTCAACAGTGATTGCATATACACGACTCATACCTGATACAGCACCTTGAAGCTCTGCTCTAAACTGTTTATCTGATTCCATGTATCTAATTGGCAAATCTTTATAACTACGTATTTTTGATGCAAATATTTGTGTATGATGTGGACACTGCACTGGTTTAAGTACAAATTCATGTCCTTTAAGTGAGTTTACTCTAAATAATTCATTATTAAATTTACCTGCATGTCCACTTGTTTCAAATAAACTTATATTTGCTAGTGCTGGACACGAAACTTTTTGAAAACCGTTTACTCTACATATTCTTTCTACTTCTTTTTGTAATTCATCTTTTATAATAACTCCCCTTGGTGTATACATAGGAAGTCCAGGACCTACATAATCTGAATTACAGAATAAATCAAGTTCCTTTCCGATTTTTCTGTGATCTCTTTCTTTTGCTTCTTCTAAAAATTTTAAGTAAGATTCTAGATCTTCAGCATTTTCAAAACAAATACCATAAACTCTTTGTAGCATTTTATTATTTTTGTCACCTTTAAAATATGCACCAGAACATTTTAAAAGTTTAAAATGTTTAAGTTCTTTTACTGTATCAACATGTGGTCCTCGGCATAGATCTGTGAATTCTCCTTGAGAATACGCTGTAATAATTTCATTATCGGCTAAATTTTCAATTAAATCTAGTTTGTACTCATCTCCAGCAAAAATTTCTAAAGCTTCACTTTTTGTTAATTCTTTTTTTATAAGCCTTTTACCATCTTTAGATATTTTTTTCATTTCTTTTTCTATCTTGGCAAAATCATCTTCAGTAATTTTTTTATTGCCTAGATCCATATCATAGTAAAACCCTTCTTCTACAACTGGTCCAACCCAAAATTTAGCTTCTGGATAAAGTCTTTTTACTGCCTGAGCAAGCATATGTGCACAACTATGATTTAGTACACTTAATTTTTCATCTTCCTTAATATTTATCATAAATATCCTTTCTTAAAATAAAAACCACATATCTGCTAGGAGCAAAATATGCGGTACCATCCTTATTTTTTCTTATTTTATATAACGGCTATTAACCGGAGTTTATTAACTCTCTCAAAAAGTAGTAATTATTAAGATAATTGTTAGTTTTCACCATCCACTAACTCTCTATAAATTAAATTTAATAATCTTGTCTTTTCTCACTGATTTCTGTTAAATTATAGCACTTATTATTTAAATAATCAATATATTAACTTAAATTTTTACATTACTCATTTTTTATCATTAATGTACTTAATAATATTTTTCATCTATGATATAATCATTTAGAAAGGTTTTTATGAAACAAAAATTTATATTAAGTATTGATTTAAAAAGTTTTTTTGCATCATGTGAGTGCATTGATAGAGGATTAGATCCTTTTAATTTTTCACTTGCTGTTGCTAGTAAAACACAGGGCAATGGCGCAATTACACTTGCTATAACTCCGTATTTAAAAAATCAGGGCGTTAAATCAAGGTCAAGGTTATATGAAATTCCCAATTATATTAAATATACTATTGTCGAACCTAGAATGGGTCTATATATTGATTATAGTAAAAAAGTTGTTGATGTCTATAAAGAATTTGTTTCTGAAGATGACTTGTATCAGTATTCAATAGATGAATGTTTTTTAGATATAACAAATTATTTAAACTTTTATAATAAATCAGCAAGTAACATTGCTCAAGACATTCTTAATAGAATTACTGAAAAAACTGGTTTAACAGCTACATGCGGTATTGGACCTAATATATTTATTGCAAAAGTAGCAATGGATACTGAAGCTAAAAAATTTAAAAACGGGATAGCTGATTGGAGTAATGATAATTACCTTGAAAAGTTATCAAGTATAAAAAAATTATCTAGCATTTGGGGAATTGGCCCTAAAATGGAAAAAAAGTTAAATAATATAGGTATTTTTTCTGCTGCTGATTTAAAAAATTATGATCAAAAAAAATTGACCTTAAAATTGGGAGTTCTAGGCAATGAAATGCACAACCTAATAAATGGCATTGATAATAGGACAATAGCCTCTTTAAAAGAAGCTCCAAAAGATAAATCTTTTTCAATATCACAAGCTCTTTATAATGATTATTATGAAGAAGGTACAAAGATTGTAACTGAAGAAATGGCTGAAGTTTTGAGCGCTAGACTTAGAAAAGCAAATAAAAGTGCAAGAACAGTAAATTATAAAATAACTTATTCAAGGGAATTAAATAAGTTTTTTAACAAATCTATGCAGCTAGCACATGATACTAATAAAGCCAAAGATATATATGAAGCTTGTATGTTTATTTTTGATCAATTATATGAAAATTTACCAATAAGAAAAATAGAAATCCATTTATTCGGTATTAATGAATGTTATGGTGAACAACTAGACATATTTTCTGATGTAGATGATGTAATTGAAAATAAACAAATAAATGATACTATTGATACAATAAAAAATAAATTTGGCAAAGCAAGTATCAATAAAGCATCATCATTACTTAGCGAATCAAATATTAATAGATATAACAAAAAAAATAGCAAATAAAAAGAGTAATATTATTATAATACTCTTTTTATTATTCAGCAGATACTGGTTTAACACTATAACCTTTTGAAATATAATAATCTTTTACATCATTATATGTTGACGGAAAAGTTCCGCCAAATTCTAGTTCTAAAGTTTCATCAGTTAAAGGAATAATTAATTCCATTGTTTGCATTTCATCATCAAACATAATTATACCCGTCATATCTTCGAAAGTATCTTTTCCTTTATACTCTTCCATTACTTCAGCATATTCTTCTTCATTTGTAAATTCATATACATATATTCTTGAAGATACACCTATTAAATTATTCTTATTATCCATTGCGAATGAATCTTTTATATAATATTCTCCAGAATAATTATCTATACTACTTTTTTCACCAGAAGCTTCAACATATGCTGATATTGTATCTTCAGTAACTGTTAATAGTGATTGCTTAATCACTTCATTATCAGCTTCATCAACTATTAAAATTTCAACAATATCCATTCCACCATTTTCAACTAAATTGTTAACACTATCTGCATCCACAAATGAGTATTCACAATTTTCTTTTGAACATGAAACAATAAAATCTTCAGGATTAACTTCTACTCCTATAGTAGTTTCAACTGAAGCTACTGCTATTTCTGGTAGAGTCATATCAACTATTTGTACTGTACCTTTAAATTCTTTACTATCACATGTAACTGTATATTCGTATGTTCCAGCTAGTGTAGCATCAACACTAGAATTATCTAGTTTACAACTAGATGAATCTATACCTGTAAATGTTGCATATTCAGTTATACTTGTAGGTATATTACCACCGATTTCATATTTTAATGTTTTTGTAGTAACAGTTGCAGTTTTAGTACCTAAACTTAAATAATAATAAATTCCATAAGCTACTCCTGCTATTAAAGCAATTATAATAAGTGCAAACACTGTTTTATTAATACCTTTACTTTTTTTGCTTTTCTCTGGTTCAGGCTGATTTAAATTACCTATTCCATCGTTTATATTTGGTAAAAAAGGATCTAATTGTGCTGAACCAAAAGTATTTATATCTCCTCCAATACCTTGATTAGGATCAAAAATATTTGTTTGTGGAGCGCCTAAGTCATCAATTGATGTAGGTTGCATCTCGTTACTATTAATATTTGGCATTACCGGACTAGCTGGTACTGCGTTTACATTTGCACTTTCTGG
>CAYJEI010000053.1:0-5826 GCA_964369155.1 uncultured Muribaculaceae bacterium | reverse complement strand
GGTAGAGCGCACGGCTGTTAACCGTTAGGTCATAGGTTCAAGTCCTATAACGAGCGCCATTTGAAAATTTAATCTCCATTTTGGAGATTTTTTCTTTGTAAAAAATTTACTTCATGTTATAATTGTTTATAGGTGATTAACATGTTAGAAGAATATATTAGTGTAATAGAAAGATATGGAACAAATTTAAGTGAAAAAGATTATATAACTGATCCAGCTATTGCTAGAGATAATGAAATTAAGGAATGTATATTAACTTTATTAAGTCCAGAGAAAAGTGCTTTACTTGTTGGTAAGCCTGGTATAGGTAAAACTGCTATTGTTGAAGGTGTAGCTTATAGAATTAAAAATGGACTAATACCTGAAGCATTAAAAGATTATGAGATTATTAAAATTAATATAACTAGTTTAATAGGTTCTACTATGTCTGAAGGTCAAACAGAAAATAGAATGGATATGTTAGTAAGAGAATTGTCAGAAAGAAATAAGACAATTATATTTATAGACGAAACACATTTGTTAATTAATAAAAGTGGGGGATTAGATTTTGCTAATATGTTAAAAGCTGGTCTTGATCGTGGAACTATTAAAATGATAGGTGCAACTACAACTGATGAATATGAACAATACATATTACGTGATAGGGCATTTTTACGTAGATTTCAAAAGATAGATGTAGTGGAAGCAGATAAGCCAACAGTAGTTAAAATATTAATGGGATCATTACCTAAGCTTGAACATAAGATGGGTATTAAAGTAAATTACGCGCCTTTTATTACAGAAAAAATTATGGCTTTTATAGTTGAATTTACTGATGAGTATAAAAGAGTTTATGAAGTAGCAAGTAGATATCCAGATATATGCTTAACTATTTTAGCAAACGCATTTACTTATGCTTCATTTGATAACAGTAAAGAGTTAACACTAAAACATTTTTATAAAGCTTTATACAATGCTAAAAATGTTTATGAAGATTCTAAAATAAAAGAAATGGAAAGATTTAAAGTTGTTTTTAATGATTTAATAATTACTGAAGGAGTAGATTTAAACGATGTTAGATAGTATAAAAGATTTTTTTGTAAGTTCTTGGGAACAAATTGTAGATTTATTTTATATATATCGTGATTTCTTTTATGATTTACTGCCATCTCCAGCTGGAGAATTTGTGTTTTTTCTAGTAAATGTTGTAATTATTATAATTATAATTAAAGCTTTGGCGTTTGATGCGTTTAGAAAATAAAAAAGAGCATTGGTTTGCTCTTTTAATATGTTCTTTTATTTTTGTTGTTTTTAAATTCTTCGAAGGCTTTTATAGTATTATTCCTACCAATATTAACAATATTTATTGAATCAGTATTGTTTCCTTTTATATATTCGTAAATGAAATTATCTTTAAAACCGATATTTTCAGCATCCTCTTTAGTATTTCCGTAGTATACTGTTTTTATATTTGCCCACATAATGGCCCCTAAACACATAGGGCAAGGATAACAACTTGTATAAAGTATATGTCCACTTAAATCATGAGTGTTAAGTTTTTCGCATGCATTTCTAATAGCATTTATTTCAGCATGAGCAGTAGGATCAGTATTGTTTATAACTTTGTTATAACCGGTTGCTATAATGTTTTTGTTTTCATCTGTTATTAATGCTCCAAAAGGTCCTCCTAATGTGAAATTGTTTTCTGCATTTATCATTGACAATTCTAACGTTTTTTCCATTAATTTTTCATTCATTTTTATCACCACGATAATTGTAACACTATTTGAAAAAACTTGCAAACTAATTAATTGATAGTATAATAATAAAATAATTATATAAATGTAATAATTATGTAATATTAGTTTGTTATACTTTTACTAAGGGAGAGAAAAATATGGAAATTTTAAGAGTAGAAAATTTAGTGAAACAATATAAAAGTGGTAGTAATATTGTAAATGCAGTTAATCAAGCAAATTTTTCAGTTGAAAAAGGAGAATTTGTTGCGATTGTCGGTGCATCTGGATCAGGCAAATCAACACTTTTACATTTGATAGGCGGGGTTGATAAACCTACAAGCGGAAAGGTATATATTGGTGGAACTGATATATATTCGTTAAACAGAGAAAATCTAGCTATCTTTAGAAGAAGACAAATAGGTCTTATATATCAATTTTTTAATTTAATACCTATTTTAACTGTAAAAGAGAATATAACATTACCTAGAGATTTGGATAATATAAAAAATGATTCACAAAAGATAGAGGAACTTGTAAATGTTTTAGGGCTTGAAAAAAGACTAAATCATTTGCCTAATGAACTATCTGGGGGTGAACAACAAAGAGTGTCAATAGGAAGAGCACTTATAAATTCACCATCAATAATTCTTGCTGATGAGCCAACTGGTAATTTGGATAGCAAAAATTCTGATGAGATTGTTGCATTATTAAAACTATCAAATAAAAAGTATAAGCAAACTATTATTATGATTACTCATGATATTGAAATTGCAAAAATAGCTGATAGAGTTATAACTATAGAAGATGGAAAAATCGTAAAGGACGAAAAAAAGTATGAAAATTCTAAATAAGATAACTTTAAAAAATATATTTTTGAATAAACAAAGATCTATAGTAACAGTAGTAGGAATAATGTTATCTTGTGCACTTATAACAGCATTATTTGGTTTAGTAGTGTCATTTCAAGATACTCTAATAGAAGAATCTTTAAAATCATATGGAAATAGACATGTAACATTTTTAGATGTTCCTAAAGAAGATCAAACAAAAATACAAAATCATGCGGAAGTAAAAAGTTATTATTTAACAGATTATGAAACTGTTAAAGTAGAAAGTGAATATGATAATGAATTTGCAGCATTAATTGGAGTAGATGAAGTAGGGCTTCTTGATTTAAAGAATATTTTAGAAGAGGGAAAAATACCAAAAAATAAAAATGAAATAGTAATTGATTTATATTACGCTGATAGATATAATGTTGAAATTGGTGATGAAATCACCTTAAATGTTGGTGAAAGATATTCGGATGGATATAAATTAAATCAATATAATCCGGCGATTTATGATGAGCTTGGAGTTATGCTTGAAACATTTGAACTAACTGATGTAAGGACATATGAAATTGTAGGTATTGTAAATTATTATACATTTTTAGCAACACAGTACGATTATAATTTATATATATATGAAGATACATTTTTAAATAATGCCAGTATTCATGTATTATATGAAAATCCTAAAGATTATGACTCAATCACAAATTTCATTAATGGTGTTGAAAGTGGTGATGAGCAAGGTAAATATAACATAGATACTAATAGTGAATATTTAAGGTGGTCAGGATATGCAATAAGTGACAATACTAGAGAATTCACTTATCTTTTAGCAGGTATAGTATCATTTATAATAATTGTAACCTCTATATTTTGTATTAGAAATTCTTTTGCAATTTCAACTACTGAAAAAACAAAAATGTATGGGATGTTATCTAGTGTTGGAGCAACTCCAAAGCAAATTAAAAAATCAGTTTTAACAGAAGGATTTTATCTTGGTATAGTTGGTATACCACTTGGTATTATAACAGGACTATTAACGACGTATATACTTGTTAATGTTGTAAATGCTTTACTTCCAGTTGTAAATAATTTTGAATTTATATATAGTATATCTATAGAATCTATAATTATAAGTATAATTTTATCGGCAGTTACAATTTACTTATCAGCTTTGGGAAGTGCAAGAAAAGCTGGTAAAATAACAGAAATAGAAGCGATAAAAAATCAAGTAGAAATAAAACTTAAAAACAAGAAAATGAAGACTCCAAAATTAATTAATAAAATATTTAAAATAGGTGGTATATTTGCTTATAAGAATATGCAGAGAAACAAAAGTAAATTTAGAACTACTATAATATCACTTTCAGTTAGTGTTTGTATATTTATTGCTCTTTCATATTTTATTGGACTAGGAGTTGATACAACCGAAGAGTACTATAAAACAGTTTCATATGAATTAGGTATATTTATTGAGGGTGAAAATATTACTCACAGTGAAAAAATTAAAGTATATAATGAATTACTCGAATTTGGTGATATTAATAGATATAGTATAATTGAATATGATATGTTTACAACTGATGTAAACAATATTAATGAAAGAATTATAGCTGAATATCAAACGGAGTCACAAGATTACTTTGTGGAAATTATTACCGTGGGAAATGCCGAATATGAAAAAGTACTTGAAGAAAATAATTTGAAATATGAAGACGTATATAATAAAGGATTAATTATAAATAATAGGCTTGATATAATAAACACCGAAGGTAATCGTGAGTGGGTAAATATATTAAAAGAAGGTACAACGAATGTAGATATAAATAATTATAAAACAGACGATAATCATAATATTGATATAATTGAAATAGAGCATTTACCAGTTGGTAGTGAAAATTATTCATATAGCATGAATCCTGTAATGCTTGTATCAAATGAGTATTTTGAAGAAATAAAATCAAATGAAAGTTATATTACTTATTTGTATTTACAAACTGACGATACAAGAAATTTTCATGATAAAATTATGGAATATGACAATATAAATGAAGTGAATTTTTATATACATAATATGGAAGAATACATTGAGATGCAGGAAAATATGATACTTTTAATAGGAATATTCTTATATGGATTCATTGGGGTTATAACTCTTATTAGTTTAACAAATATATTTAATACAATAACTACTAATATGAAACTTCGTAGTAAAGAATTTGCAATATTAAAATCTATTGGAATGACTAATAAGGAATTTAAAAATATGATTAGACTAGAAAGTTTATTTTATGGAGTTAAGGCATTGTTCTTTGGTTTAATTTTTGGGATAGGTTTTGCATATATTATGTATTTATTAATGTGTAAATATGAAATTATGAGTGCTCAAAATGGGACTCCTATATTTGAAATACCTTGGTTATATGTAATAATTTCAATAATATTTGTATTTATAATAATAGGTTTGATTATGAAATTATCATTATCAAAAATAAATAAACAAAACATCATTGAAACAATAAAAAATGAAAATATTTAATTTTCTTTTTTTAACTATTAAAATTATGATATACTATATGTAAGGAAGTGGTGTTATGAAAAGTAATGTTTTTGTTGGGTTTCTAATTATTATATTAGGAGTAATATTTTTAGGAAATAATTTAGAAATTTGGGATTTTGAAATATTTTTTGATGGATGGTGGTCACTTTTTGTTATAGTACCTGGAATTATTAGTTTTATAAAAGGTGAATTTAAAAATGCAATAATTACAATAGTTATTGGTGTATTTTTATTATTAGCTTCAAGAGATATAATAACTTGGAATCTTTTATGGCCAGTAGTTATTATATTAATAGGTTTTTCAGTTATGATAGGAACTTCTCCACGTAAGTATTTAAACAAAGATGGTGGATATTTAGCTGTTTTTTCGGAAAGTACTAATAAAGTTACTGGTGAATTTAAGGATACAGTAGCTACTTCTGTTTTTGGTTCAATAAGTATTGACCTTAGAAAATCAGAAATAAAAGAAGATGTAACATTATATTGTACATGTGTGTTTGCTGGAATTGATATTTTAGTGCCAGATAATGTTATTGTAAAAGTAAAAGGTACTCCAGTGTTTGGAGGTATAGATAATGCAGCTACTGGCGAAAAAGGCAAAGTAATTACAATAGATTGTATTTGTGCATTCGGTGGTATAGACATAAAATAAGAAGCCTTTAAAGGTTTCTTTTTTTTAGAAGGGAATTATATGAAAAAAATATTACTTGTTGAA
>CAYJEI010000052.1:0-5839 GCA_964369155.1 uncultured Muribaculaceae bacterium | reverse complement strand
GTTTGAGACCTTCGCGTCTACCACTTCCGCCACACTTGCATAAATAAATTATATCACAGATAATTTATTTTATCCATAAATTTCTAGTGAAAATCAGAAATATATTGTTATCAAAAAAAAATGAAATTTACATTTCATTTCTTATATTAATTGTAGTATAACATATACAACTATTGCAAGTATAGCATACACTGTAACAAACATAAGAGGATATTTATTTTCATCTAAGTTTTCAACATTTTTAGTAACTTGATACAAAGTTATTATAAAATATAGTGAACCTAGTGCTAGCAAAAACATCACTATCGATGGTAGCACCACTGTTAAAACTGTTGCTGTCAGCATTACTGCGATATTTATTGCACTTACTAAACTCACAGTTACTAAGACTTTTTTGAAATCTACAGATTTTTTCATTAATTTTGTTTGAACTATATATAGTGCTCCGATTAATACTAACGATTCTAGTAAAACTATTATAGTTGCATATATAAATGTCGGCACTGTATTTATTGTTATTTCGCCTTCATCTTTGTCTACTTCTAAAAGATTATCTAGAGGTCCTTCAAAACCGTCGTAATCATCGTTCATATAAGGTATTAGTAAAAATGATATTCCAAGGGCTGCATCATCATTTTTATTCATTTCTTCAAGCGAGCTTGATAAAGTAAATGTTATAAATAAAGCTGATGCTAAAGCTGATAATGCTAGTAATATGTATCCTAAATTTATATTTTTAATAGTTGCATATTTTTTACAAGTTTCAACCGGTTTAATAAATATACCCTTTACAATTTCAAGTACATTATTTGTTATTTCTTTTGTGTCAATATTGGTATCTACTACCACTTTTTTATTTGTTGTTTGTTTCACTTCTTCAACGTTAGTGTTTTTTTCTTTATCACATTTACAAACTTTTCCTTCTTCTAATTTTTTTCCACATTTAGTACAAAATTTCGCCATTTTTTCTCCTCCTAGTATACATAAAAATATGAGCTAATATAATCTATTCCAGCAAGTTTAAACTCACCATCTTCATATATCATATATATCATTTCATATGAATCACTTTCTTTATCTGTTTTTTCTTCTATAGTATCGTCGTAATTAATATCATCAACTGTGTATTCCATATCAACTTTAATAGATATATTTAATATTCCATCATCTACGCTAATTGATGATAATTTAGCATCTGATAAATTAATTTCTTTTAAAATAGAATAACTTGATTTAACATTATCAACCAAATCGTTAAAATCATCTTCAAATGAATCCATTATTCCTTTATAATTGTATTCATCTTTTACATCATTAAAGTTATCACTTGCAATAGCATTGTCATAAAGAGTTTGTAAAATACCCATTGCTTCATTAGCTAATTTATCTGCGTCTTCATCACTTAAATCTGATGTCGAAAAGTAATCTACTTCATATTCATCATCGTAATCAGTAACATACATTTCTTTAGTAATCGATATTCCATAAGGAAGCAATACTTCTAACTCATATGAAGTTCCCAGTAATTCTGGTATTACGTATACATCATATTCATCATCTGATTCATCTTTATCCATTAAATTTGACTCTACTTTTATATCATCAATTTTTATTTCTGATCCCTTTGGTACTGATATTTCATAATCTTCAACTATTATGTTGGCTTCCTCGCTGTTTATAATCCACTCATTAAAGATAAAAAATATTTTATCTTCTGCAATTAGTTCTACTTCAAGATCTTCTTTTTCACCATCAATTTTAACTTCATAATAAACTGTTGCTTCATCTTTTTTTTCTCTTGTTTTTTCATATTCATACGAATCTATTATATCATCTCCATAATCATTCATATATTCTTCAAATTTTTCTTTAGTAACAAAATCTGATTTTGAAGAAATCATAACTTCATATAATTTATCAAAATCACTATCTTCAAGAGCCATCATATAATCATCTGCGGTTATTTTAGGTGAATAAACATAATTATCTAAATAATAATAAGTTCCAAATAATATAATACCTATCGATAAAATCACATATATTAGTTTGTTTGATTTTTTTTGCTTATTAATATTTTTGTCATTTTCAGCAGCTAAGTTGATTTCTTGCTTATTAGCTTCTTTCTTTTCTTCATTTTTTTCAATTTTTTCAATTTTTTCTTTTTTTACTGGAACTTTTTTTTCTTTTCCAATCATTTCATGACCGCATTCTTCACAAAATTTAGTCCCTTCTTCATTTTTAGTTCCACACTCACTACAATACATTTTTACTCACCTTTCTTATATAATTAATAATACATTATATGATATTAAATGTAAAGTATTTAACTGTTTTTTTATAATTTTATACATATTATTTAATATGAGTGAAAATTTTGAAGAAATATCAAATATTAGAATTGAAAGATTATTATCTTTTATATTCATATTGATCGGTGTTGCAAATATTATTGCTGATAATGTTTTAATTAAATCTATAGTTGAGAACAATCCTTATTTAAAGAATAAAAGTCAACAAATTTTTTTATGGGCTCTTATTCTAGGTGTTTTACTTAACATCGCTATCGTTGCAAGAAATTATAATTTTTATAGACAAAAAAAAGATGCTGGACTTGATGCAACACCTGAACTTACGAGATTATATGGTACTGTATTTACTCTCGTTGGATTTATCTTAATATTTTATTATTTTATTGAAACTGGCATAGATACAGATTTACCTCCTGTATTATAACTTTTATTTTTCTTTATATATTGATTTAAATAGATCTTTTTCATCATCTTTCATTAAGGTTATTTCTAGTTCTGGTAAATCATCCAAACTTGCTAAAGCAAAATAATCTAGAAATTCATTAGTAGTTTTATATAAATTAGGATTTCCGGGCAAACTACTTTTTCCTGAAACTTTTATTAAATCTCTTGCTAATAATTTTCTTAAGATATGTGAACTATCTATTCCGCGTAGTTCATTTATTTCTATACGGCTAATCGGTTGATTATAAGCAACTATTGCCAATGTTTCTAAAGAAGCATTACTAAGCGATTCTGTTTTATAATCATTTATTAGCTTTTGGTAATATTCTTTATGCTCTTTTTTTGTTGTTAATTTAAATGTCTCTCCTATAAAAGAAATTTTTATTCCACTATCATCGCTTTCGTATTTTTTTTGTAAATCTTTCAGTAATTTTTGTACTTCTTTTTCATTTATTTCTAATATATCAGCTAGCTTATCTATTTTCATACCATCATCGCCAACTACGAATAACAATCCTTCTAGTATAGCTAATTTATTCATTATTGTTCCCTTCTAAATATATTTTATCAAAATTTTTGTCTTGATGTATTATTATTATATTATCTTTGCTTAGATTTAAAATTGCTAAAAAAGTAACTATTAGTTCATCTTTATTATTACTTATAAATAAATCTTCAAATACTACTTTTTTTCTTTTGCATATAAATTCTTTTATATAATTTACTTTATCCTCTACACTCAACTCTTTTTTAGTAATCCTTGTATTAATTGGCTTATGAAAGTCTTCTCGTTTTTTTAAATTTAAAAAGGCATTAACTAAATCTTCTATATCAGTACTTCTATCTAATTCTTTTTTCAACAAATATTCTTTGGTATTTTCAGGAGTTTTCGTAAAAAAATCTTTCCTTTTTTCTTCATATTGTCTAAAGTTATCACATATGTTTTTGTATTTTTCATATTCAATAAGCTTATTTTTTAGATCTTCTTCACTATTAATTTCATATTCACTATTTAAATCTTCTTCTTTATTATTAATTAGTAATCTACTTTTTAAATGAATAAGTTCTGCTGCCATAACTAAATATTCACTTGCTTTATCTAAATCTTTTTTATCTATTTCATTTATAAATTTTAAATAATCATCTATTATTTTTTTTGTATCTATTGTATAAATATCCATTTTCGCTGTTTTTACTAAATGAAGTAGTAAATCTAATGGTCCCTCAAATTCATTTATCGCAAGTTTCATATTTTCCCCTATCTACAAGTTATTTCTTCTCCGTTTGTTTCTAACTCAAATTTAACTTTGTTTGGACTAGTACCAGATTCATAAAAGTAATCTATTTCCAAATTGGATTCTTTTATTTCTAGTAAATCAATTTCAATAATATAGTCAAATCCTAAATTCGATGCTTTAGTTATTGCGTTGATTCCAACTAAATCATTAAATTCACTTGCTTTGTTACTATAATTTATCATATCTTCATTATAAGTTGGTGAAACATTTATAAAATTAAGAGTTTGATACATTTTTACTAATTCATTATTTTCAAAAGTATATATTGTATTAGAATTTTCATTACTACATGATAAAATATTTTCAATAATTTCTACTTCAGGATATTCATTTTCAGTGATTTCACTTATTTTAAAATATGTAAATGTTTCATCTATAGTGTACTCTGTTCGCATATTTTCAGTAATTTTCACACGGTATAAAAGCGTATTATTTTCTGAGTAAAATTCCAAATAATTATTTAGTAATGTTAAATCATTATCACTTGTGATAACAAATTCAAACGTCATTAGAGTATTTGTAAAGATTATATTTCTAATGGAAAAATTATCTGTTACAATTTCCATCTCTTCTTCATAATATATTTTTTTAGCTTCATCATCTTCATCATCTGCTAAGTTACCGCTACCTTCTGATGGGGTTGAAGAACCATTGTTTGATATACCATTAAAAGAATAACCATTTTCAACATATGCAGCTATATCTGGCAAAAAATATGTGAAAGCTAAAAATACAATAATAATAATAAATAATGGTATCAAACTTTTTCTAGTACTACTAATTTCACCGATAGTAGTTGGCTTTAGTTCAACATTTTCTATCTTAACATTTTTATATTTTTTCTTTCCCATTTTTATTCCCTCTTATTCTAACAGCCTTCGCTTTTGTCTAAATCACACACTTCTTCTGTTATTTTATCAAGCATCTCATTGTATCTATCTGATAAATTTTTTTCTTGTTCTTCAGTTAAATCTTCATATGGATCGCCCAAGTATTCTTCCCCTGGAGCTAAAAAGTCTACTACTTCTCCATTATTTATTCCTACAACGTTTGGAGCATAAACTCTTTTTGTTTCAGTATCATATTCTTTATCTTCTTCATCACTTATAATATATTCAGATAAATGTTCATCTAATAAAGCTAAAATTTCATAATATGCTGCAGAACCTTCTTTTGTTTCTACTACTTCTCCATCTACAACACTATAACTATTTCTTATTTCTTTGATATCAACATAATATAAAGGATAATCTTCTTCTGCCGCTACTTTTGTTAATGTACCTATCATATTTCTACACCATGGACAATCTTCAAATCCAAAATATATTAATGCAGATTCATTTTCTATGATATCCACTATTTCTTCATCACTTTTAATGAAAATTTCAGCATTTTTATCTATATTAATAGATAAATAATTAGTTTCTCTATATTCATCTTCTTTTCCATTTAACCCTTCATAAATATCAATAAATGTTTGAGTATCATTTTCTACTTTAACTTCTGCTTTTTCATTATTCATGATTGCATAAATACATAGACCTACAATCGTAATTGTAATTATAATTGTTAATCCTATATATAGCTTTTTTTTATCGTTCATTTGTTACCACATCCTTATATGTATTATAACATATAGATTTTTTACATTCAATATTGCTTTTTACTTTTTTTTTTGGTATAATCTTTATCAAGTGGCAAATGGCGATGTAGCTCAGTTGGCTAGAGCAACCGGTTCATACCCGGTAGGTCGTGGGTTCGAATCCCTCCGTCGCTACCATTTAAATA
>CAYJEI010000051.1:0-6253 GCA_964369155.1 uncultured Muribaculaceae bacterium | reverse complement strand
AGTTAAAATAATTCTAAGACCTTTGTTTAAGAATGCAATTTCTTGTAATCTTTTATGAAGAGTATCATAGTTATACACAGTAGTTTCCTTAAATATTTCAGGATCAGCTTTAAATCTTATCGTAGAACCTGATCTATCATCTTCATAATTACCTATAATTTTTAGCGGTTCAGTTGCCGTACCTCCATTTTCAAATCTTTGAAAATACGTGTTACCATCTCTATTAATAGTAACTTCAAGCCAGGTAGATAGGGCATTAACAACAGATGCACCTACACCATGTAGTCCACCAGATACTTTATATCCTTCTCCTCCAAATTTACCTCCAGCATGAAGCACTGTAAATATAGTTTCAACAGTTGACAAACCTGTTTTTGCATTTTTTCCAGTCGGAATACCACGACCATCATCTTTTACACAAATTATATTACCTTTTTCAATTGTTACTTCAATATCATCACAATATCCAGCTAAAGCTTCATCAACTGCATTATCAACGATTTCCCAAACAAGATGATGAAGACCTTTTTCGCTAGTTGTACCAATGTACATACCAGGTCTTTTTCTTACGGCCTCAAGTCCTTCGAGAACTTGTATATCATTATCGCCATAATTTACATTATTTTCCATTTTTTTCCTCCTCAATTTTTCCTTTAGTCACTTTAAATGCTTTACTTTTAGTAATATTTAAGCCTTCCAAATTATCAATACTAGTTGTAGTTATAAAAACTTGAATATCTTTATCAAGTATTTTTAAAATATTACTAGCTTTTTCTTTATCTAGCTCACTAAATAAATCATCTAAAATAAGTATAGGATTTTCACATTTCTCTTCTTTTATCATTTCAATTTCAGCAAGTTTAAAAGAAATAATACTATTTTTATGTTGACCAACACTTCCAAAATCTTTAAGTTTTATTCCATCTAAAGTAAATATAATGTCATCATGATGAATACCTAAAATTGTTTTACCAAAATTAATTTCTTTTTGATAGTTTTTAGCAAACAATTCACTAAGTTTAAGTGCATCTTTATTCATAAATTCTGAAACATATTTAACTTTTAAAAAACCATAACCAAAAATATCTTTATATATTTTAGAAATATATTTATTTATATCCTTTATAAATAAATCTCTGTAATTTCTTATTTTAAGGCCTATTTCGATTAGTTTACTAGTTAAAACATCCAAATACTCAAAAGATATATTTTCACGCGTAGAAACATCTTTTAAATAAGCATTACGATGCTTTAATATTTTGTTGTAAGTATTAAGAAGTAAAAAATACTCTTTATACATTTTACTAATTTCAATATTAAGAAGTTTTCGTCTTTCGTTTGGTGTATTATTAATTAAGTTAACATCTTCTGGATTAAATAAAATAACATTAATTTTAGCAACATAATCTCCCATAGAATTAGGTTTTCCACTATCAATTAACACATTTTTACTTGTGTCATTTATCAAGACTTTATAATTAGTTTTAACTTTAGTTTTAATTTTTCCTTCAACTGAAAGCTCTTTTTCACCAATTTTAATCATTAGCTTATCGTCGTTCACTCTAAAAGATTTGGTTAATGCAAGTAAATATATAGCTTCCACTAAATTTGTCTTTCCAGAACCATTATTTCCATAAAAAATATTATAATTATTTGAAAATTTTAAATCAAGTTTATCATAATTCCTAAAATTTTTAAGTTTTATATTAGTTAATTCCATAAATTACCCCATAAATGATATTTTTAGAATACTTGACTATATTTTCGTACTCCTATACACATATAAATTATATCATAAAAACGCCATAAAAAAAAGAAAAATCAATCTTTTCTTGCTAAAAAAACACTCTCTAATCTAGAAGCTCTCAAAAGTTGCTTTTCAAACACACCAAAACTTATATTTATAATAAGTTTTTTGTCGTTTTTGAAGGTAATATGAACTGTATTATTTTTATTTTTATAAAATAAAATAGCAGCTATATTTATCCACACACAATCTACATTTCTGACAGAAGTAGTAGGGAACATTATAATTTTAAAGGACTCACTTATAATTATTGGAACCTTATAAGAAACACCTAACATATCTCTGGAACCGCTTATTCTTCCATCTAAACTACTACCATAATATTTACAATTTAAATTTATTAAATTTTTAGTTGTAAAATCTGTAAAAATAGATCCATACTTATTAACAATTTTTGATCCCTGAATAGTTGGAACAATAGCATAAGTGTCATTTGATATTAAATAATTTTTCATAATTCCCCCATAAAAAAATTTTTATGTTAATATAGCATAAAAATTTTAAATATTTTGTCACAAAATGTAACTAAAAAGTTTTAATTGGCAATATAAGCTCTATAAATGATTCATCACTAATCGATTTAATAATTACTGGTTTATCATCACTATTGAGTAAAAGTAAAATATTATCATCTTTTATAACTTTTAAAGCGTCCATTAGATATTTAGAACTAATAGATATTTCTATTTTATCTATTTTATTACTTTCTATTAATATTTTTTCTTCTGTTTTTCCTAATTCAGACGCAACAGAAGTTATCAACATTTCTTTTTCTTTAATATTAAGTTTAATAATGTTTTTATCTTTATTAGAAGCCAAAAGAGAAGCTCTATCTATAGCATCATAGAAATTTTTTAAATCTAAGTTAATCATATAAGAAAAATCATCAGGAATAAAATGAGAAGTCTGAGGATAAGTACCATTAAGTAAATTACTTTGAACAAAAATGTTATTATAAATAAATAAAATCTTGTTATTAAATAAATTTATCTCTATTTCATCGTCATTATCTATAATAATTTTATTTAATTCATTAATGCTCCTTCCAGGAACAACAATATTCACATTTTCACTTAAATTAGTTGTAATTTGATTTGTTTTTTTAGCAAGTCTATAAGAATCCGTAGCAATACATTCTAACGAAGAGTTATTAACAACCATATTTAAACCTGTAAGAAGAGGACGTAACTCTTGAGTACTCATAGCATATGAAGTTTGATCAATAATATGTTTAAGATCACTAGCTTTTATTTTAAAATTATTTTTGCTTAATTCTATTTTAAAATTAGGATAATCACTTTCACTATAACAGTTTAAGTTAAATTCATTTGTTTCAGAATAAATTCTTACCTTGCTATCTTCAGTACTAAAATTAATAACATCACTAGGCATTTTTCTAATAATATCCAAAATATACTTACTTTGAATAACAGCAGCACCAGTGCTTTCAATGTTTTTAATTTCCTTTTCAAGAATATTAACTTTAATAGTAAGCTCAGAATCACTTGCAAGTAAAGTCAACCCTTCATTAGTAAGTTCAAATTTAATTCCATTTAATACAGGAATAGTCACTTTTTGGGATAAAGCTTTAGTAACATTAACTAAAGCATCTAATATAATATTTTTTTCAATTGTAAATTTCATTGTATACCTTCTTTCTTTATATATAATATTTATAATAATAATGTTGATAATGTGAATAACTTTTGATATTTCCCATATATACCGTGTTATTTAACATAAAGTTATCAACATTTTATAACTTTTCTTTAATTTCTTTCAACATCTTTTTAAGATTATCATCACTCTCTAAATCATTTTTTACTTTATCACAAGCAGCAATAACAGTAGAATGATCTCTTCCTCCGAAATCCAAACCAATTTTAGCTAAATTTTCACTAGTTTCAGATCTACATAAATACATAGCAACATGTCTAGGTCTAATTATTTTACTGTTTCTTTTCTTGCTTTTCATGTCGTCTATTGTTATTTTAAAATATTCTGCAACAACTTGTTGAATATTAGAAATAGAATTATCAGAATAAATATTGTTATTAACATAATCTTTTAATGCTTCAATAGCAAATTCTAAAGTAATTTTAGTAGGAATCATCATTGCAGTATAAGCCATTAATCTATTGATAGTCCCTTCTATATGCCTAACATCATTAGGACAGCTGTTAGCAATATACTCAATTACATCGCTATCAACTTTCTTACCAATTATATTATTTTTTATTTTTGCCTTAATAATCTCACATCTTAAGTTAAAATCTGGAGGATATATATCAACAGGTAGTCCCCATTTAAAACGACTTCTTAGACGTTCTTCTATTTTTTTTAAATCATCAGGAGATCTATCGCTTGTAATTATAATTTGCTTATTCATTTGATGCAATGCATTAAATGTATGAAAAAATTCTTGTTGAGTTCTTTCAGCTCCAACCAAAAATTGAATATCATCAATCATTAATACATCAACGTTCCTATATTTATTTTTAAATTCATTAGCATAATTGATACTATTGATTCCTTTATCAATATTAGCAATGCCAGTAAAATCAGTCATAAAATCATTGCTGGTTGTATATAAAACTTTTTTATTAGTATTATCAGTAATATAATTACCAATCGCATGCATTAAATGAGTTTTTCCAAGGCCACTTCTTCCGTATAAAAATAAAGGATTATGAATAGTACCAGGAGCCTCAGCAACAGCTTTAGATGCTATAAAAGCAAGTCTGTTTGTATCTCCAACAACATAATTTGTAAATATATGATCTGTATTAAGGTTAGTATGCCACTCTAATTTTTCATCTACAGGAGCATCTATAACTTTAGTAACATCTACTAAATCTTCTTCTAATACAAATTTAAAACTATAATCTTTACCTGTAATGGAGTAAAAAGTTGAGTTAATAACATTATAATAGTTGTCACTTAACATAGTTTTATGAACATTCATAGGAACTTTAATAGTGACTACATCATCAGTAATAGAAACGAGTTCTAGTTTTGAAAACCAAATACTATATGTATTTGGAGTTAGTTGATTAGCTAGCTCACTTAAAAATTTGTCAAATAATACATTAGTTTTCAATACCTCACCCCGCAAACATATATAAATTGTATATCATTTTAACTCAAAAATAAAGTCTAAAATAATAATAACATTTTTTCCACACAATTATCAACAAAAAAATACCTTAATTTACAATAAAAAACATACTTATTAACATTTGTTAACAAATTTATATTCACAAATTAACAATTTATGTTTATATTAGATTTCAATAAATGTGAATTATTGTTAATATGTGAATAATGTCGAATATTGTCGAAATTTAAACAAAATAAAAATAACTAGAATGTTAATAACGATGTTAGAAAAAAGAAAAGAAGCATAGCAAAGAAAAAGTTATCAACATATAAAACAATAAAGTCATAGCTAGAAAATTCTATTATAAGCTGATATAATAATTTTAAGGAGTAAAAATATGTATAAACTAGCACATTTTAACTTAAACGTCTTGAATTTTAAAAAAAGTATAAAATTTTATAAAGAAGCTCTTGATTTAGAAATTAAGAAAGAATATAAAAAAGATAATTTAACTTTTGTATATTTAACAGATAAAAAAACAGATTTTACAATTGAGTTAACTCATTTATCAGATAGAAATGAAAAATATAAACTAGGAGACAATGAAATTCACTTAGCAGTAAAAGCCGAGAATTTTGTTGAAAGTTATGAAAGACATAAAAAAATGGACAGTATTTGCTATGAAAGTAAAGAAATGGGAATATATTTTATAACTGACCCAGACCGATACTGGATTGAAATTATAGGAAGTTATTAATATGAAGTATCAAATATTATCATTTAGTGGAGTAGGTAACACAAATTTTTTAGCAAATATACTATCAAAAAAATTATCATGTGAAATTATTAGTGTAAATGAAAAAGTAAGTTGTGATCATTTAATTATTATGAGTTCTATTCATGCGTTTAGAGTACCTTTAAAATTGTCAAAAAAAATTACTAACATAAAAAAATTAAGCATAATAGCAGTAGGGTGTCATAAAGGAAAAATAAACAGTGCAGCTGGCATTCATTTAATTAACAGAGCAAAAAAATTAAATATTGATATCTGTATATATAAAACATTAGCTATGCCATTAACCATAGTAAAAAAATTTGACAAAAAATATGGAAAAGAAATAATAAAAAATTCAATAGAAGAAATAGATCAAATATATAAGGATATAATTAATGATAAAAAATTTATTATAAAAATATCAATGTTCTCAAAATTATTAATTATAGTTCATTTTTTAGAGTATATTTTAGTAAAATTATTTGGATTAGAATTAAAAGCCAATAAAGACTGCGTTAAATGTGGAAAATGTATAAAAAGTTGTCCTCAAAAAAATATTAAAATGAAAAAG
>CAYJEI010000050.1:0-6391 GCA_964369155.1 uncultured Muribaculaceae bacterium | reverse complement strand
TCAGGCACTACTGGCGCAACTGGATCAGGCACTACTGTAGTTTCTGACTCTACCGAAACTTCACCAGCTGGTTTATAATTATTTTTCAAAGCATCAAAAGAAGCAATTGGTAAAGTCAACTGAGTATAATAAACATCATCAGCACTTATTGATTGTGGGATTGTAACATATTCCATACTACTTCCAGCTATTATTGCTTTTAAAGCTTCCTTAACCTTTTGCCATTCTAATTGATCTATTATTTTTAAAGCTTTTCCTTCAAAAAATTTACACACCAAAATTATCGGTAATCCCATCGAACCTGTCGATTCATTATCTAAAACTATATATGTTTGATTTTCTGCTTTGAATGCTGAGAGTAAATTTTTCTCAACAACATTGCCCCCAACTAAATTTAATTGTATTTTCCCCACTTTTATCAATCCCTTCTTCTATTCTTAATAATTATAGCATAGTAAATTATTTTTTTCAAACTTTTTTTATAACAAAATACTTACATCCATAAGCACATTTTTCTTCCACATATTTATCTAAATTTTTTATATCATTAAATTCTTTACAATTTTTATTACTTTTATCGTAAAATCCTTTTAATCTTAATTTACCATAAGCCCAGTCCCCTACAATATATTCGAAATCAGTAAAATATTCAGTTACTTTTTCCTTCATAATTTCCACATCTATAGCATCTTTTTCATTTTTAATTATTTCATATTTTATTTTATTAAATTCCATACATCCCCCTAAAATATTATTGTCAAAATTATAATTATCATAATAATTGTACATATTATACCAAGTATCAATAAAATATCAACATATCCATTTCCACTTGTTAAAGGTACATCTTCATAGTAAAATTCTTTTAACTTTTCTTCTAATAAATACTCATGATTCACTGCATTTTTAGGTACTTCTAAAAATTTGTAAACTTCTTCATTTACTTTTTCTACATCAACTGCAGATAACAAACATACATCTGTATAATTTTTATTTATTACATTATATGCATTAGGAGATAATAAATGCTTAGGAGTCTCAACAGTAATTTTCTTACATTTCTCGCTTCTATCTATAAAATAATTTTCGATTTCATTAACATCAGGTGAATGTAAAAAATTATAAGAAATCATTAAATCATTATTACTGTTATTTGTATAAAGAAGTTTTCTAAAATTATCTTCTTCTTCTACAGTAACAACATGATTTATTTTTTTCATCATAAACATATTTATTAACATTTTTTCTATTTTTAAAAAAGAAGGATTTGGTTTTACATTATTCTTTTCATTTTCCAAATATAAATCTAATTCCTTTTTAAAAGCATCTATTTCTAATTTAGAAAAATTATATTTCCCTAAATTTTCGTCCAATAAATGCTCATGTTTACTGAAATAAGGTGTAGTAATATCTAGCTCACCATATATAAATACTAGTGTTCTTATTAAAACAACTAAAAAAGAATTATACTCTATCGTATTCGGTTTATTTTTTTTATCTAAATATGTCTTAATTGCCAGATCAAACGCTTCATTAATAAAGTATGATACCATCTTATTCACCTACTATAAATTATATCATACTTATTCAGATAATGGAATATCTAAAATATTACTTTCAGCTGTAATCTCATTTCCATAAAAAGTAGGAACTCTACCATTTATCATCGTAGCATCAATTAAAATATCATAATTTATTATTATAGCTTCTTCAGATACAGGAGTTGTAATTAACTCATGAATTTCAATACTTACATATATTTCATTTAAAACATTATTTAAACCATAACTTGTAATTTTAGTTTTTAAATTAGTTATTATAGTACCAATAAAATTTATTTTAACAGGAATTTTTGGTCCTAGGGAAGCTAATATAGCAAGATTACTATTTATAAACATAGGAACATTTATATATACTGAATCTTCAGCAAGCAAAAATTCACTATTAGCAAAGTCTCCTACTTCTAAATTAGTTATTGAATTTCTAACCGAATTATTTATCATATTATTTACTGTATAAGCTTTCTCTAAATTGTAATCTACTGTTAAAATTTCTCCATCAGCATTTTTCGTAATAATTAGTACATCTCTTAAATTGCTCTCATTAATCAAATCAGTATTTATTTTATCAGTAATAATCTCATAAGTTATTTTTTCGAGCTTATTTTTAACAAGAATATTTATAACAGGGGTAAGGCTAGTTAAATACCAATTCAAAAGTGAAGAAGTCGTACTAAAAATAGACCCTAATATAAGTAAAATAATTAGTAATATTTTATTTTTTTTTGATAAAAAAACTCTCATACTTAATTATATGAAAGTTTTACATTAAAAACCAAATACATTTTTAAAAAAGAAAAACATCCCCACTAAAAATGCTATAAGAATAATAACTACAATAATTTCAGTCACAACATTTCTTTTTCCATCATCAAAACCTATATCTTCAAAATCTTTTTTTGCAAATTTTGTTGATGTTGTATAAAATTCTTCTTTTAATTTCATAGTATTATTAATTTTTGCTTCTTCTTTTGCTGTTTTTTCTATCACTTCTTTTTTTATCTCTGATATAGGAGTAATCTTAGCAGCTTCAACAGCTCCATCTACAACAATAGTATTTTCATTACCCTTTAAATCTTCAAACAAATCAAGTTCAGCAGAAACCGCTTTTTTATCTTGTTTTTTCTTTTCTTCATTAATAGTAATAGTGTTAATAAGTTCTAATAAATTATCCTCTCCAGCTTTTTTTATTTCATCTCTAGGTTCTAATTTATTTTCAAGTTCTAAATTTTTTAAAATATCAAACTGAGTATCTCTTATTTTTTTTGCTCTATCATTTTCATAACTAACTGGTTTTTCACTTCTAGCTTTATTTAATATTGCATTTATATCATATTCTTTAGTAGTTTCTGATAACGAGTCTTTTTCAGTAACTACAGGTTCCTCTTCTAATCTAATACTTCTCTTTTTAGGAACATCATTATATTTTGTATCCAATATTTTTTTTATTTTTTCAATATCAATTTCATTTCTTTTATTTTCCCCTAAAATAGTTGTATTACTCATGACATTATAATTATCAAGTTCACCTTTGTTAATATTTAAATATAATTCTTCATTTTTTTTAACTCTAGAAGTTCTTGTTATGTTTTCTTCAACATCATATTTAGATAATCTACTGCCCATAAGTAACATCCTTTCACAAACTATGATATCATATATCTTAAATATTTCAAAGAACTTATTGATTTTTTAAGTAATATTTACTATAATTATACAAGGAGGAAATATGAAATTAAATATAAGAGATGGTGCTTGTATCGGTTGTGGTGCTTGTGTTGCTATTGACCCTACACACTTTGATTTTAATGATGATGGTTTAGCTGAAGTAATCTATAATGAAGAATTAGATACAAACTCAGTTATAAACGCTTTAGAATCATGTCCGACTAATGCAATATATACTGATGAAGATTGTAATTGTGAATGTAATTGCGGCAATAACTGTGAATGCACTCCAGAAAATAAATGTTCTGATAACTGTGACTGTAACACAGAAAAAAGCGAATAACACTCGCTTTTATTTTGCATAAAATTTCTTAACTTCTTTAATAGATAATTCTCTATACATACCTGATTTTAAATCATCAACATGTAAATGACCATATCTTGTTCTAGTAAGTTTAGATACAGGAAAATTAAGTTTTTCAAATACTTTCTTAACAATATGATTACGACCTTCAATTATAGTAAGTTCAATTAAAGTTGAATTTTTTATTTTGTCTTTTTTTCTAACTTTAAAATTAACTATATCTACTTTTCTTTCGCCTATAATAATACCCTTTTTTAGTTTGCTAATAGCAACTGCATCAATAACACCTTCTAGTTTTGCTAGATATGTTTTTTTAATATTATTACTCGGATGAGTTAAATAATTAGCAAATTCACCATCATTAGTAAGCAATATTAATCCAGTAGTATCATAATCTAATCTTCCAATCGGATAAATTCTTTGATCTACGTTTATTAAATCTGTAACTGTAATTCTACCTTTATCATCTGAAACCGAACTGATAACACTTCTAGGTTTATTTAAAATATAATATTTTTTGGTCTTTTCTTTATTAATAATTACATTATTAATCATTATAAAATCACTTGGACCAACTTTTGTTCCTAATTCAGTAACTTTTACATCATTAATATGTACTTTTCCGGCCTTTATAAGCTTTTCAGCTTCTCTTCTAGAACAATATCCATAATTAGCTATAACTTTTTGTAATCTTTCCATAAATCAAACTCCGCTTATATTATAGCAAATTTATTACATTATGTCAAAAAAGTCACCTTGAACAATACATATTTAAATTTTAATCGAAAATATATTATAAAAGTACCACACCACATAAGTATTAGAAAAAAACATTAGTAAGAATTATAGCAAATATTATACCTATAAAGTCAGCAAACAATCCTACTTTCAGTGCATATCTAGTTTTATATATTTTAACACTACTAAAATAAAGAGCTAGTACATATAGTGTTGTATCAGTACAACCTTGCATTATAGATACTAAATTACCTGCAAAAGAATCTGCTCCATATTTTACTAACACATCATTCATTATTGTTAATGTTGCAGATCCAGAAATAGGTCTTAAAAGTGCCATAGGAAGTGCCTCAAAAGGAATATTAAAACTATTTAAAATATTAATAAATGGATTAACAATAATTAAAAGAATATTGCTATCTAAAAATAAATTAATTGCAAATATCATAGCTATAATAGTTGGGAAAATACCAAAAGTTAAATTCATGCCCTCTTTAGCACCTTCTAAAAAAGAATCATATATATTGATTTTTTTCTTAAGTCCATATCCGATTATAACTAATATAAAAAGTGGAATAATTATTTTAGAAAAATCACTCATTGTTTTTTCTCCTTATAAAATAATCCAAAATTAATCCTAGAAAATTTGATAATAAAGTTGCAATAATTGCTGGAACAACAATGCTAGTTGCATCCGTACTTCCAGCAGCAATTCTAAGTGCGATTACAGTTGTTGGAATAATAGTTACTCCTCCCGTATTTAACACTAAAAATGTGATCATTGAAGATGATGCAACATCTTTTTTAGGATTAATTTTTTGAAGTTCATTCATAGCTTTAAGTCCAAAAGGAGTTGCAGCACTACCAAGGCCTAACATATTTGCAGCAATATTAGATGCTATATATCCAAGAGCAGGATTGTCATTCGGAATTTTTGGAAATAAAATTTTAAGAATAGGTCTAAAAATTTTAGATGTTTTTATTAAAAAACCACTATCTTCAGCAATTTTCATAATACCTGTCCAAATGACTATAATTGGTAATATTGAAATAATTAATTCTACAGCTTCACTACCATTTGTTAAAATACTAATATTTAACTTATCTAAATTTCCACTAAATATACTATAACAAATTGACGTAATAATTAAAAAAGCCCATATTAAACTTACCATGATCTAAACCAACTAACTAATTTATTCCACCAAGAATTTTTATTTTCGTTATTTAAATAAATAGTTTCTTCATGAATTACATTATCAGAATAATAAACTTTAACAACTCCAGCCATATCATTATATTCTTTTTCATAGATTTCATATTTAATTTCTAAATTATCTTCATCATTTTTTTTAATTAAGGCATAATAATCATTTTTAATATACATATCTTCTTCAGGTGCAATTAATTGTTTATCTAATACTTTATACCCTTCATAATTATCAAATACCTTCTCATATAACTCAATATGGTTAACAAAATCATTTCCATCATTAATAGTAACAACTATTATATTCATATTGTCTTTTGAAGCAGTTGTAACAAGAGTCCTACCGGCTTTTTCAGTATATCCAGTTTTACCACCTGTAATATAATCATAATTTCCCAGTAATTTATTTTTATTTGCCCAAGAATAACTTTTATAATTACTTTCAACAACAACATTTAAAGTTCCAGTAATTTCTCTAAATTCTTTATTTTTCATAGCATAACTAGTTATAACAGCCATATCATAAGCAGTTGAATAATTAGCTCCATTATCTTCCTCCAGCCCATGACTATTAACAAATATAGTATTTTTTAAATTTAATTCTTTTACTAAATCATTCATTAAAGATGAAAAATTTTCCATTGAACCTGATACTTCATTTGCTAAAACAATAGCTGCATCATTTCCACTTCTTAACATTAATCCATATAATAAATCTCTAATAGTAAGCTCTTCACCTACTTCTATGTATATAGCACTTCCATATGCTTTTAACACTTCTTCTCCAACAGTAACCTTTTTATTTAAATCATCAACATTTTCAATAACTATAATAGCTGTCATTATCTTAGT
>CAYJEI010000049.1:0-6576 GCA_964369155.1 uncultured Muribaculaceae bacterium | reverse complement strand
GAAAAGACAAAGGTAAAGAAGGCAAAGTAATTAGAACGTTAAGAGCTATTGATAAAGTTGTAGTTGAAGGTATCAATGTTGTTAAAAAACATTCTAAACCAACAAATGCTAACGATAAAGGTGGAATATTTGATATTGAAAAACCTATTCATGTATCTAACGTAAAAGTAACAATTAAAGAAGTTAAAAAAGAAGTTAAACCTAAAAAGGTAGCTTCTAAGAAAGAAGGTAAATAATTATGAGTAATTTTAGTAAATTATATACAGAAGAAATTGTACCTTCTTTAATGAAAGAATTTAATTATTCTTCATTAATGGCAGTTCCTAAAATCGATAAAATCATAATTAATATGGGTGTTGGTGAAGGATCTAAAGATGAAAAATTCATCACAGCTGCTGTTAAAGATTTAGAACTTATAGCTGGTCAAAAACCAGTAATTACTAAATCTCGTAAATCTATTGCTGGATTTAAGTTACGTGAAGGTCAAAATATTGGTACAAAAGTAACACTTAGAGGTGAAAATATGTATAACTTTATGGAAAAATTAATTAAAATTAGTTTACCAAGAGTTAGAGATTTCCGTGGTGTTTCTGCTACTGCTTTTGATGGTCGTGGTAACTACACATTAGGGATTAAAGAGCAATTAATATTCCCTGAAATTGAATATGATAATGTTGTTAAAGTAAGAGGAATGGATATTGTTTTCGTTACTACTGCTAAAACAAATGAAGAGGCTAAAAGCTTACTGAAAGCTTTCGGGATGCCTTTTAGAGGATAGGAGAAAATATGGCAAAAACTAGTTTAAAAGTTAAAAATAAAAGAACACCTAAATTTAGTACTAGAGCATATACTCGTTGTGAAAGATGTGGTAGACCTCATTCAGTATTAAAAAAATATGGAATTTGTCGTATTTGCTTCAGAGAACTTGCAAATAAAGGACAAATCCCAGGCGTGAAAAAATCAAGTTGGTAAGAAGGAGGAATTATAGATGTTTGTACAAGATAAAATAGCAGATATGCTTACAAGAATCAGAAATGCTAATCAAATGAAATATAAAACAGTTGATGTTATTGGAACTAAAATGACAGTAGCTATAGCTGAAATATTAAAATCTGAAGGTTACATTGAAGGTTTTGAACTTGAAGAAAGTATAACTGGCAATACTCTAACTTTAACACTTAAATATGGTGCTAAAAAAGAAAGAGTAATTGTTGGTCTTAAAAGAATCAGTAAATCTGGATTAAGAGTTTACGCAAAATCAAATGAAATTCCTCGTGTTCTTAATGGACTTGGAATTGCAATCATTTCTACATCAGAGGGTCTTATGACTGATAAAGATGCTAGAGCAAAAGGGTTAGGAGGCGAAGTACTTGCCTATATTTGGTAAGGAAAAACACTATGAGTAGAATCGGAGAAAGAAAATTAACCCTACCTACTGGCGTTACAGTTAATTGTGAAAACAATGTTGTTACTGTAAAAGGAGCTAAAGGTGAACTTAAACTTAACTATAGTAATTTAGTTGAAATAATAGTTGAAGAAACAGTTGTTACTACTAAGAAAGTTAAGGATACTAAAGAAGCTAATGTAATGCAAGGTACTACTAACAGTTTAGTTAGTAATATGATTGAAGGAGTTAGTAAAGGATATGAAAAAGGTTTAGAAGCAGTTGGTGTTGGATATAAATTTAATGTTCAAGGATCAAAAATTAATGTTTCTGCTGGATATTCTCATCCTATAGTATTAGATATTCCTGCAGGTTTAACTGTAGAACAAGTGTCAAATACTGAAATTACTGTTAAAGGTATTGACAAACAACAAGTGACTGAATTTGCGGCAAACATTCGTAAAATAAGAAAACCAGAACCATATAAAGGTAAAGGAATTCGTTATAAAGGTGAAATTGTTCGTCGTAAAGAAGGTAAGAAAGCGGCATAAGGAGGTATAAAGTTATGATAAAAAAAGAATCAAATAATGTAGCACGTCTTAGAAGACATGCAAGAATTAGAAAATCTTTAAGTGGTACAGAAGAAATGCCAAGACTGGCAGTATTTAGATCTAATAAAGAGATTTATGTACAAGTTATCAACGATGTAACTGCTACTACCTTAGCTTCTTCTTCTAGTAAAACACTTAAAATAGCAACTGGGAGTAATGTTGAGGCTGCAAAAGCAGTTGGTAAAGATATTGCTGAAAAATGTAAGAAATTAAAAATAAATAAAGTAGTATTCGACCGTGGAGGATTTTTATTCCATGGTAGAGTAGCGGCTTTAGCAAATTCTGCTAGAGAAGCTGGACTAGAGTTTTAGGAGGCACGTATGAATAATAAAAGAAACAATGAACCTAATAAAAGAAATTTTGAACAAAAAAAGAATTTATTAGAAGAAAAAGTAATTTCTATTGGACGTGTTACTAAAGTTACTAAAGGTGGTAGAGATTTTAGATTTTCTGCAACAGTTGCCGTAGGTAACCGTAAAGGTCTAGTAGGTATTGGAACTGGTAAATCTAAGGAAGTTCCAGAAGCTATTAAAAAAGCAATTCAAGCTGCTAATAAAAATGTAGTTAGAATTAGTTTAATAGATCAAAGAACTGTACCGCATGATGCTACTGGTAAAGTAGGAAGAGCTCAGGTTTTAATTAAACCTGCTAAAGCAGGACGAGGAATCGTTGCTGGTGGAGCTGCTCGTGCTGTACTAGAACTTGCTGGTGTTAAAGATATTATGGCAAAATCTCTTGGGTCAAATACTCAAGTTAATGTTGCTAAAGCTACTTTAGAAGCTTTAAAAGCACAAAGAACTCCTACTCACATTGCTGAACTTCGTGGGAAGAAAGTAGAGGAGTTATAATATGAAATTAGAAAATTTACCAAAATCGAAAGAAACTAAATCTATTAAAAGAGTTGGTCGTGGACCAGGTTCTGGAATGGGTAAGACTTCTACTAGAGGAGAAAAAGGACAGAAAGCTAGAAGCGGTGCTTCTATTCCTGTTTGGTTCCAAGGGGGACAAACTCCACTTTTTAGAAGATTACCTAAAAGAGGATTTAATAACAAAAGATTTGAAACTAAATATGCAACTTTAAATCTTAGTGATTTAAATAAATTCTTTAACGAAGGAGATGTTGTATCTCCAGAAATTCTTAAAGAAAGAGGAATTATTAAAAAGGAATTATCAGGTATTAAAATTTTAGGTAATGGGGTTCTTGAAAAAAAATTAACTGTTAAAGCTAACAGATTTTCAAGTAGTGCTATTACAAAAATAGAAGATGCTGGCGGAAAAACTGAGGTGATCTAGTATGTTCAAAGGCTTTTCCGGTTTGTTCAGTAAATCTAATAGAGATTTAAGGAAAAGAATATATATTACACTTGCTTTACTAGGAATATTTTGTATAGGGACAACTATTACAATTCCTGGTGCAAATGTACTATATCAAGATTTAGGTTTTTTAGAAATATTTAACCTAATGAGTGGAGGCGGACTTAGAACTTTTTCTATATTCGCACTTGGTGTTTCACCATATATCTCTGCTTCAATTATTACTCAAATATTACAGATGGATATAATACCTTACTTTAAAGAACTTAAAGATCAAGGGTATGTAGGAAAACAAAAAATAAACCGTATTACTAGATATATCGGAATAGCACTTGCTTTCTTACAGGCGTATATGTTATCAATCTTTTATTTAGAAGGTACTGATACTTATACAATGCTTACTACTGCACTTATTATGACTGCGGGAACAGCTTTCTGTTTATGGATGGGTGATCAAATTACTAAATATGGTATTGGTAATGGTCAGTCTATGATTATCATGGCTGGTATTATCCAAAGTATGCCAATGATATTTACTGGTGCTTATGATTCATTTATAAGCGCAGATACAGCAACTTGGTTTGGTATTACAATGTTTAGTGTATTTATTTTAAGTTATATATTAATTATAGTAGGAGTTATTTGGATTCAGCTTGCTGAACGTAAGATTCCAATTCAACATGCAAATAAGGCATCTAGTGCAATGAATTCTAAACAAAATTTCTTACCTATTAAAATTAATTCTGCTGGAGTGATTCCAGTAATATTTGCTTCTATTATTACTACTGTTCCAGCAACAATTGTTGCTATAACTGGTAATGAAGCGGCAATAGATTTTGTAGATAATTATATAGCTAATACATCACCAATTGGTTTTGTACTTTATATTTTATTTATATTTGTATTTGGATATATTTATACGTTTATGGCGATGAATCCAGAAAATATGAGTAAAAATTTAAATAAATCTGGAGGATTTATTCCTGGTGTTAGACCTGGAGTTGATACTTCTAATTTTATTAGTAAAGTATTAGGTAGACTTACTTTAGTAGGTTGTTTATTCTTAGCTGTTTTAGCTGGAATACCAATTATACTTACTTTTGTAACTGATTTACCTGCTAGTGTTACCGTAGGTGGTACTGGAATATTAATTGTTGTTGGTGTAGCTATTGAAACATATAAACAAATTGAGAGTGGATTAGTTAGTAGAAGCTATTCTGCAAGAAGGAAAAAACTTAAATGAAAAATATAATATTTATTGCGCCACCTGCATCAGGGAAGGGGACGCAAAGTAAACTTTTAAGCGACAAACATGGATATATTCATCTGTCGACTGGTGATCTACTTAGAGAAGAAATCAAAAAAGATACTGAACTTGGTAGAAGCGTAAATAATATTATTAAATCTGGGGGATTAGTTGGTGATGAAATAGTTACTGATATAATCAATAAAAAAATCATTAGTATTAGGGATAAGCATTTTATTTTAGATGGTTATCCTCGTACAATGATCCAAGCAAAAGAAATGGATAAATTATTCGAAGAGAATAATATCAATAATTATATTGTTTTTTATTTAGAGGTTCCATATGAATTAGCTATGCAAAGAGCTTTATCGCGTTTAGTGTGTTCATGTGGTAAAACTTATAATACTTTTGATAAGGATTTAAGACCTGTTAATGGAAATAAATGTAGTTGTGGTAAAGAGCTTATTAAAAGAAGTGATGATACTGAAGAACGTTTTAAGGAAAGATTTGAAACTTATTTAGATAAAACCCAACCGGTTATTGATTATTATAAAAGTGTTGACAAGTTAATTAATGTTGATGCTTCAATAAATCCTGAAGTAACTTACGATCAAATTAAGGAGATGCTTAAGTGATAAACATCAAGACAAAAGCTGAAATTGATTTAATGAGGGAAGCTAGTAAATATAATATACTTGCTCATAAACTTATTAAAGATAATATCAGAGCAGGAATAACTACAAAAAAAATTAATGATTTAGTTCATGATTTTATAGTTAGTAACAACTGTTACCCATCGTTTTTAAATTACATGGATTTTCCTTTTAGTGTATGTACATCTGTTAATGATGAAGTTGTACATGGAATGCCATCTAATAAAAAACTTAAAAATGGAGATATAATTTCAGTTGATGTTGGTGTTAATTATAAAGGATATCATTCTGATATGGCTAAAACTTATATTGTAGGTGACGTTAATAAAAAGGTAAGAGATTTTGTGAAAATTACTGAAGAATCACTTGCTGAAGGTATTAAGGTTATTAAACCAGGTGTTAAACTTAGTGAAATAAGTAAAGCTATTGAAAAGTATGCAAATAAGCATAAACTTGGAGTGATAAGGGAACTTGTTGGTCATGGTATTGGTCAAAATGTCCATGAAGAACCAGATGTTCCTAATTATTATACTGATGATCCTACTGTTTTGAAAGAAGGTATGGTTTTAGCAATAGAGCCAATGCTAACATTAGGGAAAAGGTATATATATCTTTGTGATGATGAATGGACAATTAAAACGGATGATGGTAGTTTAGCTGCTCATTTTGAAGCGAATGTTGTAGTTACTAAAGATGGATATGAAATATTGACGGGAGAGTGAAAAACATAGCAAATCGAAAAATTAAAGCTAGAGCAGTAAATGAAAGTTCTAGTAAGCAATCAGATAAAATAGAAGTAGAAGGTAAAGTGTTAGAAGTTACTAAAGGTATGCAATATTTAGTAGAACTTCCAAACAAGCATACAATAAATGCCCACGTTTCTGGTAAAATGCGCGTGAATAACATACGTATTTTACCAGGCGATACTGTTGTAGTAGAACTTACGCCTTACGATTTAACACGTGGGATAATAACATGGAATAAGAGATAATGGAGGTAATTTATGAAAGTTAGACCATCAGTAAAAAAAATGTGTAAAAACTGTAAAATTATAAGAAGAAAAGGTAGAGTTATGGTTATTTGTAGTAACCCTAAACATAAACAAAGACAAGGTTAGGAGAAAAAATGGCAAGAATTAAGAATATTGAACTACCAGGAAAAAAACATATATGTATCGGATTAACTGAAATATATGGTATTGGTAGAAGTTTAGCTAAAACTATATGTGAAGATGCTAAAGTAGAACCTTCAAAAAAAGTTAAAGATTTAACTGATGATGAAGTAACTGCTTTAAGAAAAGAAGTTGACAAATGTACTGTTGAAGGAGATTTAAGAAGAGATGTTCAAATGAGCATTAAAGGTAAAATG
>CAYJEI010000048.1:0-6620 GCA_964369155.1 uncultured Muribaculaceae bacterium | reverse complement strand
CTGTATTAGCAGTAAAAAGTGAAGGAAGTAACCTAAGTAATGTTTATGTTAAAGGAATAGTCATCGGAGGGTTAACGACAACTACGAATACTGAGACTGTGGCTTTAGATAATATTAATATAACATCGACATTAGAGGGGAAAGACTATAATTCACTTAGTTATAATGATACTAATGGGAAAATAATTTCTTCAAAAATCAGTGGAGATTATGTAGTCAGCGATGAAGAAAATATGTTATACGAACTAAAAATAAATGATGAAATTATTGAGACAGGTTATTTTGAAATTGACTTAAAAGATACATCTTTAAATGATACAACAATAACTAGTACAGCTGATGAAAATCCAAGAAATATTTCATTAATTAATTTAGAATATGAAGTTACATATGAATTGTCACAATCTTCAGCTTTAGTAAATGAAGGTAAAAATATTAATATTAGTAACGTAGTAACTGATGTAAAAGTATATAATGCGATAGCAAGCAATGGATTTGTAGGAAAAGCAACAGATAATATAAATATAAAAAATTCATATAATATTGGAGAATTAAATGGTTTTAATTCATCAGCATTTGTGGGTGTATTAAATAATTCAAATGTAAATTTAAGTAATTCGTATAATGATGGTATTATACTTGAAGGAAGTCTTTTTGGTACAGTTAATGATAATAGTGAATTAACTGTAAGTAACGCATTTGATACAAAAGAAAATGGATTTATAAAAAATGAATATTCTAAAATGATAAATATTAGTAACACTTATATATCACAGGAAGGCGATAATTTTTTAAAAACAGATAATTACACTTCAAGGGAATTTTTTGAAAAAATAAAATTTGGAAATTATAACGAAAATAACACAATAGAAGAAAATGTATGGATATTAAGTGAAGGTTTGCTACCTGAATTATATTATACAGACGAAATTAATTTGATTGACATTAGAATTGGAAATGATTCTTGGAATAGCCAAGTTATAGACGTAAGTAATGTATATTATAACAAAGATATTAATATAGCGGTAACATCAAGTGCATATGTATATACTATAGATAAAGTAGAATATTATATACAAGAATCAGGTGATCCAATATTGCCTGAAAGTTATGATTTGTTAAACTGGTTACCTTATGAAAGTGCTATAAAAATTAGTGAAGACGGAAAATATATTGTTTATATTAAGGTTACAAATTTTACAGGAGAAATAAAATATATTAATTCTGATATTATAAATATTGATAGAACAAATCCTACTGCAACACTTGAATTCAGCGATAATACTTGGACTGAGTATAGAAAAGATGTAAGTGAAGTTTACATAGATGAAAATAGTGAATTTATAATTACTGCAAATGATAATGAAACAGGAATTGAAGATATATCGTATTATTTAAGCAATCAAATTTTAAGTGAAAATGAATTAAATAGCCTAAATGAGGCAAATTGGAACAGCTATCAAAGTGAATTTAAAATCACACCAGTAGGAAATAATATTGTTTATGCTAAGGCAACGGATAGAAGTGGTAATATTACATATTTAAATAGTGATATGATTACATTTGAAGGTTATTATATGAATTATGTTGAAGCTGGAAGAAATGATATGTTTACGAATTCTGGTGAATTAAATATAACGTCAAAATCATCTGTTACAATAAATTACCTATATAATATACCAAGTGAACCTACAAGTGGAGAAATTCATACATTTAATATAAATCAAACCTTACCAGTAGGGACTGTTATAATATTACACGATAATATAACAAATATGAAATATGATTACAAAGTAACTTCAGCTACAAGTAATGTTACTCAAATTGATTTTAATGATTTTAATTTAGTAGGTACTAAAGATACTTATTACATTGAGTCAGACTATGATAACGGCACAAATATAGTAGAAAATTTCACAATTACAATGAATTTTGAAGATTCAATTATAGCATCAAATATATTAGATATTAAAGTTTGGATTGAATATTTAGATGGTATAGGAAATCCAGTAAGAGATACTAATTTATCATCAGTAAAAGCATTTAATATTTATCACAATAGTGATGCAAATATATTTTTGACATCGGCAACTTCAAGTGTATATTTAAAGTATAATTCAGATTCAATAACATCAATTAATATTCATACAGGCGTAACATATAAAACTGCACTAGGAACAAATATATTAGACACATATATAGAAGAACAAGATATAGTATTGAGGATGAAATTAAAAAATTCATACGATGAAACAGTATCTAGAACTATGCTTAATAATTTTGTGTTTAAAATAGACGATAAAGAATATTACCCAGATGAAAATGGGGAATTTACAGTTAATTTAAATTCTGGAATCTTGGAACTAAATAAAAATTTAGAAATATACGCATATAAAGGTGATATGTTCCTAGAAGAAGGTCGTTATAATTTAGAAATTACTAGTTATATTTCATACAGCGAACATATTAGTGATTATTTAACTACTACAAGTATTCCATTTACAATATCAGCAGATGCAATAAGTGGTAACTACTCATTTAAAGTAAATTTAATAAATGACCCTATATTTAGTAAAGAAACAGATATTCATACAGTCAATATTACGGCAGTAACAACTGGTCTTACAGATGAAAATATTAGAATTTCATTATATAAAAAGGATGAGTATAACGCAGTAAATCAAACATATTCTTTAGTTGATTTAAATGAATATGTAGTTACGTCATTAACAAATACTTCAGAACTTTATAAATATTTAGTTGATAAACAAAATTTTGAGTTTGACTTAGATGTTACAAACTTAGACAAACAAGCTTATAAGTTTGTTATAGAAAGTTATAATAGTGATGAATTAATTTCATCAGTAGAGAAACATTTTTTAATTAAATAAGGAGGAGATATCATGAAAATTACAAAGAAAAAATTGTTTATAATTGAAATTATAGCTCTTTCTTTTCTTTTACTTGTTGGTGTTACATATTCGCTTTATACAAGTGACACAGATTTGACATCAACAGACATAGCTGTAGCAGAATTTATATTTAATTCGAATAAAACAGATTTAATCGAACTTCCATTTGATAGTTTAGCACCAGGTGACGTAGTAACTCATAGTTTTTCTGTGGCAAATAATCTAGATACAAAAGTAAGTGAAGTAGCTGTTGAATATCAAATAACTCTTACTACTCTTCATGCAGTTCCACTTAGTTATGAACTTATAAAAGATAATGAAGGAATTTATGAAAGTATACTAACATGTAATGAAACAAGTACACGTAATGCTGAAGGATTACTTGAATGTAAAACAACACTGATTCAAATGAGTCATGAAACAGCTAAAAATGATAATTACATCCTCAATATTTCATTTCCAGCTGTATATAACGATGTTATATATTCAAATTTAATTGATTATGTAGACATTGAGATAGAAAGCTGGCAGAAGGTAAATTAATATGAAAAAGAAAATTAATATTAGAAAAACAAATATTTTGATAGTCATATGTTTAGCACTGGTGTTTACTTTAATTTCAGTATATACCCTTGCTAGATATGTAAGTAGTGTAGTTTATGATTATTTTTTAGAAACGCAAAATTTTTATTTTACAAGTGCTCACTTAGATGAAACTGTTAACATGAATAACAATTGGGATGGTGGTCCTGTATTATTTGAACTTTCGAATTTTAATGAATCAGATGAAGTAAGCGACCATGAAATTCATTATACGACAACATGTACTATAATCGGCGATACTACAGGAAATTTATCATGTGAACTTAATAGCTCTGGTACAAGTTCATATACTGGAACACTACAAAAAGTAGAAATATGCAGAAATGATACTTCTGATGGAGTAGTTACCACTGCTTTTAATCAAGAAACTTGTGAATCAAGGGGTTATACTTGGGTAGCTGGTAATACAAGTTTGAACCAGTATTTTGAAATCCATACTACAGATCCTAGTGGTGAAATTGATAATGTTAAAGTTCAGATAACTGCAACATCAACTAAGCCATACAAAAAAACATTGACTGGAGAATTTTATCTTAAAAAAAGCGAACAAAGTCAAGAAGATATTAGTATAATACACGAATCATATGCAGATTATGAAAAGGTAATAATAAGTAATTACTCATATAGAGCTAAAGAATTTTTCTTAAGATGGGACGCATCAGTTTTAAAAATAACAAAAGGTGATTATAAAAATGAAAGCATTGATACTAATGGTTATATTAACGAGATAGAACTAAAAGTAGAAAAAGAAGATACTATTTCATTTACATTCTACAAAGAAAATTTATCTGATGAAATATCGGTCGAAGACTTCATATTACTTGAAAAACCGACAGATGAGGCATTAAAAGTTACTTCAATTGAACTTGTTAGTAATTCAAGTGGTGTTACAGAAATATCAGCTCCTACATTTTCTGATGAATCAACTAATATACATTTGATTTTACCAGCAGGAGTATCAACATTTAGATATGAAGTAACTATAGAAAATACTACAAGTGATTACTATTATTTAAAAAAAATAGAAGAAGTTGCAAATACCCTTGGAATTAAATTCGTTCCACTGGGTCTTAGTTTATACCATGAATTTGTTCCAGGAGAAGTAACAACATTTTATATTGAATATAATGGGGATAGTACTATAACAGGTACTGAGCTTATTCTTAATTTAGAATATTTATTTCAAAAAGGTAAATTATATGAAGATGAATCTTTAAATGGATCTACTCCTGAAATTATTGATGGTCTAATACCAATTATGTATAATGAAACAGAAAGCACTTGGGAAAAGGCTGACGTTGTAAATGGCGAATGGTATGACTATAGTATTAGAAAATGGGCTAATGCAGCATCAGTTGTATCAAGCAAAAGAGAGTACTATGTAGACGCTAGTCCAGGAACTAATATTCCTCTTTCCGATATAACTTCAATGCTTGTTTGGATACCGAGATATTCTTATACAATTAAAGATGGACTTGGTTATAATGGATATGGCGGAAGTACTGTAAGTATAGAAACTCCTGGAGCTATTGATATTAAGTTTGCAAGTGTTGATACACTTGATACAGGCTCTGGAACATATACAGGGTCTTATGCTGAAAATTATTACACACCAGCAGCATTTTGTTGGGGAGATACTTGTGATGATCCAGATACAAGGTCAGACGCAGGCAACACTGAAGTTAAAGGGTTTTGGATAGCTAAATTTGAAGCTTCAAAAGTAGGAGATATACTTTATTCAAAACCTAATATGAAACCTATGATAAATATGAGTATATCATCAACATTTAACTATGTTCAAGATTTAATGAATGGAGTTAATGGATATAATAACTATGGTTATGTTGGATACGTAGATGCCCACCTTATTAAAAATACTGAGTGGGGAGCAATAGCGTATTTATCACAATCTAAATATGGTAAATATGGTAATACAGACTATACAGGTGCAAATAAAGAAATTTATATTAACAATTGTAGTACATATATTACAGGTATAGGTGGATCAACACCACATCAAGGAAGTACTACAACAACGTGTTATACAAATACATACGATACATACTACGGAATGGGAGCTTCTACAACAGGTAACATTTACGGAGTATACGACATGGTAGGTGGAACATTTGATAGGGTAATGGGAATATTATTAGATTCAAATGGTCAATTTATTCCAGACCTTTCAGGGTTTACGACTATGCCGGAAGGAAGATATATAAATGTTTACCCAAGTGGAAAATATACAATAGGAGACGTCTCTCCAATTAAAGGTGATGCACTAACCGAAACGCTCTATTTTTATGAAGACAGATATTTAGGAGATCCAAGATTTTCAGCATCCTACTATGGATACCACTGGATATATAGAGGAGGAAGTTTATTCTTCTCAAACACAGATGCAAATGGAATATTCTCATATACACTATTTACTGGTCAAGCAGATGGTCACCATTCATCTAGATATGCTATAACAATGTATGAATCAATTGTTTCTAGTATGCCTTAGTTAAAACTTTCTTAATTGAAAGTTTTTTTAACGTAAAAATATATTGTTTTTGTACAGTTAGTTCTATACATTATAAATTTTTATGTTATACTTGATATATAGTAAGGAGTGATAATTTTATGGAAGATATTAGTTCAAGTGTGATGAATGGTATAGTTGCAATATTTTTTGCAGTAGTAGCAGTTGTTTTAGTGGGGTATATTATTATAGGAATTACTTTATTTAAATTTAACAAACTTAAATTTGGTAAAGGTTCACCTATGGCATGGATTCCTATAGCAAATCTATATTTAATGGGGAAACTTGCTTTTAATAAAGCAGTTGGCTGGACTTTAATTATTTGTTTTATTGTAACAGCTAATTTTGAAACAACTGTCAATGGTCAAACTACTACCAGTAGTTTATTACCAGATAGTATAGCACCTATGGCAGGTAATATTTACTCTATTGCATTAATCATAATGTATATATATACATTTTATAAATATTTTGAGTTAAAAAAGGCTAATGCAAATAGAAATCAAGTGGAGCAAGTTCCATCAGAACCAGTGATGCAACAAGCAGCGCCTATAGCACAACCAGAACCAGTGATGCAA
>CAYJEI010000047.1:0-6669 GCA_964369155.1 uncultured Muribaculaceae bacterium | reverse complement strand
TTAATAGCAACAAGAAATATAGATAAATTCAATACTATATCAATGATTTTTCAACATTCAATATTTAAAAACGCTATATTCTTTTCACTTAATGATATAAATGACCTAGTCATTGACAAAGAAGAAACAGGAGATGTAATAAATAGAGCTTACCAAAAAGCACTTAACTCATATCATTCAATAAAGAATAATATTTATGATTATATAATTGGAATAGACGATGTAATTGAAATAAGAAACGAAGTTAAAGAAGACGTTAAAACGTACATCCAAGACATACTAGATGACAAATATTTAAAGGAAAATGAAATAATTTATTTTACAAGAGCATATACATTCATGAATAAAGACGGATTATGTAAAAACACAGTAATTAAAATTCCTTATAAATACAAAAAGTTGAAAGAAAGTTTTAAATTTATTGAATACACTTATCCCCTTAATAATGTACTAACTCCTATTAATAGTAATACTGTAATAAATAATTTAAGTAAGGAAGAAGGCAATACATATTATTTAGAATATTCAAAAGAAAAATTAATTGAATTATTAAATCAATTTAAAAACTAACCTCGAGTTAGTTTTTATTTTTTTATTATTCAGTTCTAAGTGCTTCTACAGGATCTTTCTTACTAGCCATTTTAGCAGGTATATAACCACCTAATACAGTTAAAACTAAGCTAATTACAATAAGCATAATTCCATGAACTGGATTAAGTACAGCAACATTTTTAAGCTCAGTTAAATTATATATTATAATATTGGCAGGTATTGTAAGTAATAGTGCTATACCAACTCCTAAAATACCTGAAAATAAACCTATAATAAATGTTTCAGAGTTAAATACTCTAGTAATATCTTTTTTTCTAGCTCCCAGACTTCTTAAAACTCCTATTTCTTTAGTACGTTCTAAAACAGAAATATAAGTAATAATTCCTATCATTATACTAGATACTACCAAGCTTATTGCTGAAAACGCAATTAAAACTATAGTAATAGCATCCATAATACTTCCAGAAAGTGAAGTAATCATCTCAGCCATATCAGTATAAACAATTTGCTCATCATGTTCTTTATCTTCATTATATTTATCAAGTTCACCAAGAATATAATCTTTACTATCAAAATCTACTGGAAATATTTGAATCATAACTGGATAAGAATTATAGCCTAAATAAGCAAGCATTTGCTCTTTAGCACTCTCTCCATCTTCATCATTTGTAAAAACTTCACCAGTCATAACATTAACACTTGAATCAAGTTGAGCTTTAACAATTTCTGAATCTTTATTAATTTCTACAATAGACTGAACTAGCTCATCAGTATATAAAACACCCATAGATTGTTCATAAAGCATATTGCCTTCTTTACCTCTTACAACACCACTAACAATAAGTGTAATAGCATCATCGCTATTAAATTCATTAGTCAAATCACTTTTAGGAATAAAAGCAACTCCAAGGTTTTGATAATAATTATCATTTAATATAATTTTAAGTTCTTTACCAATTAATTCTTCCATATCAACAGTATTATCAGTATCAAGACCAAACATCTCAAGTACAGGTTCCGCTAAATAATTATAAGAGTCAACAGATATAACAATTTCATTTTTACTACTTGGTAAACTACCAGTTAGTAAATCAAAATTATCCTTGATAACATCATTTTGTTCTCCAAGTGAAGTTGGAAGTACTCCAATATATGTTTTGTCAGTAACAGCTTTTATTTCTCCATTTACCTCAGTAAATAAATTCAAGTTAGCCATTCTAGTATAACTAACACCACTTACTTTTTCAGAATCTAACCCTTCAACAAGCTCCAAATATTCATCAGTAAACGTATTAGTATGACTAAGTTGTTCTTCATAAGTTTCTTCAGGATGTATTATATTATCATCAGGAAATTGACCAGATTCCTCTTTCTCTGCTTGAATATCTTGCATGTTGGAAGGATCCATTTCCATAGCTTGCTGAGTTACCATAATAGGCATTCCAGATAAAGTATTCTTCTCAAAATTATCTATTTGTATATCAAACCCATTAGATAATGATAAAATAAGCGCAATACCTATAATACCAATAGAAGATGCAAGTGCTGTTAAAAATGTTCTTCCTTTTTTAGTTAAAATATTATTAAATGAAAGTCCAAGTGCACTAAATAATGACATTTTAGTTCTCTTAATAGATAACTTAGAGTCATCTTTATCACCTTTAAATTCGTTTGAATCTTTTAAAATTTCTCCATCTTTTAGCTCAATAATTCTATTAGCATATTGGTCTGCAATTTCAGGGTTATGAGTAACCATGATAACTAATTTTTTCTCAGCAATATTTTTAATCAATTGCATTATTTGCTCACTTGTTTTAGTATCAAGCGCTCCAGTAGGTTCATCTGCAAGGATTATTTCTGGATCATTTACAAGCGCTCTTGCAATTGCAACTCTTTGCATCTGACCACCTGATAACTGATTAGGTTTTTTATGAGCATGATCTTTAAGTCCTACTTCTTCCAAAGCTTTCAACGCTCTTTTTCTTCTTTCTGATTTTTTTACATCACTAAGTGTAAGAGCCATTTCAACATTACTTAAAATTGAAATATGAGTAATTAAATTATAACTTTGAAATATAAAGCCTACACAATTATTTCTATATGCATCCCAATCTCTATCTTTAAAACTTTTTGTAGATGTATTATTTATTAATAAATCTCCACTATCATACCTATCAAGACCTCCTAATATATTTAGAAGAGTAGTTTTACCACTACCACTTTGGCCTAAAACAGCTACAAATTCATTTTTTCTAAAACTAATAGAAACACCCTTCAAAGCATGTTGAATAAAATCGCCAGTTTTATAACTTTTTTTAATATTTTTAATATTTAACATATTATATTCCTTTCATAACATAATAATTATATCATATTTATATTAAATAATTATTGTATTCGACTAATTATCACACAATTTTCATAAAAAAAAGTACCTTGCGATACTTTTAAACCCTACTAACCTGATGAGTTTCAACATCAACAGTAGTTTCTTGACCAAATAAATCAATTAATATATTAAGTCTATTATTTTCTAAATCAATATTCTCAACTTTACCAACCATTCCACTAAATGGACCATTAATGATACTAACGCTATCACCTAACATAAGTTCACTTTCAATATCAGTTCTAGTCATACCAACAGAAGATAAAATTCTATCTATTTCCTCAGGAGATAAAGGAAGTGGTTTTGCACCTTTTCCTGATGACCCAATAAATCCAGTAACTCCTGGTGTATTACGAACAATATACCACGCTTCATCTGTCATAATCATTTCAATTAAAACATATCCCGGAAACATTTTCTTAAGCTTCTCTTTTTTAACGCCATCTTTCATTTCAACTTCTACAGTTTCAGGAACAATAACTCTAAAAATATAATCCTGCATTCCAGTAGACTCTGTTCTCATTTCAAGCTTTTCTTTAACTTTATTTTCATGTCCAGAATAAGTATTTGCTACATACCACAATTTTTCATTTTCCATTATAAAGCCCACCCCTTAACAACTGACATAATTAAATTTATAAGTAAGAAAAATCCAGTTACAAAAAGAATAAATATTATTGTCGCTATAGTATATTTAAATACATTTTTAGCAGTTGGCCAGCTTACTAAAGCAAGTTCACTTCTAACACCAGCGAAATAATTTTCTTTAACTTTCTTTTCTTTTTTTACTGTTTGTTTTTTCATAATAAACCTCCATTAAAAAAACACCTTTTCGTGCTTCACCATTAATATACACTATTTATATGGAAAAAGCAAGATTATTCTCTAATATTTTCTAAAATATTTTTAATTTTTACTCTTATTCTTTGAATTGCATTATCAATTTTTTTCTCATTTACTTTCATTATTTTAGCAATCTCAACATACCCAAGACCATCTAACATTAATAAGTATACTTCAAATTCAAAATCAGATAATTTGTTTTCAATAATACTTGTAAGCATTTCTACTGTTTCATTATCAGTAAGTTTTAATAAAGGATCGTGAATATCCTCAGCTTTAATGCTATCAACTAAAGAATTATAATTATTCGTATACACATAATCCAAAGAATAAACTTGATTATTAAACTTACTTTTATTTGTATTATACTTTCTTATCAACTTTATAAGCTTTCTTTTAATGCAAAGACTTAAAAAAGATTCAAACGAAGAACATTTATTGCAATTATAACTAGAAATTGCATCTGAAAAACCTACTAACGCTTCTCCTCTTGCATCATCTATTTCAATACCTAAATGATAAAAAATAGTATTATATTTAGCAATAAGAATATCAATAACATGACTATATTTATTTAACAAAATAATTTTTGCATCTTCATTATTTTCATTTATAAGCATCAATATTTCTTCATCATTTGATAATTTAATATTCAAATTTTAACCCCTCATTTCAAACATCAATAATGCAGCTGCAACACTTGCATTTAAACTTTCAACATTATTATCCATATTTATTTTAATAGTAAAGTCAGCAATTTCTTTAACTAACCTACTTACACCTTTTCCTTCATTACCGATAATCAACAAAATTTTTCCATCATAATCTAAAGTTTTATAATCAATACCGTTCATATCAGTTGTGTACACAAAATAATTTTTTTCTTTCAATTTTTTTATACTATTAACTAAATTAGTAACCATTACAATATTTACTTTAGATAACGTTCCAGCACTTACTTTCATAACAGTATTATTAACACTAACAGATCTATCCTTAGGTATTATAATATCAGTAAACCCAGCTGCAACTGCACTTCTTATAATAGCACCAAAATTATGTGGATCTTCTAAATGATCAAGCAACAATACTTTATCACTCTTAATGTCTTTTAAATCCTTATACTCATATTCATGTACATCAATTACTACACCTTGATGCACGCCATTTACTAATTTATCTAAAAATTTATTATCAACAAACGTATATTTAATATTTTTTTTATCCAAAAGTTCAATGTAATCTTTTCTAGCAATATAAACTTTTTTAATATTCTTCTCTGGAATTTCTTGTAAAACATTTTTTCCATATATCAACATAACAACCACCAAATTTCACTAATATAATATCACAAAATTTATAAATTATCAAAAAAATCTTTCAATTCTTTTAAACTATAATCAATATTTTTAGATTTAACTAGAATATCTTTATTTGACGAAAAATTTTTCTTGGATATATCTACATTCAGTGATAACAAAAAATTTTTACTATAGATTGGTTTTACTTTTTTTAATTCCCAATATTTATTTATTAAATCATCATACTTAATTAATTTTTCAATTTTGCAAGACTTTATTTTTTTCTTATTCAAACAAATTGAATTAAATTCTTTAAATAATTCGAGTGAACTTTTTTTCTTTCCACCCAAAAAATACATATCTCCGCATTTACCATACAAAGCAGTATTAATTAACTCATTAGCAATATCTCCAACAAATTCAACATACAAATTAGCATCAATATATTTTCTTTTGTTTCCTTTAAATATATCATAAAATAATTTGTTAACAATACTATTATTATAATCATTAGGACCATATACTAAAGGAGCAACTGCAATAGATACATTTAACTGATTTTCACTATCAATAATTAACTTTTCTGCATTTTGCTTACTCTTACCATAGCTTGTAATAATCTCATCTGAAACATGCGCTAATATACTACTTAAGTATACATATTTATCAAATTTATTTTCTTTTGCATAATCTAACACATTATTTATTCCTGAAACATGTAATTTATTAAAATTGACATTTTCATTAACACTAAAATTATTAGTGCAATCTATAATATAAGCAATCTGTTTTTTATCTCTATTAAAAAACTCAGAAAGAGTTTCTTTTTTTAATACATTACCTATAAATATTTCAGCTTCCCTAGGTAAATATTTAATTTTATTTTTCGAACTAATTAAAACTCTTACTTTCTTACCATTTTTCACAAGATTTTTAACTACATTCAATCCTACATGTCCAGTTCCCCCAATTATATAAAATACTTCATTCATTTTAAATTCCAATCTACTATGTTTTAACATGTAACTCTATTATAATTAATTTTTGCTTTTTTTTCAACTTATGATACAATATTTCTAAAGGAAATTTTATGTTTAAATATACACTAGATAATAAAAGGTACCATACACTAAACTACTTTCTTAGAAAAAAATTCAATTCTAAAGTTTTTAAAGTGCCATTAAATGCAAATCTAGATTGTCCAAATAAAAACATCGGTGGATGTATTTATTGTAAAGATAACAGTCAATCTAATATAATAAAGCTAAAAACATATTGCATCTAAAATGGCCAAATGCTAAATATATAGCATATTTTCAAGCAGGAACAAATACAAATGCAGATATAAAAACACTAAAAAATCTATATGACAAAATTATAACTTTGCCAAATGTTGTTGGACTTGCAATTGCAACAAGACCAGATGCAATAAGTGACGAATGTTTAGATTATTTAAAAGAATTAAATACAAAAACATTTTTAAAAATCGAGTTAGGTTTACAATCATCAAACAACGAAACTTTAAAACTAATTAATCGAGGACATACAAAAGAAGAATTTTATAATTGTCAACAAAAACTAAAA
>CAYJEI010000046.1:5577-6850 GCA_964369155.1 uncultured Muribaculaceae bacterium | reverse complement strand
TTTTTTATGCTTTTATTTGGTGAACTTATTCCAAAAAGAATAGCTATGAAACATGATGAAAAAATAGCATATTTTTCTGTAGGTATAATAACAATTTTATCTATTATAACAAAACCATTTGTGCATTTATTAACTAGCATTACAAATAAGGTATCAAAACTATTTGGTGTAAGTGAATATGAAGAAGAGCATATTACAGAAGAAGAAATTAGACTGATTATAGACCAAGGAGAAGAAAAAGGTGCTATAAAAAAATATGAACAAAAACTCCTTAAAAATGTTTTAGAATTTAATGACGTAAAAATAAATAAAATATTAGTTGGAAAAGAAAATGTATTTACTCTATCTGTGGATTTGACTGTAGAAAAAGCTTTAAATAACTTGAAAAAAAATGGTTATAAATATAGTAGAATTCCTCTAATAGACAATAATAAAGAAATTCAAGGTGTACTTCATGTTAAAGATTTAATAAAAAATATTTCAAATCAAAATATATTACTTAAAGATATAATGTATGATGCAGTAAAAATATCATCTGAAGAATATATAGTAAATGCGTTCAATAAAATGAAAAGAAACAAAAAACATATTTTAATAGTAACAGAAGATAATCGTTATGCTGGTATAATTTCACTTGAAGATGTTATGGAAGAAATATTTGGTGAAATAAAAGATGAATATGGTTTATAAATACGGTGGCATAAATGTATAATATAAATTTAGAAGCTAATGAAAAAATTATTTTAATACAAGAAAAAATATTAATAACAAAAAATAAATTAACAACAGTAGCCCTTACCAATAAAAGAATATTATTTTTAGATAATTTTGCAGAATCTAGTGAAGTTTTAAGAATATCAAATGGTGTGGATTATATAAAAGAGCAAGACGTATATTTTTCAATAGAACTTGGAAAAGTAGAACTAAAAAATAATAAATTAATAATCAACAATGATATCTATATAACTGATATAAACATAATTAATGAATATAAAGGTTTAAAGGAAAATAATGAAATATAAAATAAAAAAAGTAAATAAAAAAGATAAAAAATTATTATTTAACTTGTTACAATATGCTTTATTTGATGGAAGTAAATTTACAAAAAATACAGTTAATAATAAAGGTTTTTTTGAATATAAGTGGTTTAATAATTATTTTACAGATAAAAATAGAAAAGCTTATATATTTAAAGATAAAGAAAATATTATAGGATTTATAATGATTAACAACCATTTGAATTATGAGACAAAAGGACATAGTATAGCAGAAT
>CAYJEI010000046.1:0-5566 GCA_964369155.1 uncultured Muribaculaceae bacterium | reverse complement strand
ACTGGGAGATAGAACCAATAAAATATAGTGTAGTAGCAGAAAAATTCTGGGAAAACGTTATAATAAATAGCAAGTATTCTTATACAATAGAAAAAGGAACGTATTGTATAAATATATAATTATAAGTTTAGAAGAAAGGAAGAAAAAATGAAAGCAATAGATATGATAAAAAAAAGAAGAAGTATTAGAAAGTATAAACCTGAAATAGTGGATGAAAATGTTATGAATGAAATAGTGGATGCAGCAAGATATGCACCGTCTTGGGCTAATTCTCAAACAGCAAGATACACATTTATAACTAATGAAAAAATAATTGCTAAAATTGCAAGTGAAGGAGTAAAAAACTTTGCATATAATAAAAAAACATTAGAAAAAACAAAAAATGTAGCAGTTCTCAGTTATGTAAAAGGAAAAAGTGGTAAACTAAAAGATGTTAAAGAAGATACATTTAATGAAAAATGGGAAATTTTTGATGCTGGAATAGCATGTCAAAATTTTTGTTTAGCTGCATATACTAAAAATGTAGGAACATGTATCTTTGGAGTTATTGATGAAAATGTTATAGCTAAATTAATAAATTTACCAGAAGAAGAATCTATAGCAGCAATAATTACTTATGGATATTTTGAAGATGATGTTATAGCTCCTTCTAGATTAGAAGTATCACAAATATCTAGATACATAAAGTAGGAAAAATGACACTAGAGGACTTGAATATAAAATATGATAAACTTCAAAATAAATATGGAGATAAAAGTTTAAATTCAATATATAACGGTGGGTGCACTAATAATCCTGATATATGTTTTGTTTTTATGAATCCTACTAAAAGAAATATAGCTACCGATAAGAAATGGCATGGAATAAGAGCGCCATGGGTAGGTACTAAAAATATATGGGATTTATTTTATGAAGTTAATTTGCTTGATAAAAAAATATATCAAAAGATAAAAAGCATAAAAGGTCCAGAATGGACTGAAAATTTTGCTGAAGAAGTTTATGAAAATGTTATAAGAAAAAAATACTTTATAACTAATTTAGGTAAATGCACGCAAGTAGATGCAAGGCCACTTCCAGATAGTATTTTTAAGATATATGTGGACTTGGTATATAAAGAATTTGAAATAGTAAATCCAAAAAAAATAATTCTTTTTGGTAATCAAGTGAGTTCAATAATTTTAAATGAAAAAATTTCTGTTTCTGAAGCAAGAAAAAAATGTTACGAAAAAGAAATTAATGGAAAAAAATACAAATTTTTTCCGGTATATTATCCAGTTGGAAATGGAAGATTTAACATAGATAAATCAATAGAAGATATAAAATGGATAATGGAAAATTAAATAGCATAATTGCTATTTTTATTTGCATGTATCATGTAAATTAATGGCTATCTCCAATTTTTCTTTCAACATCTGTTCAAGCATGGTAATATTCATTATTGTTTTAGAAACAGAATTGTTAATGTCAATTAAATCTTTATTGCAAACGGTGTTTTCAATTGCAGATTTTATTTTTTCACTTTCGCATGAAATAAGCTTAGCTATTCCATTTTCAATTAATGCGATACTTCGCACAACTTCACATAAACTACCTTCTAAACTACAAGGTAAATCCGGACATTCAATATCAACTCTACACTCACTATTTAATATAATTTCGCAATGATTCTTATGCTTTTTACAAAGAGGTTTGCTTTTATTAAATGTATATATATAATTGAAACAAGAATTTTTTTGAGCTATTACAAAAAGACTACAGTGATTATCAATAATATATGTCGAGCATATATCATCGTCTATATACTGTTCATTAACTAAATTTCCAGCCTTTGTTAATTTGGCAATAAAAACCGATTTATTTTTTTCATAAATAACTAAAACAGAATTTTCTGAAAATCCAATAGAACAAATACAAGGCTTTAATATTTTAACATTTGGCTTGCAGCAATTCTGCGAAATTTCATTTATGCTACTATTTTCAGTTATTATCTTCTTTAATGAGATATCGTTAATTTCGTCATTAATAAAATCGCCATCAATAGTAATGGAAAAAATCTTGGATTTTTGAGCAATATATATCTTACAAGAACTATTGTCATAACATATACTCAAAAATTCTTCTTTATGATAACAATTTGGTATTTTTAAATCCACTACATGCTTAATGCAAAAACACTTATCAACAATAAAAAGCTGCTTGACATTATTATGTTTTAGAACAATATACATATCGTCAATATAAGGAGAACAATATTTGTATTTTGATATAGCATCAATAAAAATATGATTAATAGAATTATCATTATTATCTAAAAAATCGCATAAGTTTTCCTTAACTGGTCCATATAAATTATTAGCAAAGCTGCTAAAATGATCAAATTTATTTTTTTCTTTCATAATCACCACTATTGTACTATATGAAAAAGCCTAAAAAAAGTTACATAAAATAAAGCCCAGTCAAAAATGAAATTTATACATAAATTACACTGAAAGGGGAAAAAAATGAGTGAAGAAACAACAACTCAAAATCATAGATGTGAAGCTATATCTGAGATAATATCGTCAGTTGCAGCGGAACAAAAAGGTTTAGCTAGTATTTTAAATATAGAATCAGAAAAAATAAAATATATGATGGCTATTTCAAAAGAACCACAAGACATACTAGATGTAAATAAATCAGTAGAAAAAATGATTAGTTCAATTACAAAATTAGAAGTAATATTAGCAAGTAAATTAGAATTATTCGATGAATGTTTATGTGTAAACTGTGAAGGTGAAAAAGAAACAGGGTATTCTATTTTATCTATGACTGTAGAAACAGAAGCTGGTGGAAGAATTGAAAGAGAAGATGATATGAAAACTTTCAGATATTATCCAGGTACCAGCGCTACAACAATTAAATTTATTACTGAACCTGAAGCAACAATTACATATGTAGAAGGAATGCCAACAGGATTAAAATTTGATGTGAATAAACTTTACATACCAGAAAGTTTCTCATGGCCACAAACTTATAGAATGATATTCACTGTAGGAGAAGGCGAAAATCAATACGAAATAACATTATACAATGTTGTTTAGATTCAAAGTTGAAAATAAGGGGGGATTATTTTGAATCAAAAAGATACATACACACTTAATTATTCAGACGAAATAGCATTATCAGAATTACAAGAAAAATATATTGAGTTAGAATTAGAACAAGCACCGGAGATTAGTACCAGCACAATTACAGGTAAAGTAGAAGACTCTACTGGAACAGACGTTGAAAATGCAACAGTAAAGTTATTTGACACTGAGTTTAATCCAATTAAACATACAATGACAAATGAAAATGGTAATTATACATTTCAAAACGTTCCAAAAGGGGATTACATAATCTATGCTGTAAAAGATGGTTACACATTATCTACAAAAAGAAGTATTACTTATACTGGAAATGATTTAGTGCTTAATGATTTAATCATTGCAGAAGATACTACTTATGTAAAAGGTAATATATATGGATATGTATATGATAATAATGGACATAATTTTGATGGTGCAGTAGTTAGATTAGTTAATGGAGCAGGAACAATAGTTTCTGAAACAATAAGTGCTACTGATGGAGAGTATATTTTTCCAAAAGTAGATGCAGGGAATTATACAATAACAGCACTAGCAGATGATTATACACTTTACACTCCGATATCAGTAGAAGTCACAGATGGAGCCAATTCAGAAGAAAATATACATTTAAATAAACTTGCAGAAGCAAAAGAAGGAACAATTAATGGTGTTGTATATAATACTAATAGAATTCCGATTCCAAATTGTATAGTAGGTTTATATGAGTCAGTAGGTGAAGGAGAAAATAAAGCTCTTAAACTAAGAAAAACTTGTAAAACTAATACAGAAGGAAGGTATTTCTTTGGTGTAGTACCTGAAGGAAATTGGGTTGTAAAAGCTAAACTTACTGAAACTAGAGTTTAATAAAATGCCATAATGGCATTTTTATTTGTAAAAAGTTACTGAAATTAATCAGTAACTTTATCATATAACTTTTCTTCAAAAAAAGTTTTATTATGTAATAATCTCTCATTCTCTGGAGAAATTTCCAAAGCCAGATTAACAAAATACAAGGCATTTTTAAAATCACTTTTAAAATTATATATCATTGCAAGTAAATCATAAGCAGTATGATCAAAAGTAAATTCTTCATTTATATAACTTTTATTATTAATAGGTATATCTAATGATTTATTAACTAAAATTTCACATTCATTATATTCACCTAAATGATATGAAAGTAGTGCTTTTTCCATCAAAGGATCTCTAAGATAGGGTGCTTCTAAAATTGCTTTATCAAGCCACATTTTAGCTTCATCAAACCTGTTTAATGATTGATAACATCTAGCGATAAATCTCATTGATGCACATCTTTCATCTTTCCAAGTAGCGCTAGGTAAACTTAGATGTTTAATAAGTGTATCAATTGATTCGTTATACATTTTATAAAACATATATTCTCTACCTAAATAATGAGTATTGCGATCATTATCTGGATTTTCTAAAACAGATAGTTCCAAAAGAGGAAGATAACTACTTCTTGACTTAGTATCATCAGGATAATGATTAACGATAATATCATCTGTAGTAATAAAATTTTCATCGCCTTCGTACTCTAAAATTTCATGTACAGGATGTATCCATTTAAATCCTCTTCTTAAATGAAATTTTTCTTGATAAAAAGATATTATAGGTCTATCATTTTCTAGTTTCCAATTATAAATATATCTACATCTAGTAGTATTATCATTCCAAATTTTTTCAAGTTCATCTCTCCATCCAGGTTTAATAATTTCATCTAAATCAGTACAAACACAAATATCAATATCTCTAGGTACTAATTCTAAAGATTCATTTCTAGCTACATCAAATCTCCATGGTATAATTTCCTTTATAGAAACATTTACACCTAAACTTTTCAACTTTTGAACAGTATTATCATTTGAACCTGTATCAAGAACATAAATTGCGTCAGCCTCTTTCATAGAATCATACCATCTATCGACAAATTTTTCTTCATTTTTACTAATAGCATAAACAGCAATTTTCATTAATTAATCCTCGTAATTGATAAACCAACAGCAAATCCATTAGTTGCAACAGTAGTGATTGTATCTCCAGTTCCGTTTCTAAGTTCAAATTCTTGATTAGCAGCAAATGTTGTAATCAAAGTTCCAGATAATTCTGCACCTTCAGAATTAGATAAATTAACAGCAGAATTAGCACTTGATAAAAAAATACCATTAGTAACATCGTAAATACCTAAAGATATTAATGTTGTTCCAGCGGAAGTACTAAGTACAGACGCATCCCAATTAATTAAATACTGACCAGCATCAATAATTGTAAAAATACCAGTTGTAGTATCTAAAGTAATATTATTTATAGTTGGTGTAGTAGTAAATACGACAGGACTAGCAATTGTTATGTCTTCGTCAGTAGTAGTAGTAGCATATGCGTATGTATTAAATCCAGCGGTACCAGAGGGTCCAGTAGGTCCAGTAGCGCCATCAGCTCCA
>CAYJEI010000045.1:0-7076 GCA_964369155.1 uncultured Muribaculaceae bacterium | reverse complement strand
TTCTGATTTAAATCTTATAACTGGTAATATGCCTACTAATGATACTGAAATATTAATTGATAGTCATTTTTTGGATAAAGAACTTAAAAATAATGAAGAACTTAAAATGATTGGAATTGATTCTTATGATGATTTTATTGGAATGAGTCTTAGTAGTCCTGGTTCATATAATGAAAACGATTTTGATTTAGTAATAACTGGTGTTGTTTCTGGTTCTGAGTATAGTATTTATGTTAATGAAGATATTATTCCGAATATATTTACTTTTTCAATTAATTCAGAGTGGAATCAAATATTTGGTTATGAAGCTTTTGATGATATTATATTAAATAGTGGTTCTTTGCCAGTTAATAATTATGAAATAATTGTTCATGCTGATTTTAAAGATGAATTAAAAATTGGCAAATATTTTAAATATAATGATGTTGAATATAAAATTGTTGGGTATTTTAATAATAATTTATATAAAAATAATTATTTTGTTAATAATAATTCATTAAATTATATTTTGTTTAATTCTGTTAATAAAGTTACTTTTTATTCAAAAGATACTAATAGTACTATAGATGAGCTTAGAGAGTATAACATAAATGCAGTTTCTTCTTACGAAGTTTCTAGAGATAAGTATATTAAATCAAGAGAAGATTTAGTTAATATTGTTTCTATTATTGCATTGATAACACTTTCTATTTCGATTATTCAAATATTTTTAATTGTTAGAGCTTCATTTTTATCTAGAATTAAAGAAGTTGGAACTTATAGGGCTATTGGTGTTAAAAAAATTGATATTTATAAAATGTTTGCAAGTGAAATTATAGCTATTACCATACTTGCTAATATTCCTGGTATATTAGTCATGAATTATATTTTAAGTAATTTGCCTTATTTAAATGAACTAGTTAATACTAATAATTTTGTTTTACTTGCTGCTTTAATTGTATCATTTATTATTAATATTATATTTGCTAGACATGATATCGAATAAAAAAATGTACTATTTAATTAGTACTTTTTTATTTTAGTTATTTTTACAATTTTATTTATTTTTGTGGTATACTATAGTGTGAAACGAGGGTGTATGATTAAATTAAATAAGGATGCTGAAACAAGATTAATAAATCATTTTGGATTTTATATTTATAGTGAACTTATTAAATTTGATAAAAGTAGAGTTAAAAATATTTTCACAGATGAATATGAATATGGTCTTGTCAATTGTTATGAAGTAAAAGATTTTAATTCTAAATTTTATGAAGTAATTTAAAAGGACTAATAAATGTAAGCATGTAGGGGCTGTAATTGCTAATTATTTTGAGAAAATATTGGATGAAGAGGTTATTACTAATGAAGATAAGTCTTTAAAAATTTATGAAGAATTAATTAGTAATAATTTATCTAGTGATAGAGTTGAACTTAAACTTGTTCCTGTTATATCTTTTGGAAAGTATGATGATGTAATTTTTAAAATCAAAATTGGGATTAATAAACTTTATTTGATGTCCAATAAGTGTTGGAATTTTAATAGAGCATTTGATAATAAGAATGGAATTGTTAATTTTGGTAATAATTTTTCATTTGATGGCGCTAAACATTATTTTAATAAAGAAGATGAAGCAATATATAAAGTATATAGAGATTTAATTTCAACTGGGAATTATTATGATGAAAAGTATGCATTACTTGATGATATTAAACTTCATAATTTACTTGGTTATTTAAAGGATAAAACTTTTGAAGTTGAAGGTTATGGATTATCTTATGGTGTTAAAGAAGAAAATCCGGTTGGAGTTAATATTTTAAAAGAAGGAAATAATTATAAAATTGATTTTAATTTAAATGATATTCCTTTTTTGGGAGAAGATTTTAGATATTACTTTGATAAAGGTCTTTGTGTTTTACCTGAAAAAATTAGTGAAGTACTTCGAGTTATGGACTATAACAATGTAAATAGTCTGGTTTTAGATGAAGAGAAAGCTATTAACTTTAATAAGAAAATATTTAAAAATGTTTCTGAAAGTGTAGTTGTTGATGAAGAAATTAAAGATAAATTCAAGTTAATTAATCCAGTAGTCAAACTTTATTTTGATTATAAAGATGATGTGTTATGTGATGTGTGTTTTAAATATGGTGATACTGAAGTAAATTATTATGATGAAGCAAAGTCTTTTAGAAATGAAGAATTTGAAGATGATGTAATTAGAGATTTAAGAGATTTTTGTTTTGAACAACATGAGAAAAAATTAGTTATTACAAAGCTTGGTGATATGGTTTATTTCTTTGAAGAAGGCATAAATAAACTTGATGATAGTTATGAGATTTTTACCACTAATAAATTCAAAAAAGGTGGTATGCTTAAGAATAATTCAATAAGTTCGCAGTTTTCAATTGGTACTGATAATATCATGACTTATAATTTTGAGTTAGGTGCTATTGATGATAAAGAATTAAGTAAACTTTTTGATAGCATGACTAAGAAAGAAAAGTATTATAAACTTAAAAATGGAAAAATTATTGATACTGATAATAAAGCTTTAAATGAACTTAAAGAGGTTATGGAATCACTTGATGTTTATGATATTGCTGGTGTAATACCTAAGTATAGAGCTTTATATCTTGATAGTGTTAAGGATTATGATATTGTTAAGACTGATAATATGTTTGATAATTTTATTAATAATTTTAATAAGTATAAAGATTGTGATGTAAGTATAGAGGAAAAAGATTTTAATATTTTAAGAGATTATCAAAAAACTGGTGTTAAGTGGCTTTATAATATTTATAAAAGTGAATTTGGTGGTATACTTGCTGATGAAATGGGTCTAGGTAAAACTATTCAAACAATTATGTTTATTAAAAATGTTATAAAAGAGAAAAAGGATGCAAAAATTTTAATTGTAGCTCCTACTGCACTTATATATAACTGGAAAAAAGAGTTTGATATGTTTGGCCCTGAACTTAGTTATTTAGTTGTTGCAGGTGGTAAACAAGACAGAATTTCTAAACTTGAAAGTAGTGCTAATATTATGATTACTACTTACGGTATGCTTAGACAAGATGCTGATATTTATGATAAGAAAGATTTTGAACTTATTATAATAGATGAAGCACAAAATATTAAGAATCCGAAAGCTGGAATTAGTCTTGCTCTTAAAACGCTTAATAGTAAAGTTAAAATTGCATTGACTGGTACTCCTGTTGAAAACTCGGTGCTTGAAATTTGGAGTATATTTGACTTTATAATGCCAGGTTTTTTAAATAATTTAAGTAAGTTTAGTAGTAAATTTAATTTTAAAGATATTGATGAAGATGCACATGATAAACTTGCTCTTTTACAAAAAATTATAAATCCGTTTATTTTAAGAAGAAGAAAAAGAGATGTTCTTAATGATTTACCAGAAAAGTTTGAAAATGTTATTTATTTAGATTTGCCCGAGAAACAGAAAAAAGTTTATGCGATGCAAGTAAAGAAAAGTAGAGAAGAGTTTGAGGAACTAATAGAAAAAGAAGGGTTTCTTAAAGCAAGGTTTAAAATTTTACAACTTTTAACTAGACTTAGACAAATATGTGTTGAGCCAACTTTAGTTTTTGATAGTTATGATGGAGAGTCTATTAAAATGGAAGAGATAGTTAATATGGTTAAAAATTATATAGATAATAATCATAAGATACTTATATTTACTTCTTTTAAATCTGCTCTTGAGATATTAAAAAGTAAACTTGATAATGATGGAGTCTCTAATTATGTTATTGATGGATCTGTTAATAGTAAAGAAAGAACAGAAAGAGTTGATGCCTTTAATAAAGATAACACTAATGTATTTTTAATTACTCTTAAAGCTGGAGGTACTGGACTTAATTTGACTAGTGCTGATGTTGTCATTCATTTAGATTTATGGTGGAATCCTCAGGCTGAAAATCAGGCTACTGATAGAGCTCACAGGATAGGTCAAAAAAATAAAGTTGAAGTTGTTAAACTTGTGTGTAAAGGAACAATTGAAGAGAAAATTATTGAACTTCAGAATAAGAAAAAAGTTCTTAATGATACTTTAATTGATAGTGAGAATATTGATGAAGCAGCTTTTTCTAAACTTAATGAAAACGATATTATCGATTTGTTGTCCATAACTGAGGAATAATTTACTATTATTTTACTAATTTATGAGAAATTGCCTAAATTTGGTTGAATTCTAGTCTATAATGTGTTAATCTATAGTTGGTTTAAATTTTTTTATCTTTTTTTAGAAGAATAATGTAATTTAAATAAAAGGAGGTAAATGATGGAAAAACAAGACAAAACTATCAAATGTAAAGATTGTGGAACTGAATTCGTTTTTACAGTTAGAGAACAAGAATTTTATGACAAAATGGGTTTTAAAGATGAACCTAGTAGATGTAAACCTTGTAGAGACAAAAGAAAAGCTGAAAGAAATAACAGAAATTAATTTTAGTCAATCTTAAATACATTTAGTATATTAATGCTAAATGTATTTTTTTGTGTAATTAGTTTAGTCACTATTATAATTTTTTCATATACTTTATTAGGTGATAATATGGAAAATGAAGATTTACAAAATAACTTTGATTCAAATGATGATTTTTTAAATTCTGCTTTGGAAGATTCAAATATAATTGTTGAAATACCAAAGGAGAATGAATTATGAGTTATGATCCTAGATTAAGTGCTCCGTCTAGTACTGATAAAAATTGGGTGCATTACACTGACAATGGCTATAATTATTGCATTATGATTGATGGAACTAGTACTCTTCCTAATTGCGTTGGTTATGCTTGGGGAAGATGGAGAGAAGTACTTGATAAATATCATAATCTTAGTAGAGGTAATGCAGAAAATTGGTGGGGAAATACTGGTGATGGCTATGAAAGAGGAACTACTCCTAAAATTGGTGCTGTTATTTGTTGGCGTAAAGGTGTTGCTGGAGTAAGTAGCGATGGAGCCGGACATGTTGGTATTGTTGAAAAAATAAATAATGATGGTACTATAACAATTTCTAATAGTGCTTATAAAAGTACAAGATTTTATTTAACAACTCTTAAATATCCTTATAACGTTAGTACTAGTTATACTTTCCAAGGATTTATATATTTGCCGGAAAGTATTGACTCGTTTCCGACTAAAACTGTAACCGAGCTAGCAAAAGAAGTTATAAATGGTTTATGGGGTAATAACCCTAATAGAAAAACAAGTTTAGAAAATGCCGGATATAATTATGATGAAGTCCAAGCTGAAGTTAATAGATTAATTAATGAACCTAGGGAAGAACTAAAAGTAGGTGACAAAGTTAAAATTATAGCAGTAGGAAATGCTTCAAGTAATGGAAATAGTAATGTTGCATATGGTCTTAATTATGATAGAGAAATTTTAAAGATATACGAGGGAAGATTATATCCTTACCAAGTAGGAAATTCTTCAGGAACAACTGGTTTTTATAAAAAAGAATCATTAAGAAAAATTTAATTTACACAATTTTTGTAAAATGACAAAAATTGATGTAAATATAGTTGTAAATTAAACGAAAAGATTATACAATTGTATTGTAAGGAAATAATAGAATAAAAAGAATAAAAAGGGAATACTAGCATCAATTTTGCTATTATATGTTCTATTTTATTTCCCCCATAACTATTAACGAAAGTTAATAGTTTTTTGTTGACAAATTATTTAAATAGGTGTATACTTAAATAGTAATCGTTACTATTAAGGAGGAAAGATGCGAGCTTCTAAGCAAAGAGATTTAATTTTAACTATAGTAAATAATTCTAAGAATCATCTTAATACTGATGAAATTTATAATATTGCTAAAAATAGTATACCTAATATAAGTTTAGGAACAGTTTATAGAAATATTAATTCTTTAGTTGAAAATAATAAAATAGTTAGAATTAAAACTAATGAAGGATTGGATAGATTTGATAATGTTCATGTTAAACATCATCATTTTATATGTAAAAAGTGTCATAAAATAATTGATGTTTTTGATAAAATAAATATTGATATAAACTTACTTAATGGACATAAAGTAATTGATTATGAAATTAAATTTAATGGAATCTGTAGGGATTGTATAAAGAAGGAGGATAACTATGGAATTAAAAGGAACAAAAACTGAGGCAAACTTGCAAGCTGCTTTTGCTGGTGAAAGTCAAGCTAGAAATAAGTATACTTATTTTGCAAGTAAAGCTAAAAAAGAAGGATATGAGCAAATTGCTGCTATATTTGAAGAAACTGCAAATAACGAAAAAGAACATGCTAAACTGTGGTTTAAACTTTTACAAGGTGGAGAAATTGGTACTACTTCAGAAAATTTAAAAGCTGCTGCAAATGGTGAAAACTATGAGTGGACAGATATGTATGCTGAATTTGCTAAAACAGCAAAAGAAGAAGGGTTTACTAAAATTGCGTTTTTATTTGAGCAAGTAGGTAAAATTGAAAAAGAACACGAAGAAAGATATTTGAAGTTACTTGATAATGTTAATGAAGAATTGGTTTTTTCTAAAGATGGAGATTCAATTTGGAAATGTAGAAATTGTGGTCATATAGTTATTGGGAAAAAAGCTCCAGAAATTTGTGCTGTATGTGCTCATCCAAAAGCTTTTTTTGAAATATCTGCTGAAAATTATTAAGAACTTCGGTTCTTTTTTTATTTATATATAATATTATTTAATAACTTTATATAATAAAGTAGGGTTGTTTTGGTAAGCATGAATATGTTTTTCTTGTCTAAATTTTCAATTAGTGTTATCATTATACATGGAAGGTGATAGGATGAAAAAAATAATTGGAATAGTTATGTTTATAGGAAGTTTATTTTTAATAAATAATAACACTGTAAATGCGGAAGTTGAAAGTGAAATTTTAGCTGAAATTGTTGAATCTAAAATTGAGGTTTTCGAGGATCAATCTGGATATGAAGATACCATTGAAATATTAAAAGATACAGATTTAAGTGAATATACAAATAGTGATGATAAAGTAAATGTTTATTTATTTCACAGTACTACATGTGGTTACTGTGCTCAGTTGGTTGGTTATTTAACTTCACTTGTACCAGAATATG
>CAYJEI010000044.1:0-7143 GCA_964369155.1 uncultured Muribaculaceae bacterium | reverse complement strand
CATTTATAGTAAAAGTAACTATCCCAAGTTCCCTTTTATAATTATCAAATATAAAATTACCTATATTATAAATAATAGGTTTACCGTTATAAAATTCAATTCCTTGTAAAACATGTGCATGATGACCAACAATAGCATCATCAAAAGTATCTAATGTAGTATTAAATGAAATAGAACCATAATCATAAACATGATTATTAGCAAGAGTAACCATATCAACACCCATTTCATGAAATAAACTAACATTATCTGGACTTCCTCCGAAAGTATAATACTTGCCAGCTAAAGGATTATCCAAGTTACCAAACGCAAACTCAGAATTAGCAATAGTAAGCGAACTAGCATTAATATATTCAATAACTTCAGAAGATAAAATTCCTTCTAATCGACTTTCACGTTCATTGTATGCTTGCATTACTAAATAATTATCAGCAAGAGAAGTATCACCTAAAAATGTAATTGTATTACCAATTACTTCAGGATATTCTATTCCATTTTTTTTATCAAGCAAAACATTATAAGAATATCCTATGTATATTCTCCACAAATTTTCACTATACTCATTAGAATCTAAATAAGCATATATTAATTTTAATGAATCTTGATAATTGTCATTAATAAAAAGCAAAAATTCTTCGTCTATATTGTATAAATTTAAAGCTACTATTTTTTCAACGTAATCTATTTCCGCAGACTTTACCTCTGAATTACTTCCAAAATTATTGTAAGCAATAATAGATGCAATCATAACAAAAAAAATTAATAATAAAAACAGTTATACATTTTTTTTCAGTTTTCTTTTAGCCATTAAACATCACACTTAAATTATAGCATACACATAAATTTTATACTACAAAAAAGATGCATATATTATGCATCAATAACTTTTGTTTTAGATATTTTTTCATGTAATCCTCTATGATCTTTAGTAAATAAAACCATAAATAAACATATCCAAAAAATAATTGAAAATAAATTTAGAACAATACTGTCACCTAAAGAATAACTAACAACACTCGGAGAAGTAAAAATATATATAAATCGCAGCAAATTTGCAAGTATTTCGTAAATAAAGATACTTCTAATAAACATTACTTTAATAGACAGTTCTTTATTATCCATATTAGTAATCTTTATTTTCATTAATTTTTTCCCTAGCGTTTGACCATTATTAAATTTTTGAAAAAATACAAAATATCCAATAATTATAACGCTATCAACAATAAAATAAACTTTTCCATAATTTGCAAGTGCATAAAGATTTTCATCAAATTCATCAGAATTTGTATATTCCAAAATATCATTAATATTTTGATTTTCCAAGTGTTTCTTACTATACTCTATATATTCATCATAATAGGGATTTATAAAAGTAATTTGATAAATTAAAGTTAATATTATAGTTATAAATATACTATCTATCAAATAAGCTAAAAATCTTTTTTTTATTATATTCATACATGCTCCTAATTAGCTAGTTAATTGATTTGTTCCTAATGTTACTTTAACAGTATTTGTTTTTCCATCTCTATAATAAGTTATTTCTATCTCATCACCAGCATCATGCTGATATAAAGCATATCTAAAATAAGCTATAGTTTTAACTTCCTCACTATTTACCATAGTAATTATATCACCAGCTTGTAATCCAGCATTTTCAGCTGCAGAATTTTTTGTGATTTCAGTAATAATAACTCCACCATCTAGATTACTTTCTTCAATTAATGAATTGTATTCTGGGTAATAATATGCAGCAGAAAAATCAATCATACCAACACCTAAATAAGGTTGACTATTACTTTTTCCATTTATAATCTCTTCAGCAGTCTCAATAGCTTCTTCAATAGGAATAGCAAAACCCATTCCTTCAACACCATCAGATCCTAGTTTCAAAGTATTAATTCCAATTACTTCGCCGTTAGAATTACATAATGGACCACCACTATTACCACTGTTGATTGCAGTATCTGTTTGAAGAACTACCATAACATAATCAGCATTTTGACTATCACCTACAGAAACTTCAACCAATCTGTCTGTCCCTGAAATTATACCTCTAGTAACAGACCACGAAAATGCATCATCTAAAGGCGCTCCTACAGCAAAGCTAGTATCGCCTACTCTAATATCATCAGAACTTCCTATTTCAGCAACGCTTATAACATGTGAAGATTCTATTTCTAAAACTGCAACATCTTCATACTCATTAGAACCAATTATATCAGTTTCCACAACAGAACCATCAGTAAAAGTAACAGTAACTTTATTACCACCTTCAATTACATGTGAATTTGTTAAAATTCTAGCCTTTTCTTCTCCACTTTCATACACAAAACCGGTTCCTGATGAAATAGGTTGATCTCCATTATATGTTGTAACAACTACAACTGCATCATAAACTTTTTCCACTGCATCGGCTATACCATTGTCTACAACTGTTACATCTTTTTCAGTTTTAGTAATAACTTCACTAAACTGCTGAGGAAAAAAATATATAGCACCATACATTAATAGAGCTCCCCCAATTACTCCACCAATAATTTTTATTCCTTCATTTTTTTTATTCATATTATATTCTCACCATTTCCTTATAATTTGGCGGAAATCCCATAGAATTCAATATTTTATTTAATTCTATAGTCTCTACCCTACCATCTAATACATCTATTTCATAATTTATTTCATTCATAAACATTATGAAATCTTTTTCATTTAATACTTGTTTTAATATAATAACTAAAGCAAATAAATCATTCTTACCATATAAGTAACCATATTCTCCCTTAGGTATATACAATTTATGATGATATTCTGTATCATCTATATCTTTTTGGTTCCTATGTTGAAAACAAACATCTTCATGAGCACATAAATTCCTATAATTAGCAAGAATAGGTAAATATAATACCATTTTATCAACATTTACATTAAAAATATCTGATATTTCTTGTTGATCTTGAATCTGTAACACTTGATATAACTCTCCAATTATTCCAAAAGACAATACTTTAACAACAACCCAAAGTGGAATAAAACCATACCTGTCCATAAAATGGCTAGTAGCAGAATGTTGTTTTCCATTTACATTAATCTGTCTTTTCATCTTGCGTATCAAATCATTAACCTGTCTATGTTTTTGAGGAGTTCTTACAAAAATTTTAGGATTTAAATAATTATTTTCCTTAAATCCATGATTTTTACTTACAACATACGAAAGAATACTTTTTAAATTATTTTCAAAAACTAAAATATTTTTAAAAATAACATTTCTTATCTGTCTGTCAAAAGAAAACATTGCGTAAAGTTCATTAAATGTAGTTCCTTTAATAAAACTACTATCGTTAGCAGTCATAAACAAATGTCTATATCCACTGATAAAAAAATAGTTTTCTCTAAGCAATATATTCCTAGTGTAATCATAATCATCAATTATTAAATTTTTATCTAATAATTGATTAATCTGTTCCTCTAATGATTTAAATGTTTTTGTTTTCACATACTCACCTTATTATTCATATTTATTATATCACAAACAACAAATATAATATACCGTTTTTAAGTGATTTATATATATTAAATTTGTGAATACTATATGAAAATGATATAATTTAAAAAAGGAGAACATATGGCAGCAACATACACACATAAAAGATATGGAAAAAATGTGTTAAATTTATTAAATGAACAAATAAAAGATACAATTAAAAATAATTTAGATATTTATTACATATTTAATCAAAGTTTCGACATATTTTATTTTTACAAATTTTATAATCCAATAATAGGTAAAAAAATTAGAAATCTTGGAAAGATTGCTCATAGACAAAATACTTTAGATTATTTTAAAAACATAATAGATTATATAACTTCTAATAATTTAGAAAATGATTCAGAAGTCTTAGCTTACTTATACGGTTCTATAAATCATTATATACTCGATTCAAATATACACCCTTATGTTTTTTATAAAACAGGAGTTTACAAAAGCAATAATAAAGAAACATATAAATACAATGGTTTACATACTAAACTCGAATTTATGTTGGATGCTTTTTACTATGAATATGACAATAAAAGATTGTATAGAAAAATAAATATAAAAGAAGAACTTTTACCTGATATAAAATACTCAGCTACTCTAAAAAACATATTAACTTATGCATTTAACAAAACATATAACTATAACAATATAGGAAAATTACATAAAAAAGCATACAAAGATTGTCAACTAGCATTTACATATGTAATGAATGATAGACACAATATTAAAAAACGCATATTTCAATATATTGACATAATAACAACAAAAAGAGTTAAAAATATACAATATAATTTAACAAATGTAAATAAGATTGATATAGAAATATTTAATCTTAACAAAATGAAATGGTATCATCCTTGCAACAATAATATAACCTATAAAACATCAGTAATAGATATTTATGATGAATCAACAAAAAAATCTGCCAAAATTATAACGATGCTACACAAATATTTTAAAAACAAAAAAAATTTAAATAAAATATTAGATGAAATAGGAAATAATTCTTATTTAACTGGTCTAGACCTAAATAGTAATAAAAAACTTCAATATTTTGAATTTTAATAATACTCAGATATGGCTAATGCAATTAAATTAGCTATTTTATTTTGATATTCTACATTTATAAGTTTATTTTTTTCACTCTCATTAGATAAAAAGCCACATTCAATTAAAACTCCAGAAACTTCTAATTTGTTATACATATATGTAGTATCTGGAATTTTTTTAACATCCCTTTTACTCTGAAGTTCTTCATTTAACACTTTTTGTATAATCTCTGCTAACTCTAAGTTATTTTTATCATAAAAAACTTGAGGTCCACTATACGATGAATTATTTAAAAAATTCATATGAATAGATAAATATAAATCAGACATACTTTCATTAATAAGATTTATTCTATTATCAAAATCACTTTTTTTCCTCCAAGTTGTATTAGGTGATGATAAATCATAATCTCCCCTTCTAGTAAGTAAAACACTAGCACCTAACTTTGCTAATTCTTCTTCTAAAAATAAAGATATTTCTAAATTCAAATCTTTTTCTAGTACACTTCCACTTAAAGTACCTGGATCAACACCCCCGTGACCTGGATCAATAAATATTAACTTTCCACTAAGTGGTAAACTAGCATTAACATTATCAATATTCAAAATAATTAAAAATAAACAAAATGCTAGTAAAATAATATAACTATATCTTTTCATAATTAATTATATGCAAAAGAAAAATACTATTTCTAGTATTTCAATATTAATTATTAGCTAATACTTCAGCTTTCTCTTTATCAAAATCTTCTTGTGTAATTACACCATTATCAAGTAAAGTTTTAAGCTTAGCTAATTTCTCATACGGATCTTCTTTCTTAGATTCTCCAGTAGGTTGTTGCATTGCTCCCATCATACCTCCGGCAGCATTCATTCCCATTCCCATGAAGCCCATTCCCATAGCTCCACCATTTGGATTTTCACCAGCAGCTTGCATCCCTCTTGCAACAGATTGTTGCATAAAAGAATTTCCTCTAGCTCCAGCAAGTGCATCAGCCTTCTTAACATCACTTAATAATGCTTTAGTATCAGCATCATACTCAATAGCAATTATTGCTACTTTTTCAATAACTAAACCTCTATCAGATTTCCACTTGAAGTTTTTTTCAACAGCCTCAGATAAACTAGTACCTAAACCTACTTGATCACTTTGAATTTTTGTAATTCTATTTCCTTTATCAGGATCATTAGTATAAATTGAAAATGCTTCAGCAAGTGAACCAACAACTTCACTAAATAATTGTTCAGACGCATCATTATCCATGTCATCTAAATCAAAATAACCAGAGTTACCACTTAAATAATTAGCAGGTACAAACCCTTTTATAAATAATATTGGATCTACAATTTTTAAAGTATAACTACCTCTTGCAACAGCGCCTACTTGAGCATTTAAATAAGCATCATCCCAATATATTTCAGATTGAGTACCAAATTTAAGCCCTGGTATTTCTTTTAAGTTAACAAAATAAGCAGCATGAGATGATCCTGGTTGACCACCCATTTTGAATCTTTCCCATGACTGTTTAATTAAAGGAGCAATAATACCATCTCCAGCAAATATGGACTGAGCATTTATATCTTCACTAGAAAAAATAAATCCTCCAGCTTCTGTTATACAACCACTAACAGCACCATCTTGCATTGTTATTAAACCATAACCGTCAGGAACCAAAATTTTACTTCCATTCGAAATAATATTATCAGATCCTTTAGTATTAGATCCCCTTCCATTATTTGTACCACTAGCTACCGCCATAGAAACAGCAGTTGTTGGAGTAACACTTGAATCAAGAGTATAAAAATCTTTCCATTGATCAGCAAATGTACCACCTATAGCACCTGCAAAAGCTTTAATAAATCCCATTAAAACACCTCTAACTTTCTTAAATTAATTATAACATAAATTTTATATAAAGAACAAATTATTTATAACAAATAAAAAAAGACTTTACTATATAAGATTTTTTTATTTTAAAACTATTTCATGCCATGCCGCTTGATATTTAATATCTATTACTTTAACATTTTCATAGTACGGTTCTTCTTCATATATAGGAGCATCATATTCTTTAACACCACCATGATGAGAACAAGTTCCACTACCTACAGAGCAAGAAGGACTTCTAGTGCCATCATTACACATAGTACAATAACCAACTACTACTTGATTGTAACCAGCTATCTTCTGTTCATAATGAAATTTTTCTGGTACTTCGTCATGATATTTATATACTGAATATAATATTCCCTCAAATTCACAATCTTCTGTTATAGATACACCGTCACACTGCAAGATAACTTCTTCTAAATTTTCACTTACAACAGTTTGACTAACACTATCCTTAGTATTATCAGCTGAAACAGCACTTTCACTATCAGCAAAAACTGTACTACCTACTAATACACCAACAGTACCTATAATAATTTTTCTTTTTAAACTCATATTTTCACACCCAACTACTTACTGTAGTATAACACTTTTAAGAAACAAAAAATATTTTAATGTCTTAAATAAATATATATATGTCTAAAATATATAATATGTTATTT
>CAYJEI010000043.1:0-7258 GCA_964369155.1 uncultured Muribaculaceae bacterium | reverse complement strand
CTTTTTGATTTTTCTACTTTTTCTATAAAATTATAATAAGACGAATTACTTAATTTTCTATGAATAATATAAAATATTACTGGAAAAATTATGAACATAATATCAAAAAATGTAATTTTTTCAAATATTGAGCCAGCTACAGTTCCTGTTTGACCTGCAGTTGCTAATTCTCCAAATGATGCAAAAGATGTATAAAATTTATAATATATTGTATTTAATATTTGTAATGTTGTAAAAAGAATAATCCATGAAAATAAATAATAAAATCTTCTTTTTGCTTTAACTAAATACCCTAAAGAACCTATCATTAGAACTATTGCTAAATTGGAAATAAATGATCTTAGGGTCATAAAATTCCCCAATGTAAAAAATCTAACTAGACACATTCCAATCATAGATAGTATTATATACGTGATAAATAATCTGTTAGTTAATATATACTCAATAATTTTTTTGCGTATTTTTCTGCAACTTTTACAAATTTTTTCTTTCATCTTACCTTCTTGCATTGTAATTATATCAAATAATACACTTTTTTTCAATTAAATCTTGATTAATTTTAATTTATTTGATACAATTTTGGTATCCGCAGGTGTAGTATAATGGTTAATATGCGGCCTTGCCAAGGCTGAGATGGGAGTTCGATTCTCCTCACTTGCTCCAAAAGATATTGAAATGGCTTCCAAAAGTTGGAAAATTAGTTAAAAATGAAAAATATAACTAATCAACTTTTAGAAGCTATTTTTATTATGAATTTAAATTTGGGCAATTATAAGACAAAGTAAAAGAATATACTAACTTTTTTATAAAATTTATCAGTAATATTCTAAGGATATAAAAATTCTCCTGTTCCGTCATTTTCATAAAATTCATTATTTATCTCATCCCAGTATCCTATTGCTCCTGTATCATTTAGAGTTACTGGAATATAATATCTCAATAAATTTCCATTAGTGGCATCAGTAACTTTAAAGTACTTTCTCATCCCTATCATGTTTCGATCGTCTTTTGATACTCCATCATACGCCAGTAAATTTCCACCGAGTATTATTTCTGCTACTTGATCATCTGGAATAAGTGCTTCATTTTGCAAATTGTAAACTGTTCCTCCAATTGTTAGTTTTTCTCTAGAAAAATACATTTCATACCAAACATTTTCATTTATTTTTGGAGTCATAATTTGAGTAGTAGTTCCGTATGCTCCAATTACTTGTGTATTATTTACAAATATACCTAAGGAATAATTTGGATTAACTCTTCCTCCAATTATCCAAGAACCTGTGCTATTTCCACTTCCTGTGTCAGTAATTAAGAATTCATCTTCAAATATATAATCTCCTGTATTCATTAATCCTGTATACATCCACTGGGTTCCTGTGGTCCTTATGTAATCAATTTTTCTGTAATTAACTTCTGTAAACTCATAATTTAAAACAAGAGATAATTCTGTGTCAATAACTGGTGTATTTTTTTGATAAAATTTTATTTCTAGTTCTGTAATACTATTTTCTAAAAAATACTGAGCTTCTTTATTTGTTATTTCATAAGCTATATTACTACTAGATATTGAAGATTCTATCACTGAATTTAAATGATAATAAATATTATCATTATTTGTTACCTGAATTAAATATGTAACTGTTGAATCGGGATTAGGTAGTGAAACAAATATATTGCTACTATTATATGTTAATGTTGATGAATACGTTTCATAACCACCATTTGTTACTTCTAAAAGTGTGATATCTGTTATCTTTATACCTTTAGCTGCAAGTATTGTTGCATCTCCGCTAATTGTCAAATCTTTGTTTAACGCTGAATACCCTATGGACATAAATATAACTGATGAAAAAATTATGGCAAGAACTAAGAAATTTAAAGTATCTTTATTTTTTATCATAATATTACTCCTTTAAGACTTTACTATAACGTATTCTTTGTTATTATTATAAACTAATAACTATATTTATACAACATTTTGTAAATATATATTACTTTTAATTAGTAAATCACTTAAAAATTATATATAACTGCAAATAAAAATATAGTTTTAAAACTATATTTTTTATCTACTATTTGATTTTTGTTCTTGCTCATCTTTTCTTCTAAACATATCCATTATTTCTTTTACTCTAGGATATGTTGAATCTATATCAATTATAACTAATTCGTGGTTACTTAATCTTTTTATCATTCTTTTATTTTCTATTTTTGCTTTATAAGCTATTATTGCTATTTTTTCTTTAGCAGCTATGCTTTCAGCACTCCCTTTTATAAATTCATATTCTTCAACTATAAAATTTTCATCCTTTAGACCCGTAACTATATCTATTTTTTCAATATTATTTTCCATTATTTTCTCCTTATAATTAATATAACACTAAATTTATTTTTTTTCAATTGGATTGCTTATTTTACCTCAAACTCTGCATAAACGTATTTTACATCGTACAATTCTGTATTTTCATCTTCACTTAAACTAATTGATTTGATTATTCGATACTTACCTGAAGTTAATTTACCATATCCATATTCATAATCTACTGATAACTTTACTTTATCATTAGAAGATAGCCAAAATGCTTGTGAGGTGAACATCATTTCTTCGATTGGCTCTAAAACATACCATTTATCATTTTCTTTTATTTCTAAATAATATCCAGATCCATAAGAATAATCAAAATCTGTTGAATTTTCAATTGTAAATATAACTTCTGTGTCATTTACATCTATCACTTCTACGTTTATTAGTTCATTAATAAAATTAAGTTTACTTTCAGTCAAAGATCCGTTATTATTTAATATGAAAACAAATACGATATTTGCTACTAGTGATATTATTAATGCAATTGTTAATAAATTATTTCTATTTTTTTTCATAAAATACCTTCTTTCCTATATTCATATTTTTATTTTTTTCTATAGAAACGCGAATAATCATCGAAGTTATGTTAGTTTTTAAATTTGCTTTTCGTAATTCACATCTTTAAATCCTTTTGACTCTAAAAACTTTCTAACTGGTTTTAATATACTCTTTTCTGCTCCGAACTGGAATTTAAAGATAATACCTTGACCTCCTGCTGAACCTATAGCACTTACTTTTATTTTTTTATTATTTGTTGTAATTAGTATAGATGCACTTACCTTATTTGCTGCTCTCCAAAAATATTTTTCAAATACTAATAAATGAACAGTTTCTCCTGCCATATATTCTCTTGTTTCCCCTACTAATTCCATTGTTAATCCGCTATTTAACATATCTTCTTTTATACTGTAAATTATCAGGCTTACATTACCTTCACCTATCATGTTTAAACTCATTTTTATCATCCCTCTTCGATGAAAATTTAGAATGAACTATATTGTTGAGACGAATATTTTCATCATCTTATATATATTATAACTCTTACTTATTTAAAATTCAAATGTTTTAAAAAAAATTAGTCTACTGACTAATTTTGATTTTTTGTTAATACTTCTGAGTTACCTTCATTATCTATTACTATTAATTGATCACCAAAAGGAATTAAATATAATACTTCTTCCTTATATTCTATTGTCCCTTCTTTATTTTCAAACTCATATATATGAGTTTCTTCATCATCACTAACAGATATTTTCACTACATAATCATCACCAAATTCGTAGTATTTTGGTACTTCATATCCATTATATTCCCATGAACCCAAAATATCAAAATTTTCTATTTGTTCTGTAGGTTCTATTTTTTTTGCTGGATATTCTTCATCATCTAATCCCAAAATTGATATCTGATTTTCCTTAATAATAAAGTTTATATTATTTGATGAATCAAGTATAACTCCTTCATTACCGTTTAGTTCATATAATCTTGCGACTTTATTTGTACCATCGCTTATAACTACCCTTTTATCATCTATGAATTCATATGTATATGTTTCCTCATCTACAATTTGATACGCTGATTCGAGCACATATATTTCAGTTTCTTCGGAACACCCTCCCATCATGAATGGTGATGTAATTAACATTAAAATCGTTGCAATTTTTTTCATTTTTCTACCTCTAAAATATTTTATCATATATTTTGCTTTGTTGGTATACTTAAGTCTCTTTTTTTAAAATTTAACTTTATAATCCGTATCATATATTTTATCATTTATTTCTATGTAGATTTGATATGTTCCATTTAACCCTTCTGAATTTATGTATTTATAACTATTAATACTATCATCATCTTTATTAAAGACATCTATACATAGTGCTGTATACGGTCGTGAACTCATTTTTAATTCATAATAATTATTTACTCCATATTTTGATAAAATTACATTTACAATATCACTACGTTCAAAACTACCATTTATCTCTAATCTATCTTCCTCTTTGCTTATTATTATTTCTTTACTTTCATATTCAGAATCTATTTTTTGCACATTTAAAAATGGGTTATATGTTTTGCTATCTATTTTAGTTTCTCCCAACGATCCGACTTTTTTTGGTGTTGATAAATTAAATTCATAATTATCATATAATCCTTCTTTTTCTACTTTATATGTATTTGTAGGTAATAACATTTCAAATATTATTTCATCGTCTAAAAGTTCAACTGTATATGTTTCTAGTTTATCACTTGCAACTAATCCTGCCGGAGAATTTGCGACTTCACCGTTAACATATACAATTCCTCCAGAATTTACTATGTAATGGTTTTCATCAATATAATCTACATCTGAAACATATGGAGAATAAAACTCACTTCCTCTGTCTTTACCGTATTCCCATATTTGCTCTATAGTCATGTCTTCTGTATTAATTTCATACATTACACCTCTTGTATAAGATTGTGTTGCAGGAACATACTCCTCTTCGTTTTTTGATTTATTATTTCCATTATCAAGAATCATAATATATCCTTCTGGCGTTACCATAGCAGAATGTTGACTCCACTGCCACTCAAATTCTTCATTATTAATAGGTGTGAAAAAATATTTTTGAAATTCATCACTCCAATTTGTTGAATCACCAATGATCCAGTTAAGCTCCTTAGTTTCATAATTTATACTAATTACTGCATCTTGGTGTCTTCCTGATAAAATAATAGAGTTATTTTCATCATCATACCAAATAGAATTTGCATGAAACCAATCATAACTTATCCAATTTTCACTTTTACCATCTTCCATATTCAATATATCTTTTAAATCGATTTCTTTTATAATTTTTCCAGTATCTTTTTCAATTTCCACTATATAATCTTCAACTGTGTTATTTTCAAAATCATTAGATAATGCTAATATATTACCATTTTCAAGTTCATAATAATCATGGTGATATCCACCTTCTAAACTATATTCAACATAAATTTTACCAAGCATATCCATTTCATATATTCCAGTTGTATAATATGGACTATTTATTAATCTTTCAGTTGCTAGAAGAAAATTTCCATTTGATATTTTATCTATTTTCCATACATTTGTTGTTGTTAAATACCATCTTACATCTCCATTTACATCATATGCTGATGTATAACCCCATGCTGATGGTGTATAAAAATATAAATCATTGCTGAGCTTACTTTTGTCACCATATACTGTTTCAGGTAGTGTAAAATCTTCGGGCAATGGATCAGTTTTAATTTTTACAATCTTTTCTATACCGTCTATTTCTAATATAATTTCATTTTCTTCATCTGCGTATAAACCTAGTACTGGTAAATAATGTTCTTTACCTTTTGAAAATGTTTGTATATATGTTGTATTTTTATCTTTTCCCATAATAGTAATTATAGGTTCTACGCTTTCCTCTGTTTCAAAGATTAATAATGCTGTTAAAGGAGAGTTTCCGTATGGATTTAAAATTATATTTGGGTTATCCATAGTATAACCCTCTATTTCAAATGTCGACTCTTTTTCTATTTGCATTGTCATGAGTGATTTCATTTCTTCTATCTCTTCGTTATCTATAATTATCATATATGCTGTTATACCTATAATTAGTAATAATAAAAAGATAATTATTAGTTTTTTTCGTTTTTTTATAAATTTCATTTCTACACCTCGAGAAAATTATTTCATTTATTTTAAATTTTGTAAATAAATTATTAGTTGAAAAAAACTCAACTTAAAGTTGAGTTCTATAATTATTGACAATTACAGCTTTCATCAAATAAAAATGGAATTTCTAAATTTATTGTTTTTCCGTTTTTATCAGTTGTAATTGCTTTAATATATAAATTATTACTTTCGTACGTCTTACATGATGCTTCATAATTAGTAACTGTAAATGATATTTCATTTATTATATTTTCAAATGTTTTGTTTTTATCGTTATTTATAGATATTTGATCAATTTCGATTAGCTTATCATTATTTTCCTCATATAAAGTAAATTTTATATCACTAAATATATCTTCATTATATTTTCCATCATAGTCTATACTGGATATGTATATAGAGGATATATTATTATTAAATACTACGCAGCCTTCAACATTAAAATCTGTAGAATTTGTAGTTATTTTTTTTAAATTCAAATTTTCATTATTAAAAAATACAAAAATAATTATCAATAATGATATCATTATAAAAATTATTATAGATATTTTCTTTTTGTTCTTTCTACTCTTTTTTTCAAATGTATCTTCTAACATTAAATCTATGTTTATGTTGTAGTCTTTAGATATTTTTTTTATTATTGCTATATCAGGAATATTTTTACCTGTCTCCCACTTACTAACAGCTTGGTATGTCACACCTAATTGTTCTGCTAACTCAGCCTGTGTAAATTTGTTATCTTTTCGTATTCTTTTTATTATATTTCCAATTTCTATATTATTCATACTTATTCCTTACTTTATTTATTATAACATAAAATTTTTTCTTTAAATATGTTTACCTACTTTTTTATTTATATTTTTTTTATTTTTAATTTATGTACTTTTTAAATGATTATATTATTTTGTTTTTCATAAATTAATATGGGAGGTAAAAATGAAAAATAAATTATCTTATGGATGTTGTTTAGATATAGACAGATTAATACAAATATGTCAAATTACTGGACCTACTGGACCTGCTGGACCTACAACGGTTGATGTAGGTCAAACTACTACTTTAGAGCCTGGTAATGATGCAAGTGTTGTTAATTCTGGAACAAATGTTAATGCAATATTTGATTTTGCTATACCTGCAGGTGCTGATGGCGCTACCGGACCTACTGGACCAAATGGAGCTGATGGTGCTACTGGACCTACTGGACCAAATGGAGCTGATGG
>CAYJEI010000042.1:0-7303 GCA_964369155.1 uncultured Muribaculaceae bacterium | reverse complement strand
GTTCTCATCGGATTAAATAATTTTGCTTCAATAGCAGCCGCACCACCATTATTTTCTAAAATCATTGACCCCAAATCATCAACATGCTTGCCATTTTTCAAAATAATATTTCCTACAAAAGATTTATTATTATTTACTGTTTGATCAATATCTAAATCCACATATGTTACTGTTATATTCCATGTTTGTGTAGTACCTACTGTTGTATCATTACTTGAAATAGGTACGTCTTCTTTTATAGTTATAAAAGAATTAAGTTCTGTAATATCAAAACCACTTACACCACCGCTAGTCACATAGTTAAGTCCGGGTATACTAGTAAGTTCCACTCCTTCCGGATCAACAACTTTCATAATTAATTCTCCAGGTTTATTAGTCTTATCAGAATATTCAAAACTATTAGATGTAACACTTAAATACACATCATATGTAGAATTTATAGTATTAGGAACTCCAGCAATTAAAGTTACAGCTGGATCAGTGCTACCACTGACATTAACTCCATCTGCTTTTAAATTAAGTTCATTTCCACTAGTATAAACAAATTTTTCAACTTCACCAACATTAGCATTAATTTTAGTTACTTGAGCCTCTGAAACATAATTTCCAACATATGAATAAGTTACTCCAATACCTACTAAAACTAAAAAAAGGATAATTAAAAATATTATCACAAATTCATTTTTAAATTTACTAATCTTTAATAACATTTTATTTATTCCTTTCTATTTTTATTCAAGACCTGACACAATGTAAGGGTCACTCCAAGTTCCAGTACCAGTAGCAAGAGTATTGGGTACTAACGAAACTACTGGAACAATATTATTAGCACTTGTCACAGAACTTCGCGCAAGTTTCCCATGAGAAACTATATGATTATACATCCAATTATCTTCTATTTCATTTGGAGTCATTGTCCAAAGAGAAGCCCTATACATATAATTAAAATCGCCCTTTCCAAAAAAAGCACTTGACGAAACTGTTATACCTGCATATACAACTTCATCTGCTGTTATTAGACCTACTTTATTAGTTAAATATCCATTACCGTTTATTTCATCATCTACTGTATATGCGTCTCTTTGGTCAGGACAAATTAATGTTGGTCCAGTTCTAGATTCTCCTTCTAATCTATTAACAGAAGAAAATCCACTATCAGCAAAACCTATACCAAGTCCATAAGAAACTGTTCTATCATTACAAAATATTGTATCAGCTAAATAATTATCATAATATTTCAAATTAAAATTATACCAATTATCTATTACATTTTTAATGTAACTGTCTACATTCGAACCGTGTTGCTCATCTATTGTATACATATACCCAGAATATTCTGCACCACTTATATTACTAGCAAATTTTTCATTAATAATTTCATCATCACTTCCACTTACTTTTTTAGCTTCAGTGGGATTTGTAGTTCCATCATACATTAACTTAATCGAACCATCCCCCGTAATTCTTACTATTCTCCAGTAATAACCAGCAAACTTAACCCAGTTATTATCTACTGCTCCTCTAAAATAGTAACTTGTTCCATAATCATCTAATGCAGCATACATACCTGTGTCAACTGTATAGTAAAGCTGATCTGCAGTGCTTAAACTATCAAAATGTTCTTGCGTAGTTGATGCTTTGTTAAGCCAAGGTTCTCCCTTAGCTTCTATTTGAGTAACTCCACCGTTATTTGCTAGTATTGCAGTTTTTAAATTATTTTCAAACTTACCATTTTTTAGTATTACGTCAGCTTCAAAAGTTTTACCATTATTTGCTGTTTGATCATGTGTTAAATCTACATAAGTAACACTTATATCCCACTCTTGCGTTATACCAGTAGTTGTATTATCCGTTGATATAGCATAACCTTCGTATACTGCTGCAAACGTATTAAACTCTGTTATATCAAACCCAGATACACCACCGCTAGTCACATAGTTAAGACCAGGTATAGTAGTAATTTCAGTTCCGCTTGGATCCACTACTTTAAGAAGTAGTTCAGCTGGTTTATTAACTGTATCAGTATACTCAAAATCATTTGAAATAACCCTAAAATATACATTGTATGTTGAATCAATTGTAGTAGTATTAGTACCTGCTATTAGTGTTGCTTGCGGGTTTGTCAAGCCAGTGTATCCAACACTATTACCCGTTAAAGAAAGATTAACTCCAGGAGTATAAATAAAATTTTCCATATCACCAACTGTAGCTTCGATTTTAGTTACTTGTGATGGGTCTATATTATTGCCTAAATAAGCATAAGAAGCTCCTACAGTTATTAGTACAAGCAAAATAATAGCTAACGCTATTATTTGATATTGACCTTTTAATTTTTTTATTTTTGACATCATATATAAAGACCTCCTGATATTTTATTCTAATACTAAAGTTGCAACTAAATCTTTGCCTTCATTTAATGCTTGATTTGTATTTAAATTAACAAAAGTAATAGCTGCATTCCATGCATGTTCTACACCGGCTGCTGAGCCATCAGCTACTATATCTAAATCAGTAACTATATTATATAAACCAACTTTATTTGTTATATCAAAACCTTTTATTTCCTTACCAGTAACACTATCAATTACAGTTACATAAGTAAGACCCGTAATACTTGTAATTTCTCCAGCAGGACCTGTTAAATTAAGTATAAGCTCAGGTGTTGTAGCATTTTGAGTATATACAAAATTATTACTAGCAATATTAAAATTCACATCATACTGAGTTGTAGTACCAGCTTCTGCTACATATACAGCTGTAGATTCTCCACTAGCAGACAAACTTCCATCATTTTCACCAAAATTATCTTCTGTAGCAAAAATTTCTATTGGTGCTGATTCATTAAACACAATTTTATTAACAGCTTCGGTTTGAACTTCTACATCACTTGTACCATCACCTAAAAGCGACGCTACAAAATACGCAAAACTCACACCTGCCACTGCAACTAATAAAACTGCAACAATTATCAGGGCATAAAACTTAACTTTTCTTTGTTTTTCATCATTATTTTCATTAACCATTTTAATCACATACCTTTACTCTATATTTATTGTACCAATAACCTCTCATTTAGTCAAATATTTTATTTATATTTTAATTAACTATATAAGGGTCATTATAAAATCCTGTACCAGTTACTCTTATATCACCATTGATATTTATAACAGGTCTAATAGCTTCTTCTATATTTAAAGAATTTTTAGATAATTGTCCCGAAGCATTAACTATAAACATTTCTCCAGAACTTCCACCAGTAAATGGTGTCATAGTATAAAAATCTTCATTTGTATATAAATAATTATTAGAATTATTAACCCCAGGAATAATCCCAGCCATAACTGCTTCATCAGCAGTTAAAAGTCCAATTTTGTTAGATAGCGCTCCATTACCAGTAACTTCATCATTAACTGTAAATGCATCTTCATTACTACAATTTAAACACGGTTCTCCCATTGAAGACCATGTAACTATATTAACAAGTCGACCTGCTCCACCATAATTAGTCATAATATCACCAATACCAGTTCCAGTATAAATGTTATTTAAAACTATTCCAGTATAAATAGACCTATCAGAACAAAATAACGTATCCGTTATTAAATTATCATAACTAACTAAATTTTGTTCATACCATGTATCTAATGTTGTCTTTATAACACTACTAGTAGATACCCCATTACTTTCACCTTCTGTATACATATAACCTGTATACTCTGCCAAAGTATTCAAAGAATTAAATACACTAGTACCAATATTAACACCGGTATTATATAAACTTTCATTTGAAGTAGGTTTAGTATCTCCAGCATATATAAGTCTAATACTTCCATCCCCATTTATTCTAACAATTCGCCAGTAATGATCAGCAAAACTCACCCAATTATTATTTGCAGAACCTCTAAAATAATAGCTATCTCCATAATTATCTGTAGTTTTATACAATCCATAATTATAAGAATAATTTAATTTTGAACTGCTACTAAGTGAATCATAATAATTTTTAGTAACTGCTGCATTAGTGAAATTAGGTACTCCCTTGCTTTCTATATAAGTAACATCTCTATTTTTTTCTAAAATAGAAGTTTTAAAAACTTCGAATTCTTCATTCCCTTGAAAAATTATATCAGCTTCAAAATTTTGATTATTATTCGAAAATTGTTCTTCAAGTAAATCAATATATACTAAAGTAATTTCCCAAGGTTCAATAGTTCCAGTTGTATAATCATCAGTTATAATTTCATTATTAATTGTTATAGGTATCATTGCATTAAGCATAGTTACATCAAAACCAGATATACCAGCTTCAGTCACATATTCAAGACCAGGAATATTCATCAAATATGCACCATTAGGATCTTTAACCTGTAATAGTACTTCCGGTTTTTCATCACCCGTAGTATATTTAAAAGTATTTAATGTTACATTTAAATATATATTGTAGTACTCTGTAACACTAACACCGTCATCTACTCCTATAAGCTGAACAGTTGGATTTGTAGTATCTGTTACAACACCAGGGTCAAAAGAAAGATCTGCACCTGGATGAAATATAAGTCTAGGAACTATACTTGATACAACATCTACATTCGTTTTAGCAGGATCAGAAATAAAAGACCCAAAATAAGCAAACGAAATTCCAACAACTACAACAAATAAAACTGCTATTAAAGAAAGCATTAATGTTTTTCGTTTTATAACAAAGTTGATCACAATAAAAAGCCTCCTATCATTAAATAAATTATATAATAAATCACAAAAAAAAACAAGTAATAATAATTACTTATTTGATTTGAAATATAACTGGATTTCCATTATCAAAATCAAATTTAAATATTTCGATATCTTCCTCAGTATTTTCCATAAAAACAACATCATCATGAAGTAAAACTAATCTATCTTCAAGATTAAAACCATGATCAGTAAATGGCGTCATAAAACTAAATAGTGCTCTTCTTGGTAAAAATATAGCAGCATTTTCATCTCTCATTCTAATTTTTTCAATAAATTTACTAATTCTCTCATGACACTCTTTAAGTGATTCACCGCCAGGTTGTTTAAAATCAAAATCATGTTCTTGAAAAAAAGATAACATTTTTATACTTTGATTTTTAAGATCTCCTACCTTACAATCAACAAGTTTATCTGTTATATGAACATCAATATTTTTCTTTTCAGATAAATACTTTGCCCCTTCAATACATGACACATAATTTGAAGTGTAGATGGAGTCAACATCATTTAAATTAAGCTTAACTGCAAGTTTAACCCCTTCGCTTGAAAGTGGTCTTAAAAGTTTCTTTTCTTCTATATCCACCCCATTATCAAATTTCACATTATTTGAAAGTAAATTGTTACTTATAAAATATATTGCCATTACAAACTCTCCTCTAAAAATATTATTTCTTCTGATTCAATATTCTTTAAATCAACTTTTTGTATTGAATCAAATCTTTTACTAATTTTCTCGCTAGTGATATGTAACTCATCAATACTTGAATTAACATTTTTTACATTTCTAGCAAGTTTTTCCCATCTATCTTTATATCTACCAAACTCAACACCTAGCTTTGAAAGCTCATCATGAATAACTTTAGCATATTTATCTCTTTCCATATTTTTAACTATCATACTTATAATTGATAAAGTACTTATAAGTGTAGTTGGCCCTGTAATCCATACTTTTTTAGAATAAGCATATTGTAATATTTCAGGATGATACGCATTTATTTCTGCAAAAATAGCTTCAGCAGGTAAAAACATAATTGCTTCTTCAGTTGTTTCTCCAGGTATTATATATTTACTTGCAATATCATTTATATGTTTCTTCACATCATTTACAAATAGCTTTTCATAAGAAAGTCTTTCTTCTTTACTTCTAGTTTTATCTGTCATTTTACGATAACTTTCTAATGGAAATTTACTATCAATAGCAATTGTCCCAAGTGGTGTTGGAGCAAATAATAAAGCATCCACAATATATCCATTTGAAAACTTATATTGCGTTTTATATATTCCACTTTTATTACCACCAAAAGCATTATTTAAAATGTATTCTAGGTTCACTTCTCCAAAAGTACCTCTTGTTTTCTTATCCGTTAAAACACTTTGTAGTGATACAATTTCAGAAGATAATCCATCAATTTTCTTTTGAGCTTCATCTATTCTTGACAATCTTTCTAAAACACTAGCAAAAGTTTTATTACTCTTCTCAAAATTTTGATCAAGACGCTCATTTACTCTGTCACTCATTAAAGAAAGTTTTTTTAGTATGCTTTCATTTAGTTTTTCAAAGTCTCCAGACAACACTTTAGAAAAATCAAATTTGAAACTTCCTATCTCTTTATTTATTCTAGTTTCAAAATTTCCAAGCCTTTCTATCATATCATTATTATTATTTTTTCTCAAAATTAATACAAATAACAGTAAAATAATCACTATTAATAACCCAATTATCACATATTCCATACATTTTCCTACCTTTTATACATTATATCAAAATTTTTCATTGTTTCAAAGTGTCTTTTGTGTTACAATAACTGCGGAGGGTTTTTATACGTGAAAAAAGTAGTTAATGAAGAAGATAAATTTTATATTTTAGAAAAAGAATTTAGAACAAACTTAAAAAAGGTTCGTAAAGAAAATGGATATACACAAGAAACCTTAGCCAGAAAATGTAGCATCATTAGAGAAACAATTGCTAGAATAGAATCAGGTACTGTTTCACCACAGCTAAACACACTTCTTAAAATCTTAGAACCAATTGGTTATACTATCGAAATCAAAAAAATTGAAACCGAAACACCAACTGAAGAAAATCAAAATAAAAATGAGGAAACTGTACAAAGTTAATCCTCATTTTTTTATTTAAAATATACTTCATGCCAAATTATAAAACAGTAAACAGTCCAGATTTTTCGATAAAAATCTTTTTTTCCAGTTTTATGTTTATTTAACATTGAAATTAATTTTTTAGGTTTAAAATATTTATTTGCTACAGGAGTGTTAAAAGCTCTAAGTATTTCATTATAAACATCATCATCTTTCATCCATTCTCTTATTGGAACAGGGAATCCTAATTTCTTCTTTTTATAAGATTCATTAGGAATAACTTGCTTAGCAGCTTCTCTAAGTGCAAGTTTAGTATTTTCTTTTGAAACTTTATATTTAATTGGCATACCACTAGCAACATTAAATATTTCTTTATCTATAAATGGAACTCTTCCTTCAATAGATGCAGCCATAGTCATTCTATCAGCTTTTAATAAAATATCTTTCATTAACCAAAAATTAATATCTATAG
>CAYJEI010000041.1:2695-7551 GCA_964369155.1 uncultured Muribaculaceae bacterium | reverse complement strand
TAGTGTTTCCTGCAACGTTTTATGTAGGAAATAAAATAGCGTATAAGAATAAGAAGTCTAAACAGTTTGCAATAGATGGGAATAATTATATTACTCAAAAAATTGGAATTAATCTAATTAAAACACCTTATATAAAAAACAAGAGTTTGTATTTTAAAATCGAAATGATAAATTTGTTATTAGATATGGAAAAAAATAAAAACTATGAGACTGATAGCCAGTCAATAGTTTTAAAAATGCTTAAAAATTGTGCAGATAAAGGATATATTAGTAATCTAGAATATAGGGAATATAAATTGAAATCTAAGTTTCAAGAAAAAGTTGAGAATTTTTTTGTAAATTTGGGTATGGGTAATTACAAAAATCTATTTAAAGGAAGCAAAAAATATAATATTACCTTTACAAGGACGACTAAAGAGATTGATAATGATATTATAGATAGTACAATAAAAGACGATTACGAAATAATATATAAAGAAGGAAAAATTGATAGCATAAAACATATTCAAAATGATAAAATAATTCAAAATGACATACAATCTAGCTCTGAGAATATTGAGCATATAGATTATTTGCCTAAAAGCGTTATTGAAAAAGAAAAAGAGTATTTAGAAAAAGTTAAAGATAGTTTAGAGTATATGAAAAAAGAGCAAGATAAAAACTTTAATACTGAAGATGAAAAAGTTAGAAGGTAATGATATGAAGATAATAATTTCTAATAAGAATTTTAATCTAGAAGAAAAATCACTTGATAATCCGGTTATTAGATTTGGTGCTAGAGGCATTGTAATTAATAAAGAAGGAAAAATAGCAGTTATTTATAAAAAAAATAAGAATGAGTATAAACTTCCAGGTGGTGGTGTTGAAAATGATGAAAATTTTAAACAGGCATTTGAAAGAGAAGTTTTAGAAGAAACTGGATGTAAGGTTATAATAACAAGAAAACTTGGAATAACTGAAGAATATAGATCTGATGATAATTTCAAACAAATATCTCATATTTTTATAGCAAAAGTTGTTAAAGATATTAAAAAATTAGATTTAACTACTAAAGAATCTGATGAGGGTAGCTCAGTAATTTGGATGTATAAAGAAGAAGCTTTTGAAAAAATAAACGATTGTATAAATATGCTAAATGAGAGTGAATATGAAAATTTATATCATTCTAAATTTATTGTAAAAAGAGATAGTATGATTTTGGAATACTTTATTAAAGGAAAATATTATGGATGTTAAGCTTGAAAAAGAAAATATAGTTTTTATTTATAGAGTATCAGCTTTAATTATAAATGATAATAAAATATTATTTCAAAGAAATAAAGACGTAGAATATTTAACTTTACCTGGGGGTAAATGTAGTATTGGAGAATCTTCTATAGAAGCAATAAGTAGAGAGTTACTTGAAGAGATAGGGGTTAATGTTAAATTTGTTAGAACTAGAGCAGTGATTGAAAATTTTTTTGTTTCTTCTTTTAATAATAAAAATTATCATGAAATACTAATTATTAATGAGATGCTAATTGATGATGATGAATTTTTAAATAAGAAAATCTTAGAGAATATTGAAAATAAACCGAGAAATCATGAATATTATGAATGGATTGATATTTCTAAATTGAATCAATATATTTTAAAACCTAATTTTTTGTCGAAAGTAATTAATTCAAATAATATTTTTTATAAAATTAATAAATAGGAAATGTAAAAATATTGTAAAAATTATTATTACTTGTTATATTTATAAAATATAAATGATATAATCTTTAAGGTGATAAAATATGAAGTTAATATCATGTGTTGATGATAATTATGGATTATTGTTTTTTAAAAAGAGGGTAAGTAAAGATTCTAAAATAATTGAAGATATATTTTCTTTAAATGAAAAACTTTCAATGAATGAATATTCATATAAGATGTTTTGTGATTATGGTTATTTAGGAGAAATAATAATTAGCGAATATAATATTGAAAATACATATTTTTTTAATGAAGTAAATACTTTTGAAAATAATAAAGATATTGAAGTATTAATATTATATAAGTTTAATCGTAGTTATCCAAGTGATATAAAATTGAAAATAGAGTTAGATGATTATATTCTCGTTGAAACAATGGATTTTATTGGCTCTTCGCACGAAAAAATCACTAGAGAAAAGTATATAAAAGAGGTAGGCAATGAAAAAAAATAGAATTATGATATTTTTAGTAGCACTGATTGGTTTAGGTTCTTTTTTCTTGGAGGGAACATATAGCTTTGATGATATAACAGATATTGTTCTTGAAAATGAAGTTCTAGATTCTGTTGATGATGTTTTAAAAGAAGTTTTATCAGATGAATCCATTAATCATTCTGATATAGCTAATGTTAGTTTAGAAAATATTCCTGAATATAGTAATTTACCATATGTAATAATAAATAATAATGATCCTTTTTTTACTGATGAAGATAATTATTTGGAAATATTTGAATCTTATTCTTCGTTTGATTTACTTGGAAGAGCAGGAGTTGCTTTTGCTAAAATTGATCAAAGTTTAATGCCAACTGAAGATAGAGAAAGTATAAGCTCAGTTAAACCTAGTGGATGGCAAAGTGTTGAATATGATATAGTTTCAGGAAAATATTTATATAATCGATCTCACTTAATTGGGTTTCAATTAACTGGAGAAAATGCGACTGAGGAAAATTTAATTACTGGGACTAGGTCATTTAACGTAGATGGAATGTTGCCTTTTGAAAATATGGTAGCAGATTATATAAAAGAAACTAATAATCCAGTTCTTTATAGAGTTACTCCTATATATGAAGGTGAAAATCTTGTAGCAAATGGAGTATTAATGGAAGCAAAAAGTACTGTTGATGATGAAGTTTTATTTTGTGTATATGTATATAACAATGAACCAGGAGTTACAATAAATTATTTGGATGGAACAAGCTTTTTAAATTAAAAAGCTTTTTTATTTTCAAAAACGTTTAAAAATGGTATACTTAATACTGTAGGAAGTGCAGTATGAATGAAATTGATAATAAATTTATAGATAATATTAAAATAAAATATGAAAGTAATGAAAATAATTTAATTGAAATATTAAATGAAGTACAAGATAGTTATGGATATATTCCATGTTATATACAAAAAGAATTAAGTGATTATTTAAATTTATCAATGGCTCATATATATGGTGTAATTACATTTTATTCGAGATTTTCATTGAAACCACAAGGGAAATATAATATATCAGTTTGTCTTGGAACTGCTTGTTATGTAAAAGGAGCAAATAAACTTCAAGATCATTTAGAAAAAACTTTAAATATTAAAGTAGGTGAAGTTACTGGTGATAAATTATTTTCTATAGTTGAAAATAGATGTGTTGGTGCTTGTAGTTTAGCTCCTGTATTTACAGTTAATGATGAAGTGTATGGTAATGCAACAACAGAAAAAATAGACGAAGTTATTGAAAATTTAAGAAATATTGGTTAGGAAAAGTAGTATGACAGATATATTAGTATGTAATGATACAGGGTGCTCAGCCTCAAAATCAAAAGAAATAATAGAAAGTTTTAAAAACATAATTGAAATAGAAAATATTGAAAATATAAGAGTGGTAAAAACTGGATGTTTTGGCTTGTGTTCAAAAGGTCCATTTGTAGTTTTATCTCCATCAAATATTTGTTATTCTAAAGTAAAACCTGAAGATGCTAAAGAAATATTAGAAGGAATAAAAAATAATAGAATCGTTAAAAGATTATTAACTAAAGACTATGATGGTTTATTAAAAGAAAAACTAAAAGAACTTAAATTTTATAAAAAACAAAAAAGAATAGTTCTAAATTTATGTGGGAAAATAGACCCTGAAAATATAGATGATTATATAAATAATAATGGATATAATGCACTAGAAAAATCTATTAAAAATAATGATGAAGATACAATAATTAGTACTTTAAAAGATTCACTTTTAAGAGGTAGAGGCGGAGCAGGTTTTTTAACAGGTATAAAATGGGAAACAGCAAAAAATGAAAAATCTGATGTAAAATATATCGTATGTAATGCTGATGAAGGTGACCCAGGTGCTTTTATGGATAGAAGTATATTAGAGGGTAATCCTCATAGTGTAATTGAGGGTATGCTTTTAGCAGGTTTTGCCACTGGTGCGAATAAAGGATATATATATATTAGAGCAGAATATCCAAAAGCTATTGAAAGATTAAGTATAGCAATTAAAGATGCATATGAAAAAAAATATTTAGGAGAAAATATTCTAGAAAGTGATTTTTCATTTAATATTGAAATAAGATTAGGAGCAGGAGCTTTTGTATGTGGTGAAGAAACAGCTCTTTTAGAATCTATTGAAGGAAGACGTGGTCATCCTAGAAATAAGCCGCCATTTCCAGCAGTAAGTGGTTTATGGGGAAAGCCAACAATTATTAATAATGTAGAAACATTTGCAAATGTGCCGTTAATTATTTTAAATGGTAGCCAGTGGTTTAAAGAACTTGGTACAGAAAATTCTGGTGGAACAAAAGTATTTGCACTAGGAGGAAATGTAATAAATACTGGCCTTGTAGAAGTGCCGATTGGAACAACTCTTAGAGATATAGTTTATAGCATTGGTGGTGGAATTGAAAACAATAAAAAATTCAAAGCTGCTCAAACTGGTGGACCATCTGGAGGAATTATTCCAGATAAACTTTTAGATGTAAAAATGGATTATGAAACCCTTAAAGAAATAGGAACAATGATGGGCTCAGGTGGCCTTATAATAATGGATGAAACTAAATGTATGGTGGCTCTTGCAAAATTTTATATTGATTTTTCTGTAGATGAAAGCTGTGGTAAATGTACTCCATGTAGAAT
>CAYJEI010000041.1:0-2595 GCA_964369155.1 uncultured Muribaculaceae bacterium | reverse complement strand
TTTCTTGTAAAAGATGTTTAACAATATGTAATAAATATCAAAATATCGGAGCAATAGATATTATAGGTAGGGGGTTTACTTCTAAAATAGGTACCGCTTTTGATAAAAGTTTAGATGATGTAAATTGTACAGGATGTGGTCAGTGCACGCTTGTATGTCCAACAGGTGCATTATCTGAAAAATCTTCTGTAGATATTGTAAATGAAAAACTAAGTGATGAAAATTATAAAGTAATTGTTCAAACAGCGCCTTCAATAAGGGCAGCTTTAGGTGAAGAGTTTGGAATACCTACTGGTACTAATGTAACAGGTAAAATGGTTAGTGCTTTAAAAAAACTTGGTTTTTATAAAGTTTTTGATACAAATACAGGTGCAGATTTTACTATAATGGAAGAAGCTTTAGAACTTGTAACAAGAATAAAAGAAGAAAAAACTCTTCCAATGATAACGTCATGTTCTCCAGCATGGATAAATTTCATTGAAAAAAATTATCCTGATAAACTAGGTCATGTATCTACATGTAAAAGTCCTCATCAAATGCTTGGGGCTATTATAAAAAGTTATTATGCTGAAATAGAAAATTTGGATAAGACTAAAATATTTAATGTTTCAGTAATGCCATGTACTTCTAAAAAAGGTGAGATTACTAGAGAAGAAAATAAAGTAGATGGTATAAATGATGTTGATGCTGTTATAACAACTAGAGAGCTTGCTAAGCTTATTAAAAAAAATAATATTAGTTTAGAAAATTTATCTGATGAAGAGTTTGATAATCCTCTAGGTCTTGCAACGGGAGCAGGTGCAATATTTGGAGTAAGTGGTGGAGTTATGGAAGCAGCTATTAGAACAGCAAAATATCTACTAGGTGATTCAGATGAAAAAATCGTTTATGAAGCAGTAAGAGGTAATAAAAGTTTTAAAGAAAGTACAATTAGTATAAATGAAAAAACATATAATGTAGTGGCAGTATCTGGATTGTCAAATGCAAGAAAAATATTAGAAGAAATAAATAATGGTACAAGTAAATATCATTTTATTGAAATTATGTCTTGTCCAGGTGGATGTATTATGGGTGGTGGACAGCCAAGAATTGACTATTCTAAAAGTGATCATGAAATTGTTAAAAGTTTAAGAGCTAAATCACTTTATAATATAGATGAAAAAGCTACTTATAGAAAGTCTCATGAGAATCCAGCAATGCAAGAAGTGTATTTAAAATATATTGGACAGCCTGGTAAAGACCTTGCTCATAAACTACTACATACATCTTATAGTAAGAAAGATAAATATAATTTCTAATGATATATTATTTAATATCTATAAATATATTATTGTTTTTACTTTTTGGAATAGATAAACATAAAGCTAAAAAAAATAAATGGAGAATAAGTGAAAGTACTTTATTAATAATAGGACTTATAGGAGCTCCAATAGGTGGTATTTTAGGAATTAAAGTATGGAAACACAAGACGAAGAAAAAATACTTTATGATTACTTATATACTAACTTTATTAGTGTATAGTTATTTAATTATAAATTTTATTTGGAGGTAAAATGGAAATAAAAGAGCATACCCATTTGGGAGTATACGGAATAATTATAAGAAATGGTAAAATAGTTTTGATAAAAAAAGCCAAGGGACCGTATAAAGGTAAATTGGATTTACCTGGAGGTAGTTTTGAATTTGGTGAAAAACCTGAAGAAACTTTAAAAAGAGAAATCTTAGAGGAAACTTATTTAAATGTTTTAGAGTATATATTATTATGTACTGATTCAGTTTTGTTAGACTGGGAAAATGGAGATGAACTAATTAAAGTTCATCATATTGGAATATTTTATGAAATCATAAATTATGATGGAAATGTCAAAAACATAATAGAGTTAAATTATAAAAATGATGATTCTTATGGTGCTGATTTTTATGAAATTAGTAAGCTTGATAAATGTAAAATTTCAAAAATTACTGAACTTATTTTAAAAAAATTAAAATAGAGGCATTGTGCTTATCCTCTTTTTTATTTAAGATATAATTTATTATGAGAAAATTTGATTTACCACTTTTAGTTGCTGTTACAATTTTAAGTATTTTTGGAATAGTCATGATATATTCAGCTAGTTATATTTGGGCAGAATATAAATTTAATAACGAATTTCATTTTGTTATTAATCAAAGTATTTTTTTTCTTGTTGGATTAATTGGAATATTAATTATATCTAAAATTAATCATAAATTTTATGAAAAGCACAGTAACTTAATTTTATTTGTTTGTTTATTACTTTTAATTTTTGTATTAATTCCAGGTATTGGTATCATTAGAAATGGGTCTAGAAGTTGGTTTGGTATAGGATCTTTTGGTATTCAACCTTCTGAGTTTAGTAAACTAGGTCTAATGATTTTTACTTCTAAATATTTATCTAAAAATAAAGTGAATACAAAAAATGATATTAAGAACGTTATACCACTTTTAATGATTATCATGTTATCATTTATTTTAATAATGCTTGAACCTGACTTTGGTACTGGCGTAGTTCTTGTTCTTGCAAACGTTACAATAATTTTTGTATCAGGTGTTAAACTTAAATTTTTTGTAAATAT
>CAYJEI010000040.1:0-7603 GCA_964369155.1 uncultured Muribaculaceae bacterium | reverse complement strand
AGTTATATTTTCATTATACAACTAATTTTCCAACTTTTGGAAGCCATTTCATTTTTAAATGGTGCCCACGGCCGGACTTGAACCGGCACGAAGTATAACCTTCGCAGGATTTTAAGTCCTGTGCGTCTACCTGTTCCGCCACATGGGCAGGCACTGTCTTAATCGATAAGACTATTCTATTATAATACTAATTTTTATAATTGGCAAGTAAAAATTTGTTTTTTATGAATTTTTTTATTTATTTAATTTTCTAAATCTTATTTCACCTTTATTTAAGGTTGAAAAATCATACAAATTTTCTAAATCTAAATCATAAGCATTGTTTAGCTGATATTGTAGTAGATCTAATTCACTCATAGTTAAAGGTAAAGAAAAATCTGTTATTATTTCAGTTCTGATATCTTGGCTTACATAAAAATCTTTGTTTCTTTGATTTTTAAGTAATATTTTATGTTTTAAATGAGTGTCATTTATATTAATTCGAGCTCCACTATATAAACAAATATAGTTTTTTTTAGCTATAACTTCTTTGGTAGATGGGTAGCATTTAATATATTCTCCTGGAAACATATAATTGCTATATAAGCTTTCTTCTAAAAGCTCAACTATTTGAATAGCTTTTATGATTGATAAGTTGTAATCTATTGAATTTGGGAAGTTAAAAAATATACTTTTCATTTCTTTTATATATTCAGCTAAAAGATAGTTTTTCATATATGGATCAGAAAATCTTTCGATGTCATCATAATTATAATCATAAAAATTTTGGGTATTAATCATTTTCATCACCAACATTATTGTAATCTAATTGATTTATTTAGTCAACTTTTATTATTTAAAGTTAGAAATTTTAGTTGACATTGTATTTTTCTTTTGTTATAATTGTTTTGTACCAAAAAACCCGGAGGAATACCCAAGTCTGGTTGAAGGGGCCGGTCTTGAAAACCGGAAGGTCGGGCAACCGGCGCAGGGGTTCGAATCCCTTTTCCTCCGCCATTAATGTTATCGCGGGATGGTAGCAGTTCGGTAGCTCGTCGGGCTCATAACCCGAAGGTCGTAGGTTCAAATCCTGCTCCCGCAACCATTTTTTGGTCCCGTAGTGTAGCGGTTATCACGTCTGCCTGTCACGCAGAAGATCGCCGGTTCGAACCCGGTCGGGACCGCCATTTGGCTTCATAGCTCAGTCGGTAGAGCAGAGGACTGAAAATCCTTGTGTCGCAAGTTCAATTCTTGCTGGAGCCACCAGAGAAAAATTAAATCACAACTTCGGTTGTGTTTTTTGTTTTTGTAATAATAAAGATAAATAATAGTATATTTTATTAGGAGGCAAAAAATGTTGAAAGTTTCATCGAAATCAAATCCAACTAAAGTAGCTGGTGCAATAGCAAGTATGATAAGAGAAAATGAAAAAATATCTATTCAAACTATAGGAGCTGGCTCACTTAATCAAGCTGTTAAATCAGTTGCAATAGCAAGAGGTTACTTAGTACCCACAGGTATTAATATTGTTATGGTTCCTTCTTTTGGAGAAGTGTTAATTGATAATTTAGTTAAAACTACTATTAAATTAGATATTGAGGCTATTTAGCCTTTTTTTAAAAATAAAAAGGTACACCTTATGTACCTAAATATATAGAAATAATAGCAATAGTTATACCAGTTGTTATTGAAATTGCTAGTACCAATGTAGCATTGGCAAAACCTGTAATAGTACTGTACTGTTCTGTTGAAATTCCTGTACCACTTGTTGTGTTTTTAACTCTTATGGCACTTTTTTCTGTTGCATTTCCTTGATTAAAACTATCATGCATTTTTTGTTTTAAATAATTTAATATTAAATGACAATTTGGCATTTGGTTATATTCTGGAGAATAACATTTTAATATAGTTTTATGCATTAAATCATATATGTCTTTTATATAATTTGTTTGGTAAATCGAAGCTAGAGACCATATTTCAAAATAATAATCAGCAAAACCATAAATTAAATCAGTTTCTTCTTGAGAAATGTTTTTTGTTAATAATAGTCTATCAATTATATTTATATTATTTATTATACTTTTATTGTTATTAATGTACACTAGTTTACTTATTATATAATGAATTTCATGTATGTTTTTATTATATAAGGATTTATTATTATCATTTAAATTATCAATATCATATAACTTTAATGAATTTAAATCTATTTTTTTAAAATTGTGACGATCACTAAAAAAGAGAGTATTATCTTTTATATAAAAATCACTTAGTATTGGTTTACTATATTTATTTTTTATGTCTGATAAATAAATTTCATTAGTACAACTTGTATATTCCATATATATAGCTCCTATCATATAAATATTATCACATTTTAAACAAAAATACAATATTTACTGAATTTGATAAAATGAACTAATGATTTGGTAATTTGGTATACAAAATTAGTGAATTTATTAGTCTAATCTATAATAATTATCTTTTTGACAATGCTTATTTTTATTGGTAGATTTTTATTTGAAAGGAGGTATAATGTTGAATAATGTTGTTTTAGTTGGAAGATTAACCAAAAATCCAGAAATGATAACTTGCAAAGATAGTAATAAAAAAAGATCTGCAATTACTTTAGCTGTTACTAGAAATTATAAAAATAGTGATGGTATATATGAGACTGATTTTATAAGATGTATTTTATGGAATGCAATTGCTTCAAATACTTGCGAGTATTGTCATAGTGGGGATGTTGTCGGTATTAAAGGGCGCCTTGAAAGTCATACTTACGAAACAGATAATAAAGAAATTAAATATATTACTGAAGTAATTGCAGAAAAAATCACTTTTTTATCAAGTGATAAAAAGATGTAATTTTGTTTACAAAAGGTAAACAAAATACTTTTGTAACTACACACTGGGTATACTAAACATTGAGGTGTATCTATGATTGTAGGAATAAGACTTAAGAATAGAAGGAAAGAATTAAACTTAACACAAGAGCAGCTTGGGGAATTAATAGGTGTTGGAAAAGCTGCAATTTGTTGTTATGAAAAAGAAACTAGAAATCCAACTATAGAAAATATTATAGAGTTAATTCATGTTTTAGGAGTCAGCGCTGATTATTTATTAGGAACGGAATGTATTGTTAAAACTGTTATTGATAAAAGAGATGCTTTTAGAACTATGACTAAAGAAGAATTAATGTTTATTGATGAATTAAAAAAAGATAGACTTTTATATGCTATCTTATTTAGTGATCCGAAAAGAGGATCTGATTTAATTAAAAAGAAACTTGGATAAAAAAATTAAGCATTATTTTGCTTAATTTTTTTTATTGTAAGATTCGTATAAATCAAGTAAATTCACATTTTTTCTTACCCTTAAAGCTCCAATAGCATTATTTTTTTCATCTAATATAGAATCTTTGTATTCTAGGTACGTGCAATAATTAGTAACAAGTAAGAATGATAATTTATTATATGCTTCCTTATAATTTTTATTGTCTAAATAATAGCATATTAATTTATAGTTTTCTTTATCAGCTGAGGTCATTTTTTGTTTAATATTTAAATAGTTATATAAACAAATTGAATTAACTAGTAATTTTTTTGTTAGTAAAGGTCTATATTGTTGAAAAAATTTGTCATTTTTAATAGAAAAATTTGGAAATGATAAACTATTGTTTGAAATTTGCTCATTTAATATTATAGGTAGATCTTCGTAATTAGCCCCTAATTCTAAACATACTTCAATAATGTCTGAAAAATATCTATCATACTTTTCGTAAATGGTTAGTAATTCTGTTTTGTCATTTAATTTGAAAAATTCAAAGCTATTTTCATTATAATTTTTCAAATTGTTTTTTACTGTATCTTTTTCATTTGTTAAAATTATTCTGTAGTATAAAGTTAGCAGATGACTTCTTAATTCTTTGAATGTATCTAAATATTCTAGTCCATCTTGAAATGATAATGATAAAAGTTCGTTATAGGATTCGTGTAATTGATTATTTATTTTTGAATATATATAACAAGTTTTTACAATATTTAATATAATATCATATCTTTCTTTATCGATATTATTTGTATTAAATAATATAATGTCAATTATTTCTATAGTACAATCGATTAAATATTCTTCTAAGTCATTGTTATCTTCATAATCGTTGTCTTGATTTTCTTCATAATCGTTGTCTTGATTTTCTTCATAATCGTCGTCTTGATTTTCTTCATAATCGTCGTCTTGATTTTCTTCATATTCATCATCAAAATTGTTGTTAGAATAAAAGTTTTCTTGTTGAAATGTATTACAATCATTTTCGATATTATTAATAATTTGTTTGAAATATTCTATTTCGTTTTCTAATTCTATTTCTTCATCAAATTTATCAAAATACGAATTATTATTTAATAATTCTTGATAAATTTCATAATATAATTTTCTCATTGTTGAATTGATATTTTCAAATTGATTATGTATTTCTTTCATAATACCTCCGGTTTTTGTTTATTATACATAATTAAATAAATAATTGCAATTAAATTTCATACTATTTTATAGGTGGTAGTGTGTTTAAATTGAAGATAATAGGTGTAATAACATTAGTTTTATTTTCATTTGTATATATTTCTAAAATTAATGAAGTTATTCTTCAGCAAAATAGTTTATATAGTGAAATAGTCAGTAGGTCTTTAGAATACGAAAAAAAGAGTTATGATGCTGTTATTATAGGTGATTATATTATTCCAGGAATCAGTGGTTTAAAAGTAAATATTTTGGAAAGTTATTATAATATGAGACATTTAAATTTTTTTGATGAAAAGTATTTGGTTTATGATAAAATTTATCCGACAATAAGTGTGTTTAATAATATTGATAAATTTATAAACAAGGGAAATAATATTAATAGGGGGATTGCTTTAGTGTTAAATTCAAATAATGCTGTTGAAAATTTTCTTGTGACAAATGGAATAAAATATAGTAAATTAATAACGAAAGATGTTGTTTTATCTAAAAATTTTGAGGCTATAAATAATGATGATGAAAATTTTTCGGAACTTGATAAAATTGTTGCACATAAAATTTGTATAATTGGTAATCATATAAAAAAGATGTGTATAGATAATAATTATTTACTTGTTGATCCTGAAATAACATTAACTAATGATAATATTAGCGTTGTCAAATCTAATATTTATAGTGGTCAAATAATACAAATATCTGATTTTTTAAGTTTAGACAATTTTAAAAATTTGTATAATGAAATTATTTTTAGAAATTATAATATTTATTATTTAAGTGAACTTTTACAAGAGTGAGTTGCTAATTTTTAAAAAGTTTGATATAATTAAATCACCAAATAACTTTATAAAAATTTAGAAGAGGTGATAATTATGAGTAAAATTAAAATTTTTGGTTTGGGTGGACTTGACGAAAATGGTAAAAATACATATGTAGTTGAGGTGGATAATTCAATATTTATATTTGACTGTGGGCTTAAATATGCTAGTGGTAATTTATTAGGTATCGATTATATAATTCCAGATTTTACTTATTTAATAAAAAATAAAAAGAAAATTAAAGGATTGTTTTTGACACATGGTCATAAAGAGAATATGGGTTCAGTTAAGGACTTATTGTCAGAAATTCCTAATATTAAAATATACGCTACGAAATACACTAAATTTGTACTTCAAGAAGATGGTATTAATAAAAATAATATAGTAGAAATTTCGGTTCATAAGAAAATAAATTTTGGAGCTAATTCTGTATATCCAATTTCGGTTTCTCATAGTACTCCTGATTCGGTAATGTATGTCCTTAATACTAAGGATGGAGCTATTTGCTATACTGGAGATTTTGTGATTGATCCTTCAATGGATGGTGATTATGGAATGGATTTGGGTAAGATAGCTTATGTTGGTAAGCAAGGAGTATTATGCTTATTGTCTGAGTCTAAGTTTTCTGAAAAGAAAGGTCATACATCTCCGAATCATAATTTGTTAGAATTTTTTAAAAATACTATAAATCATAATTCAAATAGAATTATATTTTCTGTATTACCATATCATTTATATACAATTAACCAGATATTTACAGCTGCTGCAAATAAGCATCGTAAAATTGTTGTAATGGGTAAAAAATTACAAAATGTTATCAGTTTTGCCAAAAAAGAAGGGTACATGAAATTTGATGATGTTGTTTTAGGTGATTTAAGTAATTTAAATGATCCTAATGCAATTATACTTGTAACTAATGATCGAACAAATCCATATGCTAATTTAAATAAAATATTAAGTGGTTATGATAAATTTGTTACATTAAAAAAAGATGACACTGTTGTTTTTGCTGAAGCTAGACAAGATAGCACTGAGAAAATTATTGTTAAACTTGAAAATGAACTTGCAATGTTTGGATGTCATATTGTTAATGTACCAAAAGATAAAATTATCGAACATCATCCATCTAGTGAAGACTTAATGCTTATGTTTAGATTAACTAATCCTAAATATTATATGCCTGTAAAAGGTGATTATAGATACATGGTAGGAAATGCAAATCTTGCTAATGGTCTTGGAATGGATCCTGCTAATATTATATTAAAACAAAACGGTGAAATTGTAACAATTGATAATGGGGTTTTAATAGATAAATTTGAAAAAATTAAAGTTAATGATATTTTGATTGACGGTCATAGTAACGATGATATTGGAGAACTTGTTATTAAAGATAGAGAAATGTTATCTGAAAATGGAATAGTTTTAATAAGTGCAACATTATCTAAAAAAACAAAAGAACTTTTAGTTGGACCTGAAGTTACAACTAGAGGATTTATTTATATCAAAGATTCACATGATTTAATCGAAGAAATTAAAAAGATAAGTGAAGATGTTATTATGAGAAATGTTTCTCCTAATTATGTTGATTATAATAATATAAAAGTAGAAATTAGAGAATCTTTAAGTAAATTTTTATACGGTGAAACAGAATGTAAACCTATGATTATTGCTGTTGTTCAAGAAGTATAAAATTTAAAAAATCATCTATACTATAAGTAGGTGATTTTTTGTGGATATAAATGTAGAAGTTTTAAAATATATTTATAAGAATGCTAGTATGGGTATAGTAGCAATTGATTTAATTTTAGAGAAAAGTAAATCAAAGAAAATATCGAATTTAATATTAATGCAAAAAGAAGAATATGAATATATTAGTGGTGAAGCTAAAAATTTATTAGAGAAAAAAGGTTATAATGCTTATAATATAAATGCTAAAGATAAATTGATTTCTAGATTTATGATTTATATGAAGATTAAGGATCCTAAAAATGCAAGCGTAATAGCTAAGATGTTAATTAAAGGAACAAATATGGGTATTTTAGATATAACTGATAGAATTAATAATTATAAGATAAGTGACAAAAAAGTTAAAAATTTAGCTAAGACATTAAAACAAATATTAGAAAACAACTTAGAAGAACTAAAATTATTTATATAAATGATAAAAAATAACAAAAATAGTTAAAAATATTTGACAAAAGCAAAAAATATATAGTATAATTATTTTGCAGTGCTCGTTTAGCTCAGTCGGTAGAGCGCACGGCTGTTAACCGTTAGGTCATAGGTTC
>CAYJEI010000039.1:7623-7912 GCA_964369155.1 uncultured Muribaculaceae bacterium | reverse complement strand
TATATATACTATCTCTTCCTGTTAAAAAATCATCTTGAGTAAACCTTTCAAATACTAGAAATGCATCTGGAAAGTAATTTAATATCATAAAGTATCCTACTAAAATAATTATAAAAGTAATTATAAAACTTTTTAAAAATGTACTAACTTTAAATTGCTTATTTTTTATCTTATCATATAAAAATGTTACAACAAGAGCTAAGACGTTAGCAATTAACAGTCCTCTTTTTGCTGTTAAAAATAATGCTAAATACGCTACCACTAGTAATAGGAAATTTATTTTTTTTTC
>CAYJEI010000039.1:0-7613 GCA_964369155.1 uncultured Muribaculaceae bacterium | reverse complement strand
TTAACTGATATCAACATTATAAATATACTAATATAAAATGCATTTAAACTTTGTATCGGTGTAATACCACAGTTTATACTATTAACATTAAATTCATTTATATTTCGTGTTAGATCACTTCCTTCAAGAATAAAAGGCAATATTGATTGCACAAAACTAGGGTTTATTTGATAAATTAATGTTGATAGTACATGTATTCCTGAAAACAAAATTAATAATTTAAATATAACATTATAATTTAAATTTTTTTCTTTTGATAAAATTATAGCATTCAAAGTTAAACACAAAAATACAATAGCAAACTCCATTCCATCAACTAAAAATGGCGAATATAATGATCCTAAAAAAAATAGTAAGGAAAACAAAATTAAATATACATCCCTAGTATAAAAATAAATTTTCTTCTTTTCTATGATTTTTATTATAAATAAAAATGCTGTAATAAATATTATAAAAAACGATTGTATACTATATATAAAATTAGTGAAAACATAAAAAATCACTAAAAAAAAGTATAGATTCATCGTAGTGTTTTTTTTAATCATAATACCCTCACTTCTTCATTAATTCATTAAATGTTGACCAGTAATTTTCACTACTAAATTTTTTTGCATATTTTACTATCTCTTTTTTATTAAATTTATTGTAATTTTTTTTAATATCACTCATTGCTATAACAAACTTTGATTCAAATTCTACTTCCTTATCAACTATTATTGAGTTACTTGCATTAGTTAATTCTACCATTCCACCAGATTTTGTAATTATTACCGGATTACCTACTGCTAAATTTTCAATTACTGTTAAAGCAAATGGTTCTTCCCAAATCGAAGGAATAATTCCTACACTGGCTATATTATAGTAATATTGTAACTCATCGTACGGAATTTTACCAGTAAAAATTATTTTTTTATTATTTTTTGCTAAATTTATTATATCATTGTGATACTTATTAGATGGTTTTTGTATATTTATATCACCGACAATTAGTAATTTAGTTTGATCATCTTTTAAACTATTAAATGCTATGATTAATTCTTTAACACCTTTTTCTTTCACTATTCTTCCTGTAAAAATATATACAAAATCATCTTTTTTTATATTATATTTACTTTTGTAATTTTCAACTTTTAGTGGAACAAATTTATTACAATCAACTCCGTTATAAAGTATTTCTATATTTTTGTAGTCAGAATCAACTTCTTGTAACCTATTCCCTATATATTTACTCAATGATAATACTTTATTATATCTATTTATTATTTTTGAGCCCATATTAGTATCTTTATTTAGAAAGTCATTGTGCATGTGCAAGATTATATTATGGTGTGATATTAATAGTCCATATTCTGGAGAATTTTCTACTAAAACACTATCATATTTGCTAAAGTCAACTATTTTTTTCACCCTTGTTATGTATTCATTACCAATATAAACACCTGGTATACGATTTATTATGTATCTTACAACCTGTCCTATTTTGTATAATTTGTCATTTGTATTTACAAATAAAAATTTTGAATTTTTATATTTTTTACTCAATTCTTTTGACTTATTATCATATATAGTAATAACAGTGAAATCATAAGTATATTCTTTTTCATTATTATCGAGCAATATTTGAATTAAATTTTCAACAGCTCCTCCTTGAGATGCTGGAACAGGAAACTTACCTGGAGTTACAATAAGTACTTTTTTCATTTTCTTTCTCCTTTTGACAAATATTTATAGTGTTCATCTAATTTTAAAACTTCTATATCTATGTTATATCCAGAATTACTTATTGTGTCTTTGTAGTTATCTCTTTTTGTTAATTTTACATTTAAAATATTATCAATCCATAAATTTTTGTTTAATTCTAAAAAATTTAAATTGTTTGTTATTTTAACTTCATTGGGAAGTCCTTTAGTAGCCAAACAATTTAAACCGTTTGCTTGAGCTTCTACTAACACAATTCCTAATCCTTCAAATAAACTTGGTAATATAAATATATCAAATGCATTAAATAAATTGCTAACATCACTTCTAGTGTCTAAAAACATTATATTTTTTTCTAATTTTAATTTTTTTACTTTAGTTTTAATTTCATTTTGCAATTCTCCGATACCTATTAATAAGAGTACAAAGTTATCATTTGCTTTTACTAGTTCATCAAACATTTCTACTATAAAATTATGATTTTTTTGGTTTTCAAATCTTCCTATATGACCAATGACTATTTTATCTTGCAAATTCAATTCTTTTCTATATTTTTCTCGGTCTTTTTTATTAAAAGTAAATTTTGAAACATCAATTGCGTTATTAATTATTTTGACATTATCCATTTTTTGAAATAAACTTATAGCTGCATCTTTGCTACATGCAAATTTTGTTGTAGCAAACAATTTTCCTAATGTAATAAACAATGTATTGAACAAACTTTTACTTAATACAGAATGAGAATGACTTATTCTTACTTTTACACCTCTTAAAAAACTATAAAAAAGTGGAAAAAAATTCGTAATTGTCATATGCGCATGCACTATTTCAAATTTTTCATTTTTTAAAATTCTTTTTATCTCGCGATAATTTTTTATAAAGGATACTTTTTTTCTTGTTACCTCGTAAACTCTAAATCCTAAGTCTGTGAACTCTTTTTTGCATTTTTCGTCTGATTTACCTTGTGAAATTATATGTAAGTCATAATTTTCTAGGTTCATTCTTGAAAAATAATTCAAAAGAAATCTTTCAACTCCGCCGTTAACTATTCCATGTACAAAATGACAAATTTTTATTTTAGCAAAATTACTGTATTCTTTTTCTAATTTTAAAACACACTTATTTATATCATATAAATCATAGTTAATATTTGAATTTGATTTTTTATATTTATATTTTAATACTTCTTTTGCCCACGTTTCACTTATTTCTTTTAAATCAAGTGTAGTATAGTTGTCTGAAATTTTAGCTTCTTTTGGAATATTTGTGCCAGTTACACATGGTAATTTTGCACACTGTGCTTCGACTAGCGCTATGCCTAACCCCTCGTACAAACTAGGAAATAAGAATACATCGCAAGCTGATAATAATTCATTTACATCGTCACGATTACTTAAAAATATTACTTTGTTGTTTAATTTCAACTTTGAGACTTTGTTTTTTATTTTATCCTTTAACTCACCATTTCCTATAAATAATAAATTAACGTTTTCATCCTTTTTTTGTATATCAGAAAATATATCTATTATAAAATCATGATTTTTTGGTAATGAAAATCTACCGACATGACCGATTAAAAAAGTGTTATCTTTTATACCTAACTTTTTACGAATTTTATTTCTATTATTTTCACTGTACTTAAATTTTTCTATATCAATTCCATTATATATAATTTTAAATTTTTTTGATTTAAGTATTTTTTTTGAGAAAAAGTATTCTCCTGCTGACTTGCTACATGCATAAAATTCGTCAGCTAAAAATCCAATAAATTTCTTGTTTATACTATGAATAATATGTTTAAATAAACCTTTATCGCTATAATTATTATGTGCATGAGCGATTATTGTTTTAGTTTTTGATAATTTTGCTGCTAGTAGTGGAAAAAGGAATACAGCTGAACTCATATTACAATGTATAATATCGTAGTCTTTTTTTCTTATTAATGATACAAGCTCTTTTGTATATTTTATAGGATTCTTTTTATAACTAGTAATATAGAATATATTACTTCCCAATTTGTTTATTTCATTTTCATAAAAAAATTCTGTATTCCCAATATTTACAAAATCTATTTGAAATTTATTTTTATTAAAATTTCTTAAATAGTTTATTAAAAAATTTTCAATTCCACCGCAATCATTTGGCATCCCTAATTGTAATACTTTAATTTTCATAATTCCTCTTTCTATAAATTTGTGAATTCTATATATTTTTTTTCTAGTGATTTTGCTTCTATTTTTAAATTGTATTTTTTTTCATTAAATTTTTTAACACTAAATTTTCTTTTTTCATTAATATCATTTGGTATATTTGCTGCCCATACTGTAATGTTGTCTTTTAAATCGTAAAATTTAACCTTTTCAGTAACATTTGCTTCTTGTGGCACTTCTGTTGAAGCAACACAATAACATCCTGCTGCCTGAGCTTCAACTAAAACCATGCCAAGACCTTCATACAACGATGGGAACCAAAACATATCAAATGCTTGATAAAGTTCATTAACATCACTTCTTTGACCTAAAAATTTAACGTTTTCTTCAATATTTAGTTCCTTTACTTTAACTTGCATTTCTTCCATCAAAGGCCCTTTACCTGCTAAAAGTAAAATTGCATTTTTATTTTTCTTTTTGAATTCCTTAAATAATTCAATTAAGAATCTATGATTTTTTTGCTCAACAAATCTACCGATATGCCCAATTATTAATTGATCATCACTAATTCCTAGTTCTTTTCTTTTTGCTTTTCTTATTTTTTCGTTATAACTAAATTTTTCTATATCAATTGCGTTATTTAAAACGTATACTTCATTATTATCAAATGTTTTATCTGTAAAAAGCCATCTTCCAGCAAGCTCACTACATGCGAAGTAGTGAGTTGCATAAATTTTTGAAAAAGGTCTAAAAACTTGTTTTAACAAATTCTTTTTCCACTCTTTTTTATTAGTTGTTGAATGGCTATGTGCTATTCTAACTGGAACATTTGCTTTTTTAGCAACTCGTAATGGAAATATAGATAGAGTATTTATATGAGAATGTACTATTTTATAATTTTCTTCTTTTAATATTTGATATAATTTTCTCTCGTATTTTATAACATGCTGATAAGGAGGTATAAGTATTACTTTACCTCCTAATTTTTCTATTTCTTCATAAGGAATATCTGTTGAGTCATCATCACATAAAAAATCAAATTGAATTTTAGTTCTATCTATATTTTTGTAATAATTCATAACAACAGCTTCCACTCCGCCGCCAAGCCATTTACCCATAATATGAGCAATTCTTATTGTTTTATTTCCCATTTTGCACCTCTACCTTTTTATATTTTAATATTTTATCTATAATTTTTTTATCCAAATTCAAATTAAATTTACGAGCAAAAAATTTATTTGATTTTATTATTTTATCATAATCAGAGACTGTTAACATTTTAGGACTTCCACCATATTTTGAATTATTTTCAGTCCAGTCAATATATCTTAAATTATTATTTATTTCAACATTATCAGTTCCGATTGCTAATATTATAACAGTATTAAAGAAAATTTCATCACTTATTAGACTATTATTAAACAAATTGCAATATTCAGGATGATTATTAATATATTCTAAAATTTTTTTTACACAATACTTATCTACAGTATGCCAGAATGAACCTCCGTAATAATCATGTTTTCTACTTTTGAATTTCCATATAAATGAATATCCATAAATTTTAATATAAAGCACTTTTAGTATTCTAAGTACATTGTATTTTTTCATTTTTTGTCTGAAAATCTTTGGAAAGTATAAATCTAGTCTTTCAAACCCTCCAGATATTCCCCAACCTTTATAAGGTAATTTGCTACATCTTAAATATGCATGCTTGCCATTAATAGATAAATAATTCACAAATGTTTCCACATTTCCAATTGCTAAATCAGCATCAGAATGAATAGAGTAATAATCAAAATCTATATCATAACTATTAGCTTTGTGATATAAATTCAATACACATTGCACTAATGAATAATCGCCCCAGCTACAATATATTCGTTCTACTATAACAATTCGTTTATCCTTTATTATATTTATTTTTTCGATTTGAACTTTTGCGTCTATGTGTAGAAATATATAACTTTCACCATATTCTAATAACTGTTTTAAAAATAGATTTAAAATTTCAATATTATCGTTAGCAAGGACTAGAAATGCTATTTTTTTATTACATTTAATTTTTGTCAAAATAAATCCACTCCTTACTATTTAGCCCCTTTTTTACTAATTACTGCTTTAATACTATAAAAAAAGCACTTAATATCTAACATCAGATTATAATTTTTTATGTAATAATACTCTAATTCTAATCTTTTTTTGTATGTGGTTGTAGATCTACCATTTACTGCCCACCAGCTTGAAATACCAGGTTTCATTGATTCGTATATATTACTATCCCCTTTATGGCTATATAGTTCACCTACAATAAGAGGTCTAGGCCCGATTAAGGACATATCCCCTCTTAAAACATTTATTAACTGAGGTAATTCATCTAAACTTGTTTTTCTAAGAAATTTCCCGACTTTTGTAACTCTTGGATCATCTTCGAACTTTTGATTTGCTTGCCATTCTTTTCTTAAAACAGGTATTTTTAATAATTCATCTAAAATTTCATCAGAATTTGATGTCATTGTTTGATATTTATATAATTTAAATAATTTACCGCCCTTTCCTACTCTAGTTTGGGTATAAAAAACTTTGTTTTTATCATTGATCTTATGTATTATATATAACACCATGCTTATTATTGGCAAAAATATTAATATTCCAGCAAAGGATATTAAAATGTCAAAAAATCTTTTGATAAACATATAAATTCGAAATTTAATATTTTTATTTATTTCTTTTTTTATATTTAAATGTATTAATGTTATATTTTTATTCACATCCTCCAAAACTCCCTTAATCCCCTAGTAATAAAAGTGTTTTTTATTACATTATAATCTAAATATTTTTAACTACCTCACTATTTAGCGCCATCGTTTTTAAAAACTTTTTCAATTGTTTTAAAAATAATAACTATATCTTCTTTAAAATTGTGATTCTCATAATACTTATGGTCTAGTTTCATTCTTTCGCTAAATGTAACTTCACTTCTTCCGCTTGTTTGCCACAAACCTGTTAAACCTGGTTTAAGTTTAATGATTGTTTCATATGATTTTTTCATATCTTTTTTTTCTCTATTTAAATATGGTCTTGGACCAACCATACTCATATCACCTTTTAAAATATTTATAAATTGTGGCACTTCATCAAGACTTGTTTTTCTTAAAAATGAACCAATACCTGTTATTCTAGGATCATTTTTAAATTTTTTATATTTTTTATATTCAGCTGCTGCTTTTTTATCATTTTTTAATATCTCTAATAAAATATCATCTGCGTTATTAACCATTGACTGAAACTTATACATTTTAAATAATTTACCGTGTTTGCCTATTCTTTCTTGAGTAAAAAATAAGTTACAATCTATTTTTTTGATTTTGTATATTATAAAAAGGATAATGCATATCGGTATCATAATTATAACTCCCGCAATACCAAAACAAATATCTATTATTCTTTTAATTATTAAGTACAAATAATATCTTTTGCTCTTACTATTTTTTATACTTAAAATTTTCACTTCTTTATTCATACTTCCTAAACTCCCCTTAATACTATATATTATATCATAAATGTATCATATTTGCAACTTTTCTATAAATTGCCTATATCATTTTAACATAAAATAAAAAAATGGTAAATATTAAAACCATTTTATTATAGATTTTTTTCATAGATAATTTTTTTTTCACTATTCCACTTATTATTTTTCCAAAAATAATGATATCTATCTCTTTTTATAAGTGATATATCACATTTTTGCAGATTAATAAT
>CAYJEI010000038.1:0-7983 GCA_964369155.1 uncultured Muribaculaceae bacterium | reverse complement strand
TATCTTATGCAGAAGTTATAAGTAAAGTCTATGAAATAGATAAAAATATTTTAGAAACTAAAAATATATCAGAATTATTAAATGAAATATTTAAGATATATATTAGTAAGTATTATATATATGATTATGTTACACTACAAAAATTAAATGATAAAAATTTAAGTGATAGAGATTTTAAAATGACTCTTGCGCTTTCAGTAATTGCAGATTATTTTGGTAGTAATTATGAGAATGTTAAAGAAAAGTTTGGAAAAAGTATATATAATTTAACTTTAATTGTTTATGTAAGTACCAATATCGATAAAGAAATAACTTCTTATAACAGTAGGGGTATTGTAGTAAAAGGTATAAGAAATAAACTTGAATCATTATATGAGGATGTGCTAGGAAAAGGTAAATTAGATAATGAACCATTTTTATTAGACATATTAGCAAGTAAGATTAAAGATTCCGAAAGAATGGAAATAAGATTTTTTGAAAGTTTAAAAAGTAATGAATCTTATAACAGATTTTTGAAGCTAGAAGATAATATTTATTATGTTGATTATGTTAGTGACAGGAAAAATTTGTATGTATTTGATGAAAAGGATGTTAAATATGTGTATAAAGAATATGATTTTTATAATATGTTTTTACCGATTTGCTATGACTTGGTTAATATAAATATACTGAAATTACTTAGTAATAACTGTTTTATTCCTAAGTTTATTTTGCCGATTAATATTAAATTTTTAGAAGATAAGAATAGTTATATTATATTAATAAATACTTTTAAAAAAGATTTTGTTAAGAAACACATTGTTTTTGGAGTTGATGTGCTTGAATATGTTAAAAATGAATCTAAATTTATGTCTTTGAAAAAACTAGGTTTTGATTTAGCTTTAATTGGAAATGTTAAAGGAGACTTTGATTATAAAATTTATGATATCAGTAATAAAAAAGATTATTTAAGTGAAGATGAGCTAGTTAGTTTGCGTATTATGAAGGAGAATTAGAATGAATAAATATAATGAATTTTTTATGGAATTTATGGAACCTTTTTTTGAAGGTCTCATAATAATATTTCAAAATTTGGGTATAGGTTTATTTCAAATGTTTAATATACTAAATTATGTAGAAGTTATAAATGCTTATAGTGAAGATTTAACTGGTGGTAGGGTAGTTGTTATTGTACTTACTGTTTTATGTTTATTATTTATATACGGTATTATTATATTTTTAATAGTTACTGCTATTAGAAAAGGATTTAAATATCGCAGGAATAGAATAAAACAAGAAGCATTATATGAAGAACTTGACAGAATGAATATGGAAAATGCAAAATTAAGAGAAGAGAATGCTAAATTTTTGACAATGTCTGATGTTAATAAATCTAATATAGAGTATAATGAAAATGGCGAAGTTAGTAATAAACTAATTGAAGGTGAAACTAGGTTTTTTAGACTTAGTAAAGTTGATCAAGCAATGGAAATATTAGATCCTATCGTTTATGATAATGAAATTACTTTAAAAGAATTTTGTGATAGATTTAGAAATTATTCTGCTAGTACTTTAGAACTTTATTATCATGAAAAAATTATTAGATTATTTGTTGCTGCTTTTGCATCTAATAGATTAATTATACTTCAAGGTATTTCTGGCACTGGGAAAACTTCTTTGGCTTATGCTTTTGGTAAAATGATTAATAATGAAGCTACGATTGCTTCTGTTCAACCATCTTGGAGAGATTCTTCAGAACTTTTTGGATATTTTAACGAGTTTACAAAAAGATATAATGAAACTGAAGTTTTAACTAATTTATATGAAGCAAGTTATAAAGAAGATGTTTATATTACATTATTAGATGAAATGAATATTTCAAGAGTAGAGTATTATTTTGCTGAAATGCTGTCTTTGCTTGAATTACCAAATCACGATGATTGGGTTTTAGATTTAGTTCCAAACTCATGGGAAAATGACCCTAAACATATTGAAGACGGTAGATTTAAAATTCCAGGTAATATGTGGTATATAGGTACTATTAATAATGATGATTCGACATTTATGGTTACAGATAAAGTGTATGATAGAGCAATGCCAATTAATATAGATGATAAAGCTGAAGTATTTGATGCTCCTAAAGTAGAACCTATAAATTTATCTAGTGTACATTTTATGGAACTATTTAAGAAGGCTCAAGTTGATTATAAAGTAAGCGCTGATATTTTAACTAAAGTAGAAGAAATGGATAGATACGTTATCGACCATTTTAGACTTGCTTTTGGAAATCGTATTGTTAAACATATTAAAGAATTTGTTCCAGTGTATGTTGCTTGCGGTGGTTCTGAACTTGAAGGTCTTGACTATGTTATTGCTAATAAAATTTTAAGAAAATTCGAACAATTAAATATGGCTATTATAAAAGGGGAAATTGATGGATATATTGAATACATGAATAAATTATTTGGCGAAAATACTATGGTTGAGTGTATATTATATTTAGAAAGATTAAAGAAAACAATTTAAGGAGGATATTATGAATGATGAATTTTTAAAACTTTTAAGTATTCTTAATGAGAAAAAAGCAGTTAATTTTTTTGACAATACAAAAAGTAGTGTTAATGTAATTGAAGACGTTACTAAAATTACAAGAGATTTATCATGGATAGACCTTTTAGAAGAAACTATACCCTATATTGATTCAATAGTGAGAAATCCAAGAAGATATATTGTTAGTGAAGAAGATTTAATTCCAGTTGAAAAAACAAAAAAAATAACAGAAGAAAGTGTTAGGCATTTAGCTAAACATACTTCTTTAATTCAAGATGTAGATAAAGATGGTTTTGTTAAACCTTTGAAATTATTGAATGTTTTTAAAGAAGAAACATTTGATGTTTATGAAAATAGATTTATTTATTCTTTGATTATAAATTCAAAAGAATTTTTACAAGATCAGTTGGCTTTAAAAGAAATTAATTTAAAAGGTAGTAGTTTGAAAACAGTAAATTATGTTGGAAAAACTAGCTTAGATAATGAAAATATATCAGTTAGTTTAGAAATAGTAAGAGAAAAAGTTGATGATAATTATGAAGATGGAAATTTAGAAGCTAGAATTAGGAGGGCAATTGAGATATTTGATGATTTCATTAGTACAGATTTTATTAGAAATTTAAAACATGCAACACCTGTTCATAGTCCTATAAGGAAAACTAATGTAATTTTAAAAGATAAAAATTTTAATATGTGTGTACTTCTGTGGGAAATGATTGAAAAATTTGATGTAAAAAATGTAATTAAGGAAGAAAGAATCAGAAAATTAGATACTGTTAGTGGGTTAAGTAAAAAATTATGTGTTTCTTCATATTTACAATATTATGATTCTTGTGATAAAAGTGAAATTAATATAGAAGAAAATGGTTTGTTAATTAGAAAGCTAATAGAGGCTTTAATTGAAAATGGGAAATTTAGTGAAAAAGAGTTTAAGAATATGTTAACTAAAGAATATAAAAAATATAAAGACAAAAAAGATAATGTTTATGTCGAAATTAGACATATTTTAAGAAATAATTTAAAAATTCATGAAAATATGTTAAAAAAGTCTTTATTATATTTGAAGTAATGTGTTATAATGTTTTTATGGTAGGAGATAGCGTATATGGGAAAAATTAAAATTGATAATGAGTATAAGGAAAAAGTAATAGATTTACCTTTGTTTTTAAATTTAAGTACTGAAGAACAGAAATTTAAAATTAAACAAATTATTACTGAAATGTATGAAGAAAAAGTAGAAGTTGATGACTCTATGGTTATGAAGATTATTAAGTTAACACTTACAACTAGTGATGACTATGCCTATTTACCACATAACTTAACAATAGAAAAAAATAATAGAGAATTAATTTTTAAATTTCAAAAAAGAGGAAATAGAACGCCACTTTTAATTATTTTGTTAGCTACTTTATTAGTAGGTTTATTTGCAGCAACTTATGCTGGTATTCATTATATGAATATTAGAGATTTAAATAAAGATATAGATGGTGATGGTATACCGGATATTAATTTAGATATAGATGGTGATAATATTGCTGATGTAAATATCGATACAAATAGAGATGATATACCAGATATAAATATAGATTATAAAGGTGATAGAGAGCCGGAATTTAATATTGATACAGATGGTGACGGAGAACCTGATGAAAACATAGTTAATCCAGCAGAAGGGACATGTGATCCTACTTGTAAAGTTAATTGTGATTCTAATGGAGATGGTTGGCCAGATTATAATTATGATGTTGATGGTGATGGCAAGCCTGATTTAGATGTTGATACTGACGGTGACTGTGAAGTTGATGCTGATATTGATTTAGATGGTGATAAAGTTTGTGATGTAAGATGTGATGAAGATGGTGACGGTGTTTGTGATAAATATTGTCAAATTGAGCCTGAAGACTGTGATCCTGTAGGATCTGGTTCATCTTCTGTTACTGGAAATCAAGATTCTACTTTAGGGTCAGGATCACTGAATATTGAATATTATGATGAAGGAGAATTACTTGTTGAAGGAATGCTTCCTGATGATCATCCAGAAGGTCAAAATTACCCTGTCAAAACATTTACTGTAACAAATTTATCTGATTTTGACGTAGAATATATGGTTACAATGGTAGTAGATAGAAATACTTATACTTCAAGTAACTTTATGTATAAAATTGAAGCTACAAACGGTGGTTTTTCTAAAGATTTTGTAACAGCACCTACATCTGATGAAATTTTGGCTACTAGCGTAATAATTAAAGCTAATGAAACTCAAGAATATGAAATAACTTTTAAACTGCAAGGAACTGGAGAACCTCAGAATTATGATCAAGGAAAAGTATTTGAAGGTTATATTAAAATAGGAGAATAAAAATATTCTCTTTTTTTGAGCATAAAAATATGATAAACTTGTATAGGTGAGGAGGTATTTTTATGAAGGAATATTTAAATTTATATGATGGAAATAAAGAAATTACTGAAGATGTATGGCTTAGAAATACAGATAATGTAAAATTTATACCAACTGATAGATATTACATGGTTGTGTTTGTTATAATAGAAAATTTAAAGGGAGAGCTTTTGTTTCAAATTACTTCTGTTTCGAAAAATAGTAAGATTGCACTTACTAGTGGACATGTTAAACAAGGTAGTAATAGTTTAAAGACTGTTTTGGAAGAAGTAGATGAAGAACTTGGTATCAAATTAGATAAAAGTAAATTAAAATTTATTCAATCAATAAAATTGGAGTGTAAATATCATGAAGTTTATTATATTAAAGATGATATAAAAATAGAAGATATGATTTTGCAAAAAAGTGAAGTTGATTCGGTTGCATATTATACAAGAGATGAAGTTAAAAAACTTTTTAAAAATGAGCGATTTAGAAAAAGTAATAGAGGTATAGTACTGGATTTTTTATTGAAGAATAATAAGTAATATTCTTTTTTTATGTAAAATTATTGTAAAATTTTCATTAATTATTTTTGTAAAGTTATAATCTTTAGTAAATATTTGACTTATTTTTATTTACAATATTATTTTTGTTTGATATAATTTACTTATAATAAGGGTGATAAATATGAAAAATATTAATTTGGAAGTAAAATTGTTACTAGATAAAGTTTACAATTTAAAAAGTAGTGATAGTGTAATTATTAGCGATATTTCTAATGAACAAAAAATAGCTGCTGAAAATAAAGGTACACTATTAAATGAAAAAGATAAGTTTAATGGAATAATTAAAGAAGTTACTAAAGAAATTGATGTTTTAAGTAGTGAAGGTAAAATACTTAAGGATATTTTAAATGGAATAAATCCTAATGATTTTAATAAAGTATTAGATAAATTGAGTATTGACTTTAATCCTAAAGCAGTTTTAGATAAATTAGATGGAAATTTGCCTGAAGAATTAAATAAACTTAAAGATATTTTAAGTGATTCAAAAAATAAATTAAGTGAAACAGAAGCTAGTTTAGCTGACGTAATAACTTTAATTGCTGACCTTGACATACGTTATAGTGAAGCGGTTGTAAATCAAGAAAAATTGGCTGATTATGTTAATGTTGCATTAGAAGGTAATGTTGATTCTACTAGAGATGCATTAATTAATTTGCTTTCTAAATTTAACTTAAATAAAGATGAACAAAGAGAAGTGGCGAAACTTTTAATGTTTCCTGAAGATGGTTTGTTTCAATATGATAGGGGAGAATTTGAAGGAATAAAAAATGGAAAAAGCTTTTCTGATGTTTTTGCAGAAGCAAAAGTAGATGATATTACTTTAAATAATATTGTAGCCGACGAGACTCCAGTTGAAGTAACTGTTATTGAACCTGAAAATAATAGTCCAGTAATTTTAGAAGAAGAAACACCTGATATTAATATACCTGTTGAAGAAATTCAAACTGTTGCAGCTCCTGTGTTAGATATTAATGAGGAAGTTGATTTTCCAAAAATAGATAAAATTAGTGATAATACTTTTAAATTGAATAGTGAATTATTTGATGAGATTGTACTTCCTACAATAGGGGATCTTGAAAAAGACAAAAATATTGAATCAGAGTTAAAACCTATATTTTTAAATATAGAGGATAATAATGTAAATAAAAACGAAGTAGATATTAAAAAAATGCTTGAAAATGCTAACTTTAATATTAATGATTTTACTAGTAGAGATTTAGCGTTTATTGAAGAGCATTTTGATGAAGCTTTATTTCATAAGAATGTAAAGAAAATAGAAGAACTTGGAATGAAAAACGATATCTTAGTGGATAATATAGAATTGTTTATTGATGATGAGTTAGAAGTTAAGTTAGATACTTTAACAAAAATAGGAAAAGTTCCATTTGATATTTATTTAAATCCGAATGTATTAGTTAAATATGATGCAGGAGAATTAAACAATTCAATTAATGCTTTAAAAGAAAGTGGATTAGATCCTAAGAAAGTACCTTTGATGGCATACTAGAAAGAAGGTTGTTATGAATATTATAGAAGTAAGGGAAGTATTAACTAAATTAAGAAAAGGTGATATAAATCACCTTCATGAATATTTTGTTATTTTAAAATCTTTGGATAAAGAAAAATTTGATTTAGCACAAACCGAACTTTCTCGTTATGGTATTGAAATGAAAAGTCTTTCAGATATTAAAATAGCTTATTTTGATTTGCCTGTTTTAAAAGAAAAATTATCTTATATAACTTTGGACGAACAAAATAATTCAAATAGTGGTTTAAGAAGAAAAATTATTGAGGAACCAAAATTGTTACTTATGATTGATCATTTAATGATGCATGGAAAAGATGAAATAGTAGATGTAGCATATGAAAAAAATATACATGATAAACAGTTGTTGTCAGCAGAAAATAAAACTTACACAAAAGTTAGTGATATTTCAAATGAAAAAGTTAATCGTATTCCAATTGATTTAGATGAGAGTGGTTTAAAATTATATAATGAAGTTTTATTGTTAAAAAGACATGTTATTAATAATATAAAACCTGAGTATGGTAACCCTGAAATAGAAGAAAAGTTTTTAAAAATTATAATTACATTGATTAGTGATGGATACACGGATATAAATTTTCTTATTAGAGAAACTTCAAAAAGAGTATATCCTGGAATAACAAATGAAGATATTCAAAAGATAGAAGATTCTATTAAAAATTATTTTAATGTAATTATTAATACTCAAAATTCTATTATATTAGATGAAAATTTATTAAATACAATTGAAGAAATTAATGAAATACTTTACGGTTTAACTGGGAATTTAGGTAGTAAAATAGCTAATAATTTAGACAGTATTTCGGGAATATGTTCTAAATTTGTAAGTGTTGGATTTACTGATTATGTAACGGTTCTTAGTAATTCAATTAAATACTATATTAACGATTTTGACGATAATGATATGCAAGAGTTAATTAATTCAATATTTGCTTATCGTTTGGACAAAGAAAATATGGTGG
>CAYJEI010000037.1:1818-8037 GCA_964369155.1 uncultured Muribaculaceae bacterium | reverse complement strand
TTGTTTTTTTGATTCAATGTCAAAGAAACCTCCCTATAGTACTAAGTTTTTCTTCAAGTAAATTTATATTCATTTTTTTCACCAATTACATTGTACTATTATTTTTTAAATCTTTCTATAAAATATTTGATTTTTCACTATATTTTCACATTTTCTCTTGATATTTCAAAAAAAATAAAGCAGTTTGCTTTATTTTCCACAACATTGTTTATGTTTTTTTCCACTTCCACAAGGACACGCTTCATTTCTTCCTATTTTCAGTGCGATTTTTTTAGGTGTGTTCTTTACTGTATCTTTTCCTGAATTATCTGTCCCTGTTAATGTTTGTTTTCTTTCTATATTTTGTCTAATTTCCGCTTTTAATAAAAACATAGCAGTTTCTGAATTTACTTTCTCTATGAAATTATCAAAAAGTTCAAAACCTTCCATTGTATATGCTTGTACTGGATTTACTTGTGCATAACTTCTTAAGCTTATTCCTTCTTTTAAATGTTCCATAGCACTCATATGATTTACCCAATTAGTATCAATAATTCTAAGTGATATAGCTTTTTCGAATTCTGTTTTAACTGGAGCTTTGCTCATTTTTTCTTCATAATCCTTGATAATTTTTTCGGATAAATATTCTATAATATCTTCATTATTTTTATCATTTAATTTATCAACAGTTATTTTTTCTTTTTTTATGTAATTAGAATTTACAAAATCAACAATATTTTCCTTATCTTTATCAGTTAAATAACCTTCTGGTTCTATATGTTTATTTACTAAATCTGAAGTTACTTCTTTAAATAATTCTAAAACATTTTCAGATATAGATTCATTATCTAGAATATCGTTTCTTTTTTCATATATAATTTCTCTTTGTTCATTTAAGACATTATCATAATCAAGTAAACTTTTACGGTAATCATAATTATTTCCTTCAACTTTTTTTTGTGCTGTTTCAATACTTCTGGTAAATGTTTTACTTCTAATAGATTGATCTCCAGTCACACCTATTGCTTCAAGCATCCCTTTGATTCTGTCAGTACCGAATTTTCTCATTAAATCATCTTCAAATGAAACAAAAAATTGACTAATTCCTGGATCACCTTGTCTTCCTGCTCGACCTCTTAGCTGATTATCTATTCTTCTTGATTCGTGTCTTTCAGTTCCTATAACACATAATCCACCTAATTCTCTAATACCTTCACCAAGTTTTATATCTGTACCACGACCCGCCATATTTGTAGCTAAAGTTATCGAACCTTTTTCTCCTGCCTTAGCTATAATATCTGCTTCTCTTTCATGATTTTTTGCATTTAATATTTCATGTTTTAATCCTTCTTTTTTTAGAATTTTACTTAATTCTTCATTAGCTTCAACCGATATTGTTCCAATAAGGATTGGTTGACCTTTTTCATGTATTTCTTTTATAAATTTCACTATAGCTATATTTTTACCTTTAAAATTAGAGTAAACTAAATCTGCATAATCTTCTCTTAGTATAGGTTTATTTGTAGGTATTGATATAACATACATATTATATACATTTCTAAATTCTTCTTCTTCAGTTTTAGCTGTACCAGTCATACCTGATAATTTATTATACATTCTAAATAAATTTTGAAACGTAATAGTTGCCATTGTTCTAGTTTCAGTATTTATTTTTACATTTTCTTTAGCTTCTATTGCTTGATGCAATCCTTCACTATACTGTCTTCCATGCATAAGTCTACCAGTAAATTGGTCTACAATAATTATTTCGTCTTGTTCAATAACATAATCCACATCTTTTTTAAATCCAAAATTAGCCTTCAAAGCTTGGTTTAATCTGTGAACGAAACTTGTATTATCTAAGTCATATAAATTTTTTAAATTAGTTAATTTTTCTACTTTGGCAACTCCATCTTCAGTTAGAGAAACATTTTTTGTTTTTTCATCTACTAAGTAATCAATATCAAATTTAAGCGATTTAGAGATTTTGTCAACCTCTAAATAAAGATTACTTACATTTACTCTACCTCCACTAATAATTAGTGGAGTTCTTGCTTCATCTATTAAAATTGAATCTACTTCATCGATGATACAAAAATTTAGTTTCCTTTGAGTTCTATCTTCTTTCTTAACAACCATATTATCTCTTAAATAATCAAATCCTATTTCATTGTTAGTTGCATAAGTAATATCACAATTATACACATCTTTTTTTTCTTTAGAACTTAAAGATCTTAGGTTAACTCCAACTGTAATACCTAGTAAATCATAAACTGGTTTCATCCATTCGGCATTTCTTTCAGATAAATATTCATTAGTAGTTACTACGTGCACACCTAATCCTGTTAACGCGTTCGTGTATGCTGGAAGAGTTGTTGTCAAGGTTTTTCCTTCACCCGTTTTCATTTCAGCAATATTACCATAATGAATTGCAAGTCCTCCTAGGATTTGCACTCTATAATGTTTTTCGCCAATTGTTCTAGCAGCTGCTTCACGACAAAGTGCAAATGCTCTAACAATCACATCATCTAGTTCTTTTCCCTCTTCTAGTTCTCTTTTTAAATTTAATGTTATTTTTGCAAAATCATTGTCTTTTAGATTTTGCATTTCTTCATCTAAATTTTCAATTTCGTCCGCTAATTTTTCAAACCTTTTTAATTCTTTATATTCTGTATCAAATAATTTTTTTAGTAATTTCATCATATCTCCTTGTGAAATAATTATATCAAAAAAGCTATTGTTTACCAATAACTTTTTTATTTTTTGTGCATTTTCTATGTTTTTACTTAATAAAACTTTATAACAAATATATTAACAAATTAAAAAAATAGAAGATTTAAATCTTCTATTTTACATTTATTATTCCAAATTTTCCATCTTTTCTTTTATATAATACCGAAACACATTCTTCATCTAAATTTTTAAAAACGAAAAAATCGTGATTAACAAGTTGCATTTGAAGCATTGCTTCTTCTTCGTCCATAGGTTTAATATCAAGATTTTTTCTTTTAACTAAATCTAATTTTTCTTCTTCTGCTTCAAATTCCATATTCATATCAAATTCTGGTATATGTTTATATTTTTTTTGAATTTTCTTTTTATTTTTGGTAATTTGTCTTTCCAAAATATCTATTGCTAAATCAATAGAAGCATATAAATCACTGTGACTTACCTCTGCCCTTAACATAAAATATTTTGTAGGGATCGAAATCTCTACTGTTTGCAAATTATTTTTTACTCGCACATTAATGACAGCTTTAATTTCATCATTATTATCAAAGTAGCGTTCTAATCTTAACGACTTTTCTTCTAAATAGTCCTTAATTGCCTTAGTAACAATCATCTTGTCTCCGTGTACTTGTAATTTCATAATATCACCATCCTAGTATCAGTATAGCACTTTTTTATTACGTTTTCAACAACAAAAAAACTGCCGATGGCAGTGTACTATTAAACTTCAACAGTTTGTTGTTCTTGCACATCTACAGCTTGTAATCCTTTGGAAGTTTCAATTAATTTAAAATTAACTAATGTTCCTTCGTCTAAAGTCTTATAGCCTTCTTTGATGATTGCGGAATAATGCACAAAGATATCTTCAAGATCTTGGTATTCTATGAAACCATAACCTTTTTCATTGTTGAACCATTTAACTCTACCTTTCAAACTCAACACCTCTTTTCTTCTAAAATTCAAACATAACACAAGAAAATGTCCTAGACCAGTTTTATTTGTTTTTTGTTAACATTTTCAACCACGTATTTATGATATCAAATATTTTGTCGTTAATTTTTATTTTTGTCTTAAATAGTATTATCGGGTTTTAAAATTCAATATAATTTACGATATGTAAATTACGTATTTCTAATTGAACGTTTTTGTTTATTTAAGCCACTTTTGAAAAATAAAATATTTTTTTTTGATATTATTTAATTGCAATGAGGAAGTATTATGAATGAAAAATTTGCTAGTAAAGTATTAGAATATATAAAACGAAGTCAAGACATTACTGAAAGTGACGAAAGAATATGTAGATATACTTTAGAAGGTTTATTTAGCTTTTTTACTAAAGTTATAGTGATTATTATTATTTCAAATATTTTAGGCACTGCCACAGAAACATTATTATTGTTTTTATTATATGGATTATTAAGAACTTTTGCCTTCGGAATTCACGCTACTAAAGATGTTTATTGTTGGATATCTAGCATAATCATATATATCATATCTCCTTTTATTGTAAAATATTTAGATTTGACAATTAATTTATATTATATTTTCTTTATTATTTTTACTATATTATTGGTTATATATTCTCCAGCTGACACACCTAAAAGACCTTTAATAAGGGAGAATAAGAGAATTCGTAATAAATTTATTGTTAGTATTATTTTATTAATTTATTCAATTATAACTATTATCTTTTTTAACTCTTTATTAAGTAATGCAATTTTAATAGGTATGTTACTACAAACTATTAGTGTCATACCTATTACATATAATATTTTTGGTATTAAGTATAATAATTATTTATACTATAAATCAAATAAGGTTTAAATAAAATATATAGATTTAAGCAGAAAGGAGTATACATGTTAGTAGATATTTTAAAAAATATAGGCACTTCATTAGGAAAAGAATGTTACACTATTTTTTGGGTAGTTGATGAACCTGTTTGTCCTGAGGAACTATTATAGTAAAACCACTCATGAGAGTGGTTTTTTATATACATTAAATTTCATTCTAAATTCATTATTTACTATTGATAATTCATGATTTATATCTTTAAACTTCGATATACTAAATAATCCAATACCAGATGGCTTTCTTTTATTTGAATAATCTTTTTTTCCAAGTAAATCAATATCTAAATTATGACTAAAATTATTACAAATACAAATTACTATTTTTTCAGTATCCTCTTTAAACACTATATTAATATATGGATTTTTAGTATTTTCTAAAGATTCCAAAACATTATCTAAACTTATCCCAATACATTCTATTAGTTTACTAAATTTTATAATCCCCAACATTTTTAATAAATTTGTTTCTAATGTATTTGTAATATTCACACTTATACTATCTTGATTATATAATTTATCATAAAAAACTGAAAGCATGTATTCTGGCACCTTACCAAGGTGTACTGCATTATGATATTCTAATTTTTTATCATATATTAATTCGTCAATCAGCAATTTCACATCACTATTTCCTACCTGTTTTATCGCTATTAATTTATTATTTATATTATGCCTATATATTTGATCTTCTTCTATTTTGTATATATACTTTTTGTTTAATTTAGTTAGCTGCAATTTTTTTGTTTTAACACTATTAAATATTAGGTACTGAAGTTGTAGTATGAAAACAAACATACAGTAAACCATAACAAATAGTATAAAATAAGTTAAATTATCTTTTATTTCTATTGTTTCATATAATAAACTAGTCACTAAAATTATAGCTAATATTTCTAGTAATATAAATGTTTTGTTTACTATAAATTTTGATATACTGTCAGATAATTTTTTCATTCCTTTTATTATTATTTTAAACTTTGTCATAATTACTAAACTACTTAAAATTAAGTAATTTGTAACAACTGAATATACTGTAGACTGCTCTTCCATGTATTCTACCATGTTTATGTTCATAGCTACTAGACAAGTAGCTATGATAATTTCCAATATTAAAAATAAACTTATTAACATTAATGCGTTAGCAACACTATTTGTTAATTTATATTTTAGTAAAAAATAATTAATCGCAGTATACACGCAAATTAATAATGTTGCTCTAATTATTGGACTTGAATATGAATATGAAAATAAGACTACGAAAGTTAAAAATATAAATATTAAGAAATTTTTAATACTATATTCTATTTTTTTATGTTTTGTTTTGGACAAAAAGTAACACACCACTAAAACTGTAATAACAGATCTTATATAAATATTTTCTTGCATATTAACCTTCTATATTGTTTTTATATTTTCTTGATAAAAAATTAATTATTTCATTATTATCCAAAAGAAATGAATTATTATTCCATTGATATTCAATAACTCTATCCTTATTCACAATACAAGCTCTATGTGAAAATGCAAACCTTTTATCTAATTTTGTCATAACTTCTTGCAAACTCATACTTATTGTATAATTATTCTTATCAGTAACAATACATAACTTTCTATCTTGTGTATCTCTGTATATATATAATATTGTATTTAAAAACAA
>CAYJEI010000037.1:411-1808 GCA_964369155.1 uncultured Muribaculaceae bacterium | reverse complement strand
AATGAAAGATGAGCTCCTCTAGAAGAATATTTAAACATTTTATTATCAAAATTCCTTTTGATTATTTTTTCTATATCTTTTTCTAATCTAATTTCGTAATCATGAAATTTTTCAATAAAATCAAAAATATTATATGTACTTCTATATACTGTTTCAAACATTTTATCATGATTAGTCACAAAAATAATTTCACTGTGCCAGTCAATTTCTCTTATTTGTTCCGCTATTTCAATACCTGATATTTTTGTTTTTAAATTAATATCTAGGATGTAAATTTTTTTAAATTCTAAGTCTTTTATTTCTTCTTTTAATTTATCATCGTATGAATCAAAATTCAAAATTAAAATTTCTTCATCAATTTTAAAACTAGATTTACTTATAATTTTATTTATTATATCTTTTTCATTGTTATCATCTTCAACTACTACAAACTTTATCATAAAATGCCGCCTTACTTATGTACTTCTTATGAATAAATTATACCATAATTTGGCAAAAAAAAAAACTTTTTTTTAGTTTTTTTTCATACTGATTTTGCTTACAAGCATAGTTGTTTTGTTATCAAATATATATTCTCTATCTAAAGAAAAATTATTTTCTATTTCTTGATTATTACCAAAAATATAAGTATCTTTATTTGATGTGTGTTTTCTTATAAACTTTAGTAATTCGTTTTTGGAAAAAAGTTCATTATCAATAAATAGTTCTTGGTTTTTAAAATATCTATCCTTATAATATATTATTGTGTACTGTTCACAAAAATTTATATATGCTTTATTACTTAAATTTAAAATATTTTTATCTTTTATAAAAAATATTTTATTATAAGAATTTTTTTGCAAATATTCAGATAAGATTTGTTTATCAACATTTGTATAATATTTATTAGTTATAACTATTATTTTATCCATAAATACCTTTGTTAATAACCTATTTTCCTTAAGTAATAATTCAAAAAATTTACTAAATTTTATAAGATTTGCTATTTTTCCAAATTTCATTATCTCTTTAGGAATTACTTTTGTGTATATTTTATCTGTTTTATAGCTATAATATTGGATATTATTGTCTACTAAATATAATATGTTTTTTTTCATTTTATCTCCTAAAAAAAGCCTTTTAAGGCTTAATCAAAAGTTTTTATTTCTTGGTCATAAAAAGTATCAGGATCAATTGCTTTTCCTTCATAATATACTTCAAATAATAAAGAGCTTCCTTCGTTATTTTCTATTTTATTATTTCCACTTTTTCCTATTACTTGTCCAGTTGTTATTTTATCTCCAATTTTCACTAATACTTCGCTTAAACTATAATATATACTTGTCAAATTATTTGAATGAGTTATTTCTATTACTGATCCAAGAATTTCATCTGAAGTTATATTTTTTACTTCTCCT
>CAYJEI010000037.1:0-369 GCA_964369155.1 uncultured Muribaculaceae bacterium | reverse complement strand
ATCATCTTTTGAATAGTAATTTTTACTTATTGTAACTGATTCATCTTCAAAAGGTTTAACAGTTTTTTCGATTAATTCGGATATTACTGGAACTTCGTCATCCGTTAATGAATCTACTGAATAATCTAGATTTTCATTATCAGCAGGCTGTTCTATTGTTAGCGAAGAACCTAGAAACATCATAGAAATAAATATCACTGATATAGTCATAATATACAACGTTGGAATTACAAAACTTTTTAATTTTTTTCTTTTCATTTTCACCATCCTACTTAAAGTATGGCGGATTATTTTTTACTTATACACTATATTTTAATATTTCAATATTTTTATAATAATAATTTAAAATATCAATATATTCATTGTTGG
>CAYJEI010000036.1:0-8168 GCA_964369155.1 uncultured Muribaculaceae bacterium | reverse complement strand
TTTATTTAATATCAACAGAAATGAAAGCACTAGAAGAAATAAGTAAAATGTGTGGTGAAGTCAAATCAAAAGAAAAAGATAAAACAGCTTCAACACCACTTATAACAGTATCAGATTTGCAAAAGTTGAAATTATTCCAAGCAATAATTATAAGATTAAGAACTAATCCATTTAAAACGCAATTAAAACCAAGTTTTAAAATAAACTGGGGTGAAGATTATCCTCAAGCAGAATATCCGACTAGAACTCCAGAAGAAGTAAAAATGTTTGATATAAAAAAATATGTAACAGAGGAAAAAAAGAAAAAAGCGCTTGAAAATGGGGGAAATGTAAATAATATGATGCCTGGAGGATTTAATCCATTTGGAGGTGGAATGGGAACTAATCCATTTGCACCTAATCCATTTGCTCCAAACCCTTTCGCATCTAACCCTTTTGCATCGAATCCATTTGCTCCATCAACTCCAGAACAACAAAATCAAACAGCTTTGAATCAGCAAAATCAAAATAATCAAATGAATAAACCTATTGGGAATATAGACATTGATGAAATGATGAAAGATATAGATAGAAAACTTAAAGAATTGGATGAACAAGAAAAAATAGAAAAAGAACGTTTAGAAAAACAAAAAGAACTTGAAAATAGTAGTGAAGAAAAACCAAAAGTAAATATTGATGTTGACAGTAAAATAATGGCAGAAAAAGTAGTATCTGATGACGAATTTTTTGATGATTTTTTTGAATAAATAGCCTTGGCTATTTTTTTATTTAATCATATAATAATATAGTGATATTATGAAAAAAATACATATAAGTGATTATAAAAAATCAATGGGAAAATTAATTGATGTTAGACATCCTCTGGATTATAAAAAAATAAACAGTCCATCAAGTACAAATATTTATTATCAAAAATTACTAAATTCTCATAGTTCGTATCTAAATAAAAAAGAAAAATATTATATAACTTGTGAAAAGGGAATTGTAAGCAAAAAGACAGTTATTCAGTTATCATATTTAGGTTATGATGTAACTCAGGTATATAATTAACTATGTAATTATAATAATTTAGTGTATAATAAATATATGGAAGATATATTTATTAATTTAAATCAAGCTATAGAAAATTTTTTCATAGATGCTGGAATATTAGCACCTATATTTTCATGTTTATTAATTATAGTCGAATCTTTACTGCCGATTTTGCCATTAGTATTATTTATTTCAATAAACTTTATAGCGTTTGGTCCATTACTAGGATTTTTAATTTCGTGGATATTTACAGTAATAGCCAGCTACTTAGTATATATTTTAGTGAAAAAAGGTTTACACAAATGGTTTACAAAAAAGATAGCAAATAATAATAAACTAGAATTTTTTAACCAAGTTGTTAATAATTTAACACTACCTAAACTTACAGTTATTTTAGCAATGCCTTTTACACCGTCTTCCTTTGTGAATATTGCAGCTGGATTAACAAATATGAACCAGACTAAATATTTAATCTCGTTATTAGTAGGGAAGTTATTTACAGTTTTTTTCTGGGGATTTTTAGGCTCCAGTTTATTAGAAATTTTTAGTAATCCCAAAAAAATGATAGTGGTATTGATTATGTTGTCATTATCATATATAATAAGTTATATCATAGGAAAAAAATTAGATATAAACATATAATAAAATATGTAAAGGAGAAATAATGAATGATTTTTGGAAAGACTGTATAGTAGCAGTTATAATAGTAATATTAACAATAATATTAAACAAAGTATTGGATAAATTAATAAATAGGATAATTTTAAAAAGAAGTAATAAACAGTTAACAACAGTATTAATTTTTGTTAAAAGAATAAAAAGTGTAGCAGTATATACTATAGGAATTTTAATAGCAGTAGCCCAATTTTCAGTTTTGTCATCATTTTCCATTACGGTTTTATCTGCACTAGGTATATTTGCAGGGGTAATAGGATTTGCTGGACAAGAAGTTTTAAGTAATTTTTTTGGAAGCTTAGAGCTAGTGATGAGTAAACCATTTGAAGTTGGAGATTTTATTAAAATTCCAGAATTGAACTTATCGGGAACAGTTGAAGAAATTTCTACGAGACATACAATTCTTAAAACAATCAATAATCAAAGAGAGATATTACCAAACAGTAGCTTAAATAAGCTTGCAATAGAAAATTTTGATTTTGTTGATAATGAAATAGTACTATTTGCAGATTACAAAGTGTCCTATAATTCAGATTTAGATAAAGCAATTGATATAATAAAAGAAGAGTTAGTAAATATATGCAAAGTAAACTTTAAAGGTGATAATAAAAACATTGAATTTCCAAGAGTTAGAACAGTAGAATGGGGATCATCTGGAATAAATATTAGAGCATGGGTTTGGGGTAATGATACTGGAGAAGCATATGAAAACATGTGGGAATTAAATTACAGATTAAAACGAAGATTTGATGAAGAAAAAATAGAAATCCCGTATGATTATGTAAATGTTATAATGAAAAAGTAAAAAAATTGTATAAATTACTAGAAAATAAGCGAAATAGTTTGATATTTTGCTGTTTTTATGTTAGAATTTTAGATGCAATTAGTTTTGTAATTGTAGTTTTGTGGGAGGGAATGCGGATTAGCCCATACCACATAACGCGGAAAACAAATAATTATAGGAGGTGTTTTACGTGGCAAAAGAAGTCGTAAAAAAAATAAAAATTCAAATACCTGCTGGAAAAGCTACACCTGCTCCACCTGTTGGAACAGTTTTAGGACCTGCTGGTATTAACCTACAAGAATTCTGTACAAGATTTAATGACGCAACTCGTGATAAAATGGGAGACGTTGTTCCTTGTGAAATTTCAATTTTTGATGATCGTAGTTTTGATTTCGTTCTTAAAACTGCACCAGCTGCATTTTTATTAATGAAAGCTGCTAAAATTCAAAAAGGATCTAAGAAAGGTGCTAACGAAATCGTGGCAACTATTTCTAAAGATGAATTAAAGAGAATTGCAGAAGAAAAAATGGTTGATTTAAACGCAAATAACGTTGACGCAGCAATGAATATCATAGCTGGTACAGCTCGTAACATGGGTATTGCAATTCAAGGATTAAATGATTCTGAACTTGCAGAACAATCTAAAGAAGCATCTAAAGAAGAAGCTGAAAGAGCAAAAAGAGAAGCAGATTTAGAAAAAATGGAAGCTGATGCAATTGAAAATGCTAACAAAGAACTTGAAGAAGTTCCAGTAGCTGGCGAAGAAAACAAAGAAGAATAAAAAAATTTTATAAAATAATATAAAATCCGCTAATAAACCACAGTTAGGAGGAAAATACACGTGAAAAAACATGGTAAAAAATATGTGGAAGCATTAAATTGTATTGATGCAAACAAATTATATACTGGTGCTGAGGCTGTTGAGTTAGTTAAGAAAACTGCTACTACAAAGTTCGATGGAACTATTGAAATAGCATTTAACTTAAATATCGACGCTAAAAAATCAGATCAAGGGCTGAGAGGTTCTTTAGTTTTACCAAACGGTACAGGAAAAACTAAAAAAGTTTTAGTAATTGCTAAAGGTGCTTTAGCTGAAGAAGCAAAAGCTGCTGGAGCTGATATCGTTGGTGATAAAGAAATTCTTGAAAAAATCAAAGCTGAAAACTGGTTTGATTTTGATGTAATAGTAGCTACACCAGATATGATGCCTGAAGTTGGTAAAATTGGTAATGTTTTAGGACCTAGAGGATTAATGCCTAATCCAAAAGTAGGAACTGTTACACCAAAACCAGCTGAAGCTGTTAAAAACATTAAAGGTGGTATGGTTGCATATAAAAACGATACTTACGGAAATGTTCACACAATAGTTGGAAAAGCATCATTTGATAATGAAAAATTATTAGAAAACATAAACTATGTTGTATCAACTATTTCTAAGGCTAAACCTACAGCAGTTAAAGGAATCTTTATTAAAAATATTACTTTAACTTCTACAATGGGACCTGGAATTAAACTTGATAAAAATAGTTTTGACATTTAATTAAAGTTATAATATAATAACGAGTAGAAAAGCAATTCACCTAAGAAAGTAGGGAACCAATTTGGTTTTAATTATCCTACCGAGGGAACTTAAAAAACTTTTGTCTTTTAAGCTTCCTCTTTAATGGAAGCTTTTTTATATAAAAAAAAGGAGGATTATATGGCAAGTCAAAAAATTCTTGAAGGTAAGACGCTTGTTGTAAACGAAATAGTTGATAAAATAAAAAATAGTGAATCAGTTATTATGTTTCAATATCAAGGTTTAACTGTTGCAGAATTAACTGAACTAAGAAAAGAACTTTTCAAAATAGATTCTGAAATTAAAGTATACAAAAATACTTTACTTAAAAGAGCTATGAATGAATTAGAACTTAATGTTGACGAATTTTTAGCTGGACCTAATGCAATTTTATTTGGTAAAGATTTACTTGAACCAATTAAAATTATATCAGAGTTCGCTAAGAAAAACAAAAAAGTTGATATCAGAGTTGGTGTTATTAGTGGTTCAGTTGCTGACAAATCAGTTATTAGAGAATACGCTGATATACCATCAAGAGAAGGATTACTTACTATGCTTGCTGGAGGCATGATCCAGTACGTTAGAGATTTAGCAATTGGTTTAGATCTTTATGCCAAAGACTTAGAAGGGAAGGATGAATAATATGGCAAAATTTACAAAAGACGAGTTCATTAATGGACTTAAAGAAATGACTATTCTTGAAGTTAAAGAATTAGTTGACGCAATGAAAGAAGAGTTTGGAGTTGACCCATCTGCTGTAGCTGCTGCACCTGCTGCTGCTGCTGCTGTTGAAGAAGGACCTTCAAGCAAAACTGTAGTTTTAAAATCTGCAGGAGCTAACAAAATAGCTGTTATCAAAATTTTAAAAGAAATTACTGGTTTAGGTTTAGTTGAAGCTAAAGCTCTAGCTGACAACGGTGGTAATGTTAAAGAAAACGTTCCAACTGCTGACGCTGAAGCAATTAAAACTCAATTAACTGAAGCTGGTGCTGAAATCGAATTAGCTTAATTCGATGTATAAAATTAGAATGTAAATTTTACATTCTTTTTTATGTAAAAATAGTTGACAAAATACTATGTAAAGTGATATAGTATAAATGCAATTTTATTGGATCCCACCCAGGTGGGGTCTAATTTTAAGCAAAATACGATACACCAGGATGTGTGTGTATGAAAGGAGATATATATGCCTACAATTAATCAAATTGTAAAAAAAGGACGTGGTAAAAAGGTTAGTAAAAGTAAAAGTCCAGTTTTAAACAAAGGATTTAATGCTTTAGCTAAAAAAGAAACTAACACAAAAAGCCCTCAAAAAAGAGGAGTTTGTATCCGTGTTGGTGTAAAAACACCTAAAAAACCAAACTCAGCGTTAAGAAAATATGCCCGTGTAAGACTTTCAAATGGAAAAGAGATCGATGCTTATATTCCAGGTGAAGGACACAACTTACAAGAACACAGTGTTGTACTTGTTAGAGGCGGACGTGTTAAAGACCTTATCGGGGTTAGATATCACATTGTACGTGGTACACTAGATACTCACGGTGTTGAAAAACGTTCACAATCTCGTAGTAAATACGGTAGTAAAAAAGCAAAAAAATAATAATATTATAGAAAGGAAATTAAATTATGCGTAAAAGAAGAGCAGAAAAAAGAGATGTATTACCAGATCCATTATATAACTCAAAAGTAGTTACTAAATTAGTTAACTCTATAATGTTAGATGGAAAAAAAGGTACAGCTCAAAAAATTATATATGAAGCTTTTGATATGATTAAAGAAAAAACTGGAAAAGATGCTATGGAAGTTTATACAGCTGCTATGGAAAATATCAAACCTGTTTTAGAAGTTAAATCTAGACGTGTTGGTGGTTCAAACTATCAAGTACCTATAGAAGTATCAGAAGATAGAAAACAAACTTTAGCACTTCGTTGGTTAACAAAATATGCAAGATTAAGAAATGGTAAAGGAATGGCTGAAAATTTAGCTAATGAACTTATCGATGCATCAAATGGAACTGGCGGATCTGTTAAAAAACGTGAAGATGTTCACAAAATGGCTGAAGCAAATAAAGCATTTGCTCACTATAGATGGTAGGAGAAAATATGGCAAGAGATGTTTCAATTGACAAACTAAGAAATATCGGTATCATGGCACACATTGATGCTGGTAAAACAACATTTACAGAAAGAATTCTTTTCCATACAGGAATAACTCACAAAATTGGGGAAACTCATGACGGTGCTAGTCAAATGGACTGGATGGAACAAGAAAAAGAAAGAGGTATCACAATTACTTCTGCAGCAACTACAGCTCATTGGAAAGATCATAGACTTAATATTATAGATACTCCTGGACACGTAGACTTTACAGTTGAAGTTCAAAGATCTTTAAGAGTACTAGATGGAGCAATAACACTGTTAGATGCTAATGCAGGTGTAGAACCTCAATCTGAAACAGTTTGGAGACAAGCTGATGAATATAAAGTACCAAGAATGTTCTTTGTTAATAAAATGGACAAACTTGGAGCAGACTTTTTCACTTCTATGGAAACTATCAAAACTAGACTTGCAGCTAACTACTGTGCTATTCAGTGTCCGATAGGTTCTGAAAATGAATTTAATGGAATTATTGACTTAGTAACAATGAAAGCTTACAAGTATGATGGTGGTGAACACGAAGAAGCTACAGAAATTGAAATTCCAGCTGATCTTAAAGAAAAAGCTGAAATAATGAGAATGGAACTTGTTGAAAAAGCTGTTGAATATGATGATGCTTTAATGGAAAAATATCTTGAAGGTGCAGAGCTTTCAGTTGAAGAACTTAAAGCTGCTATCAGAAAAGGTGTTCTTGCATCAGAATTCCACCCAGTAATGTGTGGATCTGCATTATCAAATATCGGTGTTAAACTTGCACTTGATGCAGTACTAGATTACATGCCTGCGCCTACTGACGTAGCATCAATATCTTGTATTGATAAAAATGGAAATGATATCGAAAGACATCCAACAGATAATGAACCATTTACAGCACTTGCATTTAAAATTATGACTGACCCATTCGTGGGAAGACTTGCTTTCTTTAGAGTTTACTCTGGGAAATTATCAAGTGGTTCATATGTAATAAATGCGACTAAAAATTCTAAAGAAAGAATCGGTCGTATATTACAAATGCATGCTAACAACAGAAAAGAAATTTCTGAAGTATTCTGTGGTGAAATAGCTGCAGCAGTTGGTCTTAAAGATACAACTACAGCTGATACACTATGTGATGAAAAAAATCCTGTTATCATGAAAGGAATGGAGTTCCCACTTCCAGTAATTGATATGGCTATTGAACCAAAAACTAAAGGTGATGTAGACAAAATGGGTACTGCACTTCAAAAATTAGGTGAAGAAGATCCTACATTTAAATATAGAACTGACCATGAAACTGGACAAACAGTTATAAGTGGAATGGGAGAGTTACACCTTGAAGTTCTTATTAGAAGAATGAAAGATGAATTTAACGTTGAAGTAAATATTGGTAAACCACAAGTTGCTTACCGTGAAACAATCACAGTAGAAGCAGAATGTGAAGGAAAATATGTTAAACAATCAGGTGGACGTGGACAATACGGACATGTTTGGGTTAAATTTGCACCTAATCAAGAAAAAGGTTATGAATTCATTGATGAAGTTGTTGGTGGGGTAGTTCCTAGAGAATATATTCCAGTTACTGACAAAGGTCTTCAAGAAGCTATGGCTGGCGGAATGCTTGCTGGATTCCCAGTAGTTGACGTTAAAGCTACACTATTTGACGGATCATACCATGATGTTGACTCATCAGAAATGGCATTTAAAATTGCTGCATCTATGGCTTTAAAAGAAGCTGTTAAAAAATGTAAACCAGTAATTTTAGAACCAGTAATGAAAGTTGACGTTATTGTACCTGAAGAGTATATGGGTAACGTTATGGGAGATTTAACTTCTAGACGTGGTAAACCACTAGGAAATGAATCTCGTGGTAATGCTTTATCAATTAAAGCAATGGTACCTCTTGCAGAAATGTTTGGGTATGCTACAAGTTTACGTTCTAACTCACAAGGTAGAGGTAACTTTACAATGGAACTTGATCATTATG
>CAYJEI010000035.1:0-8253 GCA_964369155.1 uncultured Muribaculaceae bacterium | reverse complement strand
ATCTTCAGGCGGCACCGCATCTGGAGCTTCTACCTCTCCTGGAGCTGTTGTATATGAGTTTTCAAAATACTCAACTTTTATTAAATTTGCCTCGCTTTTAAGTGCTGATTGTTCTTCTACTGAACAAATCGAATTAGCATTTACTACTACCGGCATTAGTAATAGTAAAAAAGTATATAAAGTTTTTTTCATTTTAGTTGTTTCCTACCTTTCTAATTAATTTTAACATATTACTTTTTTTATTTCAACACTCTATTTGTTAAAATGATTATTTTATGTTATTATATTTATATACTAAGAAGGGATTTATATATGAAAAGGATTTTTTTAATATTTATATTACTAATAGTTTTGGTTTTTTTATATGCTAGATATATTGAAATATATATGTTTGATATAAACGATTATACTGTTGAAAATTCTTTAATTCCCGACTCTTTTGATGGCCTTAAAATAGTGCAGTTTTCTGACACTTTAATTAGTGATGTGTATCCCCTTGAAAATTTTGAAGAAATTATTGCAAAAATTAATTCTCTTGATGCTGATATCGTTATATTTAGCGGTGATTTAATAAATGACTCTTATAAATTAAGTGACGATGAGAAAAACAATATTATTGATTTACTCAACAGCGTTGAAAGTAATATGTTTAATTTTGCTGTTGTAGGTGATAATGACTTAAAAATTATTGATACTTACACTGAAATTATGAAACAAAGTAATTTTATGCTGCTTGATAATAAATCTTATCCTTTATTTTATATAGATAATGAACCTATTATATTAACTGGTTTAACAGACACTAATAATTTAGCAGAAAGCTACAAAATTGATGAAACGATTGATTCTCCATATAACATTACTATTATGCATAAACCTGATGATGCAAAGAAAATTATCGAATATACTGACTTGGTTTTAGCAGGACATTCTTTGGGAGGTTTGGTAAATATTCCTTTTGCTGGTCCAACATTTGAAAAAGAAGGTGCTAGCACTTACATATATGGACAGTACATGCTTAATGATACACCTATTTATGTAACAAATGGTCTTGGGACAGAAAATACTCATTTTAGATTTAGAAATATTCCTTCTATAAATTTATATAGATTAAAAGTTATTTAGTATAACTTTTTTTTTATTGAAGATAATAATTATAGAAAGGATTGATAAAATGAGTAAAGTACCTAAAATGATTTCTACTAAAGATTTAGCTTATATTACTGACATGTTTAATTGGAATATGATTATTGCTAATAAAGTTAATTTATTTTTAGAAGAAGTTACTGATGAAGAAATGAAAATTAAATTTAGCATTGCTCTTGATATGCATATTAAACATGCTAATGAGCTTATTGCTCTACTTGAAGGAGGCAATAAATAATGGAAGAAAAATATTATTTGTTTGATATTTTGGCTAGTGAAAAAAATTTAGGAGTTAATATGGCCACTGCAATAAATGAAGCTAGCTGTGATTATTTATATAAAAAATATATAAGCATGTACAAAGAGATAAGTGAACTTCAAAAAGATTTATTCAATTATGCTTACAGTGCTAATTATTATACTTTAGAAGAAGCAGACATTAATAAAATTAATACTGAAATTGACAATATGAATAATGAAATTAATAATTTAAAATAAATAAAACTTAAGAGTTTTTTCTTCTCTTAAGTTTTTTTATTTTAAAATATATGTACTCTGCTATAATATATATAATTAGAATTATTCTAGCAACTTTATAAATATTTCCTAGATATTGAAATAACACAGGAACAAATATTGCCGTTGCAAGCAGTACTAAATATCCCATAAATATTACTACTGAGTATATTTCACCAAATACTACTTTTAACAGAATGTATTCTCTTAAAATTGGAACCCATACAATAAAGGTTCTTTTTTTGTAATATTTTTCATGTAAAGAATTTAATATTTCTCCAAATATTCCATAAAATGTAATTATAAAAACTATTATCAGTATATTTATATAAAAATTAACTGAATCTATAAACATAACAATCACTTCCTTTTTGAAGTATCTATGTAGTATTATATGTTTTAATTATACAAATAAAAAAGTTATTTGTCCATAACCTTTTTTATTTTTTCTTCATTCCATATTGAAATACCAAGTTTTGTAGCTTTATCAAGTTTGCTTCCTGCATTAGTTCCAACTATAAGAATGTCTGTATTTTTACTTACTGAATCACTTACTTTTCCACTAAAATGCTCAATAAAGTCTTTTATGTCATCTCTAACTAAACTATTAAATGATCCTGTTATAACAAATTTTTTACCTGTTATTTCATCATTAGTCATTTTTTTCATTCCTTTATAAACAGTATTTATACCTATATTTTTAAGATTATAAATTAACTCTTTATTTTCCTTAAAATAATATATTATATTTTCTGCTAGTATTTCTCCAAAATCCTCTATACTATTCAAATCTTCATGAGATGCTACCATTAAATTATCTATATTTTCAAAATGTTCTGCTAAGTCTTTAGCTTTTTTCTTACCTATTCCAGGAATACCTAAACCAAATAATAATCTTTCTAAACTATTATTCTTACTTGAATTTATATTTTCTATAATTTTTGATATACTTTTTTCTCCATATCCGTCTAAAGATTTAATTTCTTCCTTATGTTTTTCTAAAGTATAAAAGTCTTCGTATGATTTTAAAAATCCTATATTATAAAATTCTTCAATTATTTCCTCTCCTAGACTTTCAATATTCATTGCATCTCTTGATGCATAATGTATTAAAGCATTAGTATTTCTAGCTGGACACTTCATGTTTTCACAAAAATAATCTGTTTTTCCTTTTTTCTTAATTAATTTTTCACTACATATTGGGCAGTTAGTTATCATATTAAAGTTTTTCTCTGTACCATCTCTTCTTTCAATCTTAGTTTCAACTACTTCAGGAATTACATCGCCCGCTTTTCTAATAGATACTATATCTCCGATTTTTAAATCTTTTTCAATAATATAGTCTTCATTGTGAAGTGTTGCTCTTGCAATTGTTGATCCATTTAAAAGTGTTGGTGATAGTACTGCATTTGGTGTTATTTGACCTGTTCTACCTACTGAAAAAATTATATCTTCTAGTTTAGTTAAAACTTCTTCTGCTGGAAATTTATAAGCTCTACACCATTTAGGATATTTTGCTGTTTTTCCTAATTTTTTTTGCATATCCAAATTATTTACTTTAATAACTACACCATCTATTTCATATGGTAATGTATTTCTTAACAATTTAATTTTTTCAATGTATTTTATTACATCTTTCATAGAATTTGCTACAAAATTATTATCATTTACCTTAAATCCTAAATTCCTCATAAATTTCAGCGCTTCTTCATGAGTATTTATATTGTATTTTTCTGCATTAGGTAAATGATATATAAAATTATCTAAATTTCTTTTTGCACATATTTTAGAATCCAATTGTCGTGCTGAGCCTGCTGCTGCATTTCTAACATTTTGAAATAATGCTTCTCCATTTGCACTTCTTTCTTTATTTAAAATATTTAATGTTGCTTTATTCATGTATATTTCACCACGAACTTCAATATCTATTTCTTCAGTTAATTTAAGTGGAATATTTTTTATAGTTTTAACATTTTCAGTAATGTTTTCACCAGTAATCCCATCACCTCTTGTTGCTCCACTTATTAATACGCCCTTTTCATAATGAAGTGATACACTTATACCATCTATTTTTAATTCACATGAATATATTATATTATTTTCTAAAGCATTTAGTTTTCTATCAAAATCTTCAAGTTCTTCATAATTAAATGCATCTTCAATCGATAACATTGGTATTTGATGTGTTAATTTATCAAATTTATCTAATTTTATGCCACCAACTCTTTTTGTTGGACTATTTGGGTCACAATATTCTGGATGTTGCTCCTCTAACTTTCTTAAATTACGAATCATGCTGTCATATTCATTATCTGTAATAACTGGATTATCATATACGTAATACGCATCATTAGCTTCGTTTATTTTTTCAGTTAATTCTTTTATTTTAAATAATATATCATCCATTTTAACTCCATAGACTTTTTGGATATTCTCCTCTTTCTATTAGTTTTTCAATTTCTTTTTTTACTTTTTCTGCATCTTCTTTATATGTAATACCAAACCAACTAGATTCAGAAATATCTTCAAATAAGGATATGTTTCCACTTTCAATATTATTTGCTAAGCAAGTTGGTAAAAAGCATTCATTTGTATCATTAATTGTTTCCAAAAACATTGCATAATAGTTATATAATAAATCATATACTGATGGTTTTAATACAAAGAAATTAACTGAACATGGAACATTTTCGTCTACTTCAAAAGTTTCTTCAGTAATAAGATTTTTTGCTATATATGTTCCATCTACTTTTTCTAATTCAGACTCAACTATTTTAGTAATCATATTATTTTCGGTAAAAGCAACTCCTCTTTTAACTTTACCTGTTTCGCCTGAAACATATTTTAATGGATAATTCACAGTTAAGTAATCATATACATTTTGGTTTTCCTCAATGAATTTCGCAGCTTTTTCAAATGCACTTCTCCCATAAAAATCATCTGCATTTATTACTACAAAAGGCTCATTTACATTGTCTGCTGAACATAAAAGTGCATGTGCTGTACCCATCATTTTTTCTCTTGTATTAGGAACACCTTCACCCATATCAACTGTATTAAGTTCTTGGTATGCAAATTCTACTTTTATTTTGTTTTCAAAATTTTTAATAACTGAACTTCTAAAAAGTTCCTCATGCTCTTTTCTTATAATAAATACTACTTTATTAAATCCATATCTTATAGCGTTATATACATTGTAATCACTTATAATTTCTCCATTTGGACCTATTGGTTCTATTTGTTTAATCCCACCAAATCTTGATCCCATTCCGGCTGCCATTATTACTAATGTTTTGTTCATAATCTATTCCTCCCATAAATTTGCCGGATACTTTCCAGCTTCTATTAATTTGTTTATTTCATTTTTGAAATTTTCTAAATCATCTTTATATGTAATACCCATCCATTTAGAATCTGTTAAAACTTCGCTTAATTTAATTTTATTACTTAAAATATACTTATTTAAAAATACAGATAATAAGCATTCATTTGTATCAGTTATTTCTTTTAAGAAATTTATATAATACTCTTCTAAATGTTTAAATATATTTTTTTTAAATACGAATAAATTTACAGCACATCCCATATTAGCATTAATTTCAAAAATTTCATCTTTATCTAATTCCTTTGCTATATACACTCCATTTTCTTCTTTAACAACTGATTCTAAAACTTTATTTATTTTTCCATTTTCATCTTTAAAACACAAGCCTCTTTTTACCTCCAAGTTACCATTTGATACTTTTGATATTGGGTAGTTTACAGTTAAATTAGTTTCTTCATCTAAAGAATTATTTATAAATTCAGCTGCGCTTTTAAATGCTTCTTCTCCATAAAAATCATCTGCATTTATAATTGCAAAAGTTTCATCTATTACATTTTTAGCACATAATAACGCATGTACTGTTCCTAACATTTTTGTTCTTGTTGAAGGAATTTTATACTCCGGATATATTTCATCCATCTCTTGAAAAGCAAAAACCACTTCTATTTTATCTTCATACTTACTAGTTATAGTTTCTTTAAATAAATTTAAATGTTCTTTCCTAATAATAAATACTACTTTATCAAATCCATATTTAATAGCATTATATATATTGTAATCACTTATAATTTCTCCGTTTGGCCCTACTGGTTCTATTTGTTTAATGCCGCCGAACCTTGATCCCATCCCAGCTGCTAAAATTACTAATGTTTTTTTCATTCTTTATCTCCTTTGTAATCCTTTGTAATTTTTAAGTACTTTTTTATTTCCGAACCTTGCCGAAAAGGACACAGTTACAAACCTATCATCAACTGCTGTTACAGTTCCTTTTCCAAAAGTCACGTGAAATACTATTTCCCCTACAATATATTCTTTGTCTTCACCATACAAAATTTCTTTTTTTATTGTCTCCGAAACGATTTTTTTCTTTTCTTCTTTTCTTTCAAGTAATGAATCATTGATTTCATCAATAAATCTAGATGGCATATTAGCACTTGTTTTACCATATAACATTCTTCGCTCAGCATTTGTTATATAAAGTTTTTCTTTAGCTCTTGTTATTGCAACATAACATAATCTTCTTTCTTCTTCTAAAGATTCTCTATCAAATAAAGAATTTTGATGAGGGAGAATTCCCTCTTCCATTCCTATTATGAACACTATTTTAAATTCTAACCCTTTTGACCCATGTATAGTCATTAGAGTTACTACATCATCATAATCTTTATGATCTGTTATGTCTGCTACTAGTGAAATATCTTCTAAAAAATCTTCTAAGTTTACTGAACCAGTTTCTTTTTGATAATTTTCAGTTATACTTTTAAATTCCATTAAATTTTCTATACGAAGATCTGCTTCTAAAGTTTTTTCATTTTCTAATTCTTTTAACATTCCACTTCTATCTAATACATAATCAATAAGCTCAGTAAGTGATAAATTTTCTTTAGTCTTAATTATATCTAAAATTATATCTTTAAATTTTAGTTCCTTACCAGAATCAATTGCATTAAACATAGATTTACTTTCATATAAAGCTTTTTCTCTAATCGTTGATACAGCTTTTTCACCAATTCCTCTTTTAGGAACATTTATAATTCTTTCAAGGGATATATCATCGTCATTATTAGAGATTAATTTAAGGTATGCTAATAAATCTTTTATTTCCTTTCTTTTGTAGAAAAAGAAACTTCCTACTACTTTATATGGAATATTAGCTTTCATCATAGATTCTTCTATCCCACGGGATTGTGCATTTGTTCTATAAAAAATAGCTATATCTTTTCTGTTAAATCCACTTGAAATTAAGTTTTTTATTTCATCTGTTACATAACTTACTTCACTTTGATCATTAAATGACCTATGATATTTTATTTTAAAACCTTCTCCTAGTTCTGAAAATAAATCTACATCTTTTTTATCTTTGTTATTTTTAATAACATCATTTGCTGCTTTTAAAATAGTTGTTGTGCTTCTATAATTTTGATTTAAAGTAATAACTTTACAATTTTTAAAATCTTTTTCAAAATTCAATATCACCAACTACAAATATGTTGGTATGCTTTTTAGAAAGTAATCTTACTAATTTATACTGCACTTCATTTGTGGCTTGGTACTCATCTATTAAAATATATTTATATCTATCTTGATAAGCTTCTAATACGTCAGGATTATCAATTAGTAGTTCTACTGGCTTTTTTAGCAAATCATCAAAATCTATTGTGTTATTTCTTTTAAGTATATCTTCATATTTATAATAAATTTCTGCTACTTTTTTATCTATAAACGATGTAAAGTGCCTTTCAATTCCAGCTGGAGTTAGCATTTCATTTTTTATAAAGCTTATTTTGTTTTTTACATATGATGGACTAAGTTCCTTTGGATCATATCCCAAATCTTTTATAATTTTTTTAATTACATTTGCTGCATCATCTGAATCTATAATACTAAAATTTCTTTGAAGATTCATTTTTTCATAATTTTCTCTTATAACTCTAACACCAAATGAATGAAATGTACCAACAAATGCATAGTTATCAGGCACTAAATGACCAAGTCTTTCACGCATCTCTTTTGCTGCTTTATTTGTAAAAGTAATTGCAAGTATATTTCCCGAGTGTACACTGTTTTCAATAAGATTTGCTATTCTTGTTGTTAATACTTTAGTTTTTCCTGATCCAGCGCCTGCTATTACTAAACATGGCCCATCTGTGTGCATTGCTGCTAATTTTTGATTTTCATTTAGTCCATCAATATACTTCATAAATACCTACTTCCCTATGTAAATTATTATATCAAATAATAGTATTTATTCAAATACTTTTGCACTTTTATTGACTAATAATTTTTCAAATGTTATCATAGTAATTGTTTTATATGGGGGTAAGATGGTTAAAAAAATTGATTACATCAAAAAATTTAAAAATGAATATCAAGTAGCTAAATTAAAACTTAATTATTATGAATTTGTAAATGATAATCAAAATTTATTTAAAAATGGTGAAAGAGCTTTCCAATATGGAAAAATTATTTTTCCTTGTATTATATCTTCTTTAATTATATTTAAAATTTTATATTCCTTAGGTTACACTCCGATTGTTGTAGATAAA
>CAYJEI010000034.1:0-8467 GCA_964369155.1 uncultured Muribaculaceae bacterium | reverse complement strand
TTCAAGCATACTAAAAATTAAAATTTTAAAAAGCCTTTAAAATAAGGCTAAAAAGACAATCGTGTGTTTACTCTATTCATACAGTTGCATTAATTAGAACACTCGCTATTAAACCAGATATATTACTTTTAGACGAACCCTTTTCAGCACTTGACTATCAAACTAGATTAAAAGTAACTGATGATGTATATGAAATAATTAAAAACGAAAAGAAAACTGTAGTTATGATTACACATGATATTGCAGAAGCAGTTAGTGTATCTGATAGAATTATAATATTATCAAAAAGACCTGCTACTGTAAAAGATATTGTAACTATAAATCTCAATAAAAGTGATAAACCTACTAAAAAAAGAAACGACGAAAATTTTAAAAATTATTATGAACTTATATGGAAAAAAATAGATAAAAATGGATAATTTCCATTTTTTAATGAATAAATATATTATTTATTGATTTTTATATTGATATAATAAAATTAGTTTTTATCTATTAAAATACAAATAATATTTACCTTGACTAAGTACAATATTTAATATACACTTATCTTAGGTGATAAAATGGAATTTGCTTTTAATTACATTATTTATTTTTTTATTTATGCTCTAATTGGTACAATAATGGAAATAATAACTATATATATTGAAGAAAAAAAATTAGTTTTAAATAGAGGATATTTAATTGGTCCTTATATTCCTATATATGGAGTTGGTGGTTTACTTATTATTTTATTTCTTAGTAGGTATTCTGATGATTTATTTATCCTATTTGGTATGAGTATGCTACTGTGTGGATCACTTGAATACTTTGTTAGTTATTTAATGGAAAAATTATTTAATATGAGATGGTGGGATTATTCTCATACAAAATATAACATTAATGGAAGAATCGAACTTAATAGATTAATATCTTTTGGTATTATGGGTATTGTGGTTATAAAAATTTTTCATCCTTTTTTCTTTGATATAGTTCATTCTTTTAGTAGCAAAACTATCATATTTATATCAGTAGTACTTTTAATTATTTTTATTGTTGACTTTATTATTTCAACTGTCACTACAGTTAAATTTAAAAACAAAATTAAATCTTTCAAAAACATTGATATTACAAGTGAATTAAAAGAAGAATTTAACAACATTCTTCACAAAAGAATACTTAAAACATTTCCATATCTAAAAAAATATATTAAAAAATAAAAGAAGTTATTATGATTCAATAACTCCTTTTTTCATTTTATAAACTTTATCTGCATACGAGGAAACATTTTTAGAGTGTGTAACTATAATTACAATTTTTCCATCTTTTGCCATTTGTTTAAATATATCCATAACTTTTTTTTCTGTATCTTCATCTAAATTTCCAGTAGGTTCGTCTGCAACTATAATTGGTACATCTGTAGCAATTGCTCTTGCAACTGCTACTCTTTGTTGCTCTCCTCCAGATAATTTGAGTACCATCCTATCCGCTTTTGTTTTGCTTATACCCACTGTTTTTAAAACTTCATAAGCATAATCTTTATCTTTTTCTACACCTGAAAAGTCTATACCGACTTCAACATTTTCTTTAGCAGTCATGTAATTTATTAAATTATATGATTGAAAAACTATATTTACATAATGAAGTCTAAACTCTGCTGAGCCAATATCTTTAAGTGAAGTATCATTATAGAGAATATCTCCTTCTTGGAGTGCATCTAAGCCAGAAAGAATTGATATGAGTGTGGTTTTCCCTGAACCTGATTCCCCCACTATGGCGTATAATTTACCAGATGAAAATTCTGCATTTACACTTTTTAAAACAGTAGTGCTTGAATCTCCTTCTTCATAACTGTATTTTAAATTTTTAATTTTTAATTTATTCATTAATTACTCCCTTCCTGTAAGTATTGTTTTTGGTTCATATTTCATTATATTAATTGCTGGCATACTCATTGCTACTATAACAACTCCGTACCCTAATAAGAATAATGTAAGATATTCTGTTGCACTTACATTTACATCGATTTCATCAATTACTTCTACATCATTAGAAGCATTGTTACCAACTGTGAAGATTCCACCCATCATGTTACCACCTGATGGTCTGCCAAAATTATTTTCACTTTGTTCTTCATTCATTTCAAGTTGGTTTGATAATAAACTGTCTGACATAACATTTGCTATAATTGAACTTGTACCTATTGATAAAACAAATCCAACCGTTGCTACTACAATAAGTTCAAGTAATATTTGACCTATGATATTTAGTTTAGTTGCACCTAAACTCATAAGTACTCCCATTTCGTATTTTCTATCTTTAATATTATTATTAATTATAAGTGCTATTATTAGTACTGCTGCTATAATAACTACAATCATTATAGTGGTACTAAATGATCCTACTGATTCAAGTGGACCTGCCATTTGCTCATATGCACTATTATCTATATCAAGAGTTAAAATCATTTCTTCTAAATCGTATTTTTCACTTGCTTCATCTATAAATTTATCAACATTTTCTGGATTATTTAAATAATAAATAACGCTACTTACTGCATAGTCTCCATTATTATAATCTTCTTCTGTTAATAAGTTTGATGCACTTTCAATATTCATGTAAATACTATTTTCATAACCCTCTTCACTAGCTATAAAAATACCTATTATTTCATATGAATATATTTCTTCTGTTTCTGTATTTTTAAGTTCTAATACATCTCCAACTACTAAGTCGTTTTCTTCAGCAAGTTCATATGATATTATAACGCTATCATCAGTTGTTTCATCAAAATATGTTCCTTCAGTAATTTCTATAATATTACTTTCTACTCCTGGTATAAAGGCATAAGAATTAATGCCAGTTACAGTACCAGGTCTTTCTATACTATCCATCATCCCTGATTTTCCTGTATTTTCACTATCAGATTCAATTAAATTAAAATTTTCTGCTTCAAATGATGCATTTATACTATATGTATAATCTTTTACATATTCAGAAGTTGCTATATCTTTTACCATATCAGAATTAATTTCAGGTCTTGCAAATGCGGACATAGATTCTCTATCGAAACTGCCTTCGCCAGAAGTCATTTCTTCTCTTAATTTTTCCATATCTGCATTTAGATATATTTCACTACCTAGTGACTCTTTTGCATACTCAGTACTTTCATCTACTGCATTACCTATTGCAAGAGATGAAAGTACTAAATTTGCTATTACAAACATAATAATAAATAATATTACTGATTTGTTTTTCTTTCTAGTTATATTGAGCCAAGCTCTTTTAACCATACTTTTTTTCATGTATTACCTTCTTTCCTATAACATTATAATTTTTTTACCTTAAAGAAACCTTAAAAAAAGTAAAGATTTCTCTTTACTCTTAAAAAACTTGTTTTTCTTTTCTTATATTATTAAATGTATATACAATAGCAGGCTTGTTTCCACCAAAAACTTTAGTTTCATTTGTACTTTTTATTAAATCGTTACTAATAAATTTTTTTCTAAAATTTCTTCTATCATAACTTTCTTTTGTTATACTCTCAAAAGTTTTTTGAAGTTCAGGAAGTGTAAATCCATTTGGGAACAATGCTTTTAAAATATCTGTTGTATTTATAAGTTCTTTTAAAGTATTTATTGCATGTACTAGTATTTCATTATGGTCATACGCTAAATGATCAACATTTTTAATATCTATCCATTCTGCGTTTGAAGTATTAATTGTTTCTTTAAGCACACTCACTCTACTAGAATCTATAATTCCTACAAATGATGTAGCAATCATTCTCATTACAGGTGATCTATCTTTTTTTCCGAAGACTCCAGAAAAATAAATATCTATATTTTTTATTCCAGTTTTTTCATATATTTCACGGTTAGCTCCTGATATTAAATCTTCATTATTATATATAGCGCCACCTACAAGTGCCCACATACCATTAAATGGTTCTTTTTTTCTTTTTATTAACAGCACTTTAACTACCCCTTTTTCAACTGTAAAAATAGATGTAATCGCGTGTATTCCTTGATTTTTATAAAGTGGATTATTAACTTCCATAGATTTACCTCTTTTCAAATTTTATTAATAAAATTATATCATTTAATAATTAAAAAGCCAAACTTTTAGTTTGACTTTTTTATTTAAACACTCTATATATCACTAATTCCTTTCTTATTTATGTAAACATTTTCATGTAAGCTAGATATTTTTTCACTTTTATTTTATAATTTTTTTATATTCATCTATCACTTCCTTTCATGTTTTAATTATATACTTTAAACCTTTAATAAAACTTAAATGTAATTTTTTTTAAAAGTTTATGATATAATTAATAATAGGTGGTAATATGAAACATACACATAATCATAGTGAAAATAATATTTTAATTGCTTTTATTTTAAATTTGTCATTTTCTATAATAGAAATTATTGGTGGTATAATCACTGGTAGCACAGCAATATTTTCAGATGCTATTCATGATTTAAGTGATTCGATAGCACTTGGAACTTCTTATTTTACACAAAAATTATCAGATAAAAAACCTACTCAAAAATATTCATTTGGTTTTAAAAGATTAACTGTTCTTGGTGCACTAATTAATGTAATATTTTTATCAGTAGGTTCATTTTATATAATTTATGAAGCAATCAGCGCTATTTTCAATCCATCTGAAGTTCTTACTATGCCAATGATTTATTTAGCAATTTTTGGAATAATAGTAAACGGTATATCAGTTTTTAGAATGAAATCGTCACATAAAATACTTGATAAGACCGTTTTACTCCATTTGTTTGAGGATTTACTCGGCTGGGTAGCAGTGCTTATTGTTAGTATTGTAATTCATTTTACTGGACTCTATATACTTGATCCAATACTTTCATTATTTATAGTAATAATAATTCTTAGAAATTTAAAAGTGAGTTTTATTACTATTATAGAAATTTTAATGAATGGTACTACTGATTTAGATTTTGCTAAAATGATCAAAACAAAACTTCGTAAATTAGATGACATTGAAAGTTTTAATGATTTTCATTTATGGAGTGATGATGGAGATTATTATACTTTAATGATTTCAGTTAATACATATAATAATAAAACTAATAATGTTTTAGAAGTAATTAAAACTCTTTTAGAACAAAATAATATAACACACTCAATAGTAGAAATTATCGTTCTAAAAAACAAAAAAGGCAATTAGCCTTTTTAAGTTGCAATAAAATTAAAGCACTATATATGGATCATTCCACTCACCAGTTCCTGTTGATAAAACAGTTGATTTTAATGAAATAACTGGGCGTAGAGCATAATTACTATAACCAATGGCCTCATTCATTGAACCAGTCGAATTCATATAAACTATATATGTATAATTACCATTAGACTTAAACGAAGAAAGGGTCCAATAATGTGAACTATTGTAAAGATAAGATTGCCTATTGTAATCATAATTCACATTGGTACCCGTAAATGATATTTCATCAACTGTTAATAAGCCTACAGGATAAACTAACGCTGAGTTACCATTTACTGTATCATTTACTGTAAAAGCATCTCTTTGATCCGGACATGTAAGTACTGGAGATTTATTTGTTACATTTCTTATGTATACTCCTGAATGCTGTTCTTCTTTTCCTATTCCAGATGCTATAGTTGTACCTTCTTCATCTGAATAAAAAGTTCTATCTGAACAAAACAACGAATCTGATACATAATTATGATAATTAGTAACATATATATTATTTTTATACCACTCATCAAGTACTAACTTTGCATTACTACTAGAACCATTTCCATGTTGCTCACCTATTGTATACATATAACCTGCGTACTCTACTCTATCACTACTTGTATTAAAAGGATATGAACCTATTGTTGTATTACTACCAGTCATAACTACTTTTTGCGCCTCTGTTGGTGCTGTTGCTCCTGTATAAATCATTCTTACTGAACCATCACCATTAACTCTTACTATTCTCCAGTAAAAACCTGCAAAATATACCCAGTTATTATCAACTGCTCCTCTATAGTAGTAACTTGTTCCGTAATCATCTTCTGTAGCATACATACCTTCATTTGCTGTAGCTGCTGCTCCAAAATATGGTGTTGATTTAGCATCTAAAACTTCTTTTGAATCATTATGCTCAAATATCAATTCTGATAATGTTTGAATTACACCATTTTTAATAATTATATTTCCAGTAAATGTTTTACCATTATTGTGTGTTTGATCTATTGAAAGATCTACTAAACTTAAAGTTATATCCCACTCTTGTGTTACTCCAGTAGTACTGTTATCTGATGATATAGGATAATTAAGCACTAGTGGTACAAAACCGTTATGAGTAGTTAAATCAAAACCCGAATGACCTTCTACTGTTACATAGTTAAGTCCTTCTATTTCCGTTATTTCTACTCCTGCCGGATTAATAATTTTTAAAAGTAATTCAGCTGGTGGTGTTCCGTCTTTCGTATATTCAAATGTATTTGTTCCTATTTCAAGATAAACATCATAAGTTGAATCTATTGTATTTCCCGTTGCACCTGATATAAGAGTTGCCTTTGGATTAGTTGTTCCACTATGGCCAGTTGGAACACTTGTTAAATTAAGCTCTGTTCCTGGTGTAAATATAAAGTTTTCAACATTTCCTACATTTGCATCTATATTTGTTATTTGAGATTCATCTAAGTTAAGCCCTAGATATGAGTAAGATACTCCTAAAGTTACAAGTGCTACTAAAACTATCATTAAAGCCATTATTGTAAATCTATTTTTTCCTTTAAATATTTTATTTAATTTATTATTCATTTTAATCCTCCACTATTATATAAGGTTCATTGTAGTAACCTGTTCCGTTTACTACTATATCTGATTTTAAACTTATCACTGGTCTTAGAGCAAGCTCAGCATTTGATAAACTTTTTGAAAGCATTCCTGTATCACTTACTATAAATATTTCATTTGTTGTTCCACCACTATATGGTGACATTGTATAATAAGATACATCAGATGATAAGTAATTATAATCATTTGTACTTATTGTATTAAGACCTGCTGCCAGTACTTCATAACTAGTAATAAGTCCTATAGGGTAAGTACTTGAACCATTTCCATTTACCTCATCAGCTGTTGTAAACGCATCTTCTTTTTCACATTCAAATGTCATTCTTCCATTTGAATTATAATTATTACTATCTATAAAACTAGTTGAACCAAAATTTGTTAAAATATCTCCAATTCCAGTTCCTAAGCCAGTGATACCATTTACATTATTTGTGTTTATTTCTCTATTATTACAGTATGGTGTATCTGCTATATACTTTTCATATAATAAAAGATTTGTTTGATACCAATTATCTAAAGCTGTTTTAATAATACTATTATTTGTATTAGATTTTGCTACACCTTCTTCATACATAAATCCAGTATACTCTGCTAAAGTTATATTATCACTGTACATTGTTAATCCTGCATTTAAATCAGTACTTTTTACAATGCTATCTGCTATAGTCGGGGCTACTTCTCCTGAATAAATCATTTTAACTGAATTATCTTCATTTATTTTTATTATTCTCCAGTAATAACCTGCAAAATATACCCAATTGTTTTCTGCAGCCCCTCTAAATATATAATTTTTATTTGAATTTTCTTCATATAAATATAAACCTGGATCTTCTTCATAATATATTTGCTGTGTTGGAAGTAGCGTATTATAATAACTTTTTGATGTTGATGATAATCTGTAATTTCGTATATCTTTCGAATCAACAATTAACTGTCCCCCATTATCAGAAAGAATTTTGTCTGTTATTATTTTTTCTTCTTCTATTCCTTCAAATATTATATTCGCTTTAAATATTGCATTGTTATTTTCTACTTGATCATTAAGTAAATCAATATATTGTACTTCAAATCTCCATGTATGCGTTACTCCTACATCTGAATCATTTGTTTCAATAGGAACATTTATTTTTAGTGGAACTTTTGAATTTAAATCTGTTATATTAAAACCTTTATAGTCTTCCTCTGTAGTAACATATTCTAAACCTGGTATAACAGTTATTTCAGTATTAGTTTCATCATATACTCTAAATAAAAGCTCAGCTTTTTCTTCCTTTGTAGTATATATCAAATTATTTTCTACTACTTCTAAATAAACATCATACATAACACTTAAAGTATTTCCTCCAGACGATGCTTTAAGTAGTACTGACGGTTCTGTTGAACCTAATATTTTTTTCTCTCCAAATACTAATATATCTCCTGGGATAAGCTCTAAACTTCCTAGTCTTGATGCATTTATATTAATTTGTGATAATGCTGGATCTGGGTCCTTTGGTCCAAAAAAAGCATATGTTACTAAAAATGTAGATATTGCTACTATTAGTATTCCAATAATTAATAAGAGAGATAATTTTTTTCTTACTATGAAATTTTTTAAATATGTCATAACTACTATCTCCTATCTTAATAATTATAACTTAAAAT
>CAYJEI010000033.1:0-8594 GCA_964369155.1 uncultured Muribaculaceae bacterium | reverse complement strand
ATGTGTTTTACGGTAATGCAGGAACTGGTGCTTTTTTAGCTCCTTAAAAAGTAAAAAAATATAAACTCAATAATAATTAATGGAGCATAGTACTCATTATATTATTCTAGAACTGAATTTCATGTTAATGACATTTCTTATACTGTATACGGAAAAATTTTGTTACCAGAAAATGATCCAAGAACTATTTTAATAGTAGGCGCAACAGTAAATTCCAATTCAACGATAGATACTCGTTTTTTCATTAGCAGTATTTCTAATTTTAAAATTACAGATGCTATATCTAACAATGTTTTAAGAAATTTTGTTCCGGCCAAAATGATTAAAGGAGCGAACGTGGATGAAGTAGGATATTTTGATATAATAAAAGATGGAAATTATATGTATAAAGGTGATAGATTTTTTAGTGGAAAATGGAATTATTTAGAAACTATTAAATTAGATTTGAAGATAATTACATTCTGAACAATATTGAAAGGAAATAATATGAAAATAGAAATAAACGACATTAACAATAGGAAAAAGATTGTTCCTAAGACGATATATAGAGGTATAAATTTAAACTGTAATGATTTTGAAGTATTAGATATGACTAAAGATATATATCCTCCATGTAAACCTGTGATTAATAAATCCGGTGAAAAAGTTGTTGGAGATGGGAATGAATATGGTGTTTATATGACTGATAATATAGAAGTTGCCAAATTTTATGCACGTATTAATAATAACGCTCCTATGAATCCCGTTGTTAATATGGGTGATAATGAAATATTATCATACCCAGCAATTCAAATCATTTATAAAATTGATACCTCAGAACTCAATGTGAAAACCCCTAAAATAACAAGACATTTAGGAGGTCTTTATAATAATGGTTTAATAGGAGATGAATGGATTGCTGATTATGTACCTATAAACAATTCAAAAATAATTAATCTGAATGTAGGGGATGATTATTTACATGAATTAAAGAAAATAAATGGTAATAATATTGAAGATATTAGAAATAATGCTCTAAAAGAAATAAAATTTAGAAAGTATCGTTTGGAAACACTGGCGAACGAAGTTAATAAATCAAGTAATATAAAATTTGACAATATGAATGGCTCACAAAAAAAAGAAATATTGAGATCGATTTTTGGTGAAGATGGAATTAATTACAAAAACATATTTAAGATTAATAGTGTACAAGATATAATAATACTGTTAAAACAATATTTTTATAAGGGGGGTATATATAATATTGATGTTTCAAGTTATGAATTTGTCATGAGTTTAGAAAAACAACTAGTAAATGATGTTAATAAAAATGATATAAATAATTTATTTAGTATATTAGAACAAAAATTAGAAATAGAACAAACAAGAAAAGAACAATTTATTGAAAGGAAAATTAGAGATAAACAGGTTCCTAATACTAGAGCATTTGATATTAAAATTAATAGAATCCAAATAATAAGAGATAAAATAGAAAAATATTTGTCTGAGTCGAATATTAATTATAATAATAGAAATTTTAGTGATAAAGAAAATATAGATATAATAGATAAAGTTGTTGAATCCTATCGTATTAAATATAATTATTATGATATTCCTGAGGAAGAACAAGAAAAATTAGATATTGAAATCGAACGTTTGGTAAATTGTAAGAAGAATAATCAAATAGAAGATGTTGAAAAAATTGATAGAATTAATAATAAAATTAGATGATAAAATAACTCGGTGTACGTTTTGTGTAAGTACAAAAAACCAATCTTACGATTGATTTATATCTAAATGTTCAAAATTTCCAAACAGATTCGTCATTGGAGCAAGTGAGGAGAATCGAACTCTCATCTCAGCATTGGCAATTTTAGTTATGAAAAAAATTGTATGAAAAACTTTTAACTAAAATTACTATAAGTACTTGTGTTTATATGATATTGTAGTGTAAACATATATAAAATTATTTTAAAATCTAATATAAAAAATGATCATAAATTGATATAAATTAATGAAAAAAACAAAATCGGTACACGTATGGTAAACAGTAATATTTATGATAATGTAATAAAATAAATTCCTTTTCTCCCTCAAAGATAATAAAAAGTGATATAATATTGCTGACGAGGTGTAAAATGAATGATAATGAAATGAAAAAAAATGCAAAAGAATTTATTCAAAGATGGGATGGAAAAGGTCATGAAAGAGCTGAATCACAAAAATTTTGGATAGATTTACTTACAAATGTATACAATGTGAGAGATGTAAATGAATTTATAGATTTTGAAAGTAGTGTCCCAATGGATAAAAGCACAGCTTTTCTTGATGGGTTTATAAATACTACAAAAACATTAATAGAACAGAAATCCATAAATAAAGATTTAAGAAAACCGATACTTCAATCAGATGGTTCACTTTTAAATCCTTTCCAGCAAGCAAAAAGATATTCAGCGGAAAGACCTTACGATTTAAGACCTAGATGGATAGTTACTTGTAATTTTAAATCATTTCTAATTTACGATATGAACAATCCTAATTCTGAACCAGAAGAAGTTTTACAAAAAAACTTACATAAAGAATATTATAGACTATCATTTTTGGTTGACAAAAAAAATGATCACATCAGAAAAGAAGAAGAACTTTCTTTTAAGGCTGGAGAACTAGTTGGTAAAATTTATGATTCATTTTATAAAGAATATAAAAATATAGAGAATGAACAAACGTTAAAAGATTTAAACGAATTATGTGTAAGATTAGTATTTTGTTTATATTCTGAAGATGCTGGATTATTTGGTAAAAAAAGAATATTTCATGATTATTTATCAAAAAATGAAAATTTAGACGTTATGAGAAAAGCTTTAATAGATTTATTTAAAGTTTTAGATACACCATTAGATAAAAGAGATCCATACATGGATGAAGACTTAAATCAATTCCCATATGTAAATGGAGGCTTGTTTTCTAATGAGAATATAGAGATACCTAAATTTAATGATGAAATAAAAAATATGTTATTATCTAAGGCTTCTGACGATTTTGACTGGTCTGAAATTTCGCCTACAATTTTTGGCGCTGTTTTTGAATCAACTTTAAATCCAGAAACAAGACGGACTGGCGGTATGCATTATACATCAATAGAAAATATACATAAAGTTATAGATCCTTTATTCATTAATGATTTGAGAGAGAAATTAGATAATGCAGAAAATTACAAAAATGAAAAAACACGTAATGAAAAACTATTTGAATTTCAAAATCATATAAGTTCTTTAAAATTTTTTGACCCTGCGTGTGGATCAGGAAATTTCTTGACTGAAACCTACCTTACATTAAGAAGGATGGAAAATGAAGCATTGTCAATTATATCAAATGGTTCAATGATGTTAGATATTAAAGATATTATAAAAGTATCTATTCAACAATTTTATGGAATAGAAATTAATGATTTTGCAGTTAAAGTTGCTAAAACAGCTTTATGGATTGCTGAAGCACAAATGTGGACTGAAACCAGAAATTTAATTTCAAATAACGATACATTAACAGATTTTTTACCATTAGAAGCTTATATTAATATAGTTGAAGATAATGCATTGAAAATAGAATGGAAAAACGTATTAGATCCTAATGATTGTAATTATATAATGGGTAACCCACCTTTTATAGGGGGAATGTATATGGAAGCCGCGCAAAAGAAAGACTTGCTAGATATTTTTGACAACTATGCAGGTGCTGGCAAATTTGATTATGTTACTGCATGGTATTTTAAAGGTTGCCAATATATAAAAAACACTAATATAAAAATGGCATTTGTATCAACAAACAGCATTTGTCAAGGAGAACAAGTTTTAACTTTTTGGAATTACATATTTAAAAAATTTAATATTGAAATATTTTTTGCTTATCAAAGCTTTAATTGGAATAGTGAAGCTAGTGATAAAGCTAAAGTGCATTGTGTAGTAGTTGGTTTACAAAATAAAAATATTAATCAAGAAAAAATACTGTTTTTTGACACCAATAATTATAAAAAATGTTATAATATAAACCCATATTTAGTAGATGGAGAAACATTTTTCTTGGAATTAAGAAAAGACCCTATCTGTAAAGTACCTAGTATAAAGTTTGGTAATATGCCTAGAGACGGTGGCAATTTTGTTATTAGCGAGATTGAAAGAAAAAATATAATAAAATTAGAGCCATTTACTGAAAAATGGATAAAAGAATATATAGGTGCAGAAGAATTTATTAATAATAAAAAAAGATATTGTTTTTGGTTACATAAAGAAGATAAAACTGAAATAGCAAAATCAAAAATAATTATGGATAGGATTACAAAGGTAAGAGAATTTAGGTTGAATAGTAAAGCAGAAGGTACTAGAAAGTATGCTAGTATACCATCTTTATTTTGCCAAATAGCTCACCCTTACACTGATTATTTAGTAATACCAAAAACATCTTCTGGAAAAAGAAGGTATTTACCAATAGGTTTTATGAATAAAGATGTTATTGCTAGTGACTTAGTTTTTATTGTACCAAACGCAAGTTGCTACGATTTTGCGATTTTGAGTTCAAACGTTCATATGGCTTGGTTAAGAATTGTTGGAGGTAGATTAAAATCTGATTATAGATACTCAAAAGATATTGTTTATAATAATTTTCCTTGGCCAGAAGTAAATGAAATTCAAAAATCAAAGGTAATAGAAACTGGAAAAAGAATATTAGATATTAGAAAAAAATATGAAAATGTTAGTTTAGCAGAATTATATGGTCCAAATATGATATTGCTTTATACAGATTTATTAAGAGCTCATCAAGACAATGATAAAGCAGTCTATGAAGCCTATGGAAAAAAATGGGATATAAAATCTGAGGCTAGTTGTGTTTCTGAATTGTTAAAATTGTATAAAAATTTAATAGAAAATAAATAAATATAAAAAGCATATTATTTTAGAAAAATAATATGTTTTTTTGTTAGGATATATTTTATATACGTATTGTATATTTTCTGCATAAATACGTTGTTTTTTAATGAAAATTATAGTTATTTTTTTCTAATGACAACGCTGCTGAATTTCTGTAATATATATTTATTAAACATCGTGTTACTGTATATAAAAGTGTTATTTAACTTTATTTTCTGCTTCAGGTGTGTTCCATGTAATAATCTGTAATTCCGTAAATAACCGTGTAAAAACACTAAATACCTTGTGTTGTAATATAAGTAAAATTTTTAGATAATAATATTGAGGAGATTAACTATGTGTATTATTTTATAAAAAAAGATATGGTTATTGAAAATATATGAAAAATAAATTAGAGATTATCAAACTTTCTAAAAATAAAAAAAATACAAAGAGAATTTTTTTTGTGTTTAACGATGTTATTGATTATTAGTCTGCTAGTTTGTATATCAATTACTTCTTATACTATTGGAAAAACAAAAAATAATTGTTGTGAGCTAGTATATAGATGTGAATAAAAAAGGAAGAAAGGAAAAAATAATTATGAATCAAATAGTATTAGTAGGAAAATTAATTAGTGATCCTGTAAAAATATCTGGTAAACAAGTTAATGTAACTATATCTGTGACTAGAAGATAATATTAACTATGATGAAGACTTAATTAAGTGCCAAAAACATTTATTAAACATATATCCAGTATTTAATAAAATATCTAAAATAGATAATATGTTAGATGATGAAGAATTAGAGTGTATTTTTCTAGGTTTTAAAGACTTATATAAAAAATAAAAATAAGCACCATTTAGTACTTATATTTAAATGCATCAGAAAGTTCTGAATGATTTATTATATTTTCTTGATAATCAGCAATCTTTTTTTCTAGTTCTGATATTTTTTCATTATTCATTCTAATTTTTAATTTATTTATAGAAATAATTTCTTGTATAAATTTGAATAACTGGATATATGAGTAATAAGTACTGATACCAAAAAAAGCGTTTTTCTGTAACATAAGACATTGAAATCCATATTTGTTAATGATTTTTAATATTTTTTTATCTTTTATATGTTCAACATAGGAATAATTGTTTTTCTGTAAAAAATCAATAAAGTACTCAATATCTTTAGAATATGGTTTTTTTTTGTCCTCAAAAATAATTTTGTATAAAGCATTTATATCATTTATCATTTTATCATCATCCTCTTTACAAAAAACATCTAAATAACTACAAATATTAGAAAAATTTCTTTTTATATATATTGTTTCAATATTATTCTTTACCAAATTCTTTTTTAAATTCTTTAATAAATTCATCTTTTTCTCCTTTATTTGATTGTAATAGTAATATTATAAAGGGGTCATTTATAATATTTTCACATATATCATTTAAATACTCACTGTAACCATTAATTGATAAATAGCCACAATTTAAAATAAGGTCAGCTAAATTTGATAATTGTTCATCGCTAAAAGGCATTGTGAATTTTACATCAAATTTTTTATTATATTTATAAAGTACAGCCAATACAATTTTTATTATGTTAATATAATTATTTGATTTTCCATCTTTAAAATTATTAGCTTTAATTAGACTATTTATAGAAAAATAATAAACTTCTAAAACTATATTGGTAATAAAAATAGGTACAGAAATAAAGTGTAAATTATGAGGGTTTTCGCAAAAATTTAAATTATCAATGATATTGTTTAATTGAAAAATATAGTAAGTACATTTTAAAAAGTCTTCTTCTGATCCAATTTTGAAACTTACTTTTTTAAATGGGTTAGCAATAGTACAAAAATGGTTTGATATGCATTCTTTTGCAATAATTTCATTCATCTCATAACCAATATAATGCTCGCCAGTTATATTATCTTTTGCACTGGCATAGGTATTTTTTACTTTAATACTTCTTTCTAATAAGATAATTTTCAATTTCAAATGCAAAATATTATTGTCATTAGTATTTTTATGCATTAAATCCATGTTTGCATTAATTATATGGAATAGAGATTTATTTCTTTTACATAAATGCGAAAACAATAGACTTTTGTAATACTCTAAAGGTGTAATAGGAATGTTATATATTCTAGATTCTTTTTCTATATTATCTACAAAGCTTGTTATAATTTCTTCTACAAGTAAATTAGTGTTTTTTTCTATAAATTCAATAGAATCTATTTTATTTATATAATCAATAATAGATAAATTTTGTATGTCAATGATGTTGCTTATCTTCTGTTCAATTTCTATAATAAGTTGAAGTATTTCATCGCTATCATTGTAATCTAGTATAGATTTAAATACTTTTGTAAATTGAAAATCAGAGGGGTCAAATAGGCTTAGCAAATCATTGTTACATGCCAGCGATATTTGTTTTAACCCGTAGACAACATTAATATAGTTATTATTTTTTATATTTTTTTCAAAATATAAGGTTACCATGTTTATGTAATAAGTAGAATGATTTAAATTTTTGTCCAAATAGGTTAAGCCGTCTGTGATATCATTATGTATATTAAGTGGATCTTTTTTAATCCAATTATAAGTTATACTTTCTTCTTCTTCGTTTAAAAAACTTTTATCTCTGTTTGTTCTCTTTATAATATATTTATAAAAATACCAGTATTTAAATATAAAATGGATTATATAATTATAATAATGATTATCAATGCTAACAGTATCATTTAAAATAGAATATAAATCATTAACTACTTCAAAAGTTTTTTTATACTCTTTCCAAGATTTTGTTTTTTTATCTTTCATCCTTTTATTTTTAATTTTTTTTGTCCTTTTACTGATGTTTTTCATATATTTTATTAAATTATCATTTTGTTCTTTATAATATTTTTCTCTAATTATTTTATAGTTGATTTTATATTTTTGATTAAAAAAATCTTGAATTGTAAGTTCTTTTAATTGTTTAGTAACATGATATATTATGTATGTTATTTCAAAAATAAACAAACAAAATATGAAAAGTAATGTAATTCCATGCACGCCTTTACAAAAAAGTTGTATATAAAGTAGTAATAAAGAATAAAGACAGACATATATATAAAGAAAACGGCTAATAGTTTTTTTCTTAAAGTACGCTCTTACTATAGTCGGCATCTTATCAAAAATTATACTTAATTTGTAGGTATATGCTGTTATTAAAATAGCTAAAAATGATAATCCAGCAACAGCAATGCCAGTTAAAATGTTTGTCAGATAAGAATATTCAATAAAATCATAATAAAAAAACATATATAATCGCCTCTTAATGAGATATTATAACATCATTTTTAAAATAATATAATATAAAAACCCCGAAATCATATAGAAATCGGGGTTTTGTTAACAATTGGAGCAAGCGACCAGAATCGAACTGGCATGATCACGTTGGCAACGTGGAGTAATAACCATTATACTACGCCTGCATTAATAATTTATATTGAGTATTTTTTATATAATGATAAACGAAAGTTAAATTAAATTTATTTTTTGGTACACGAGCTGGTACATAAAAGTAAACTATTTTGACATTTATCATAAAGGTAAACTCTGAAACCCTTATACAATCGAGGTCTAGTGATATAGATATACAAGCCCAACGTTAAACCTTGGCAAGGCCGCATATTAACCATTATACTACACCTGCGTGTAAAT
>CAYJEI010000032.1:0-8915 GCA_964369155.1 uncultured Muribaculaceae bacterium | reverse complement strand
CATTTTCTAATATCTTATTAGAAACTTTTTCTTGTTCAAATATATTATCTAAAACTATATCTAAAGGACTATTTCTTGTTTTTTATATTTGCCCACTATAGTTTCAATATAATCAGCTCTTATAGACGCAGCTTCTTTTAATTTTAAACCAAATTCTTTACAACCTCAATGTTACTCCATTTACCATTAATAAACTTATTAATCATTCTCGAAAGCTCTGTTGCAGACATACCAAATATCATTTGACTACTAAAAGAATAAGGCAATATATATCTTGCGTCTTCTATTTTAATATCTAAATCCACAAGTTTGCTATAATTAGCAAAAAGATTTTTCATGTGATTTTCATATATATCTTTAATATCTTCTTGATTAGAAAGCGTATTACCATCTTTATCTTTAAAAGTTGGCGTATAAAAGCCATCTTTAGCAAAATTAGCTTCCCTTCTACTTTTAATTGTAAATGAACATAATCTTGACGATATAATTAACTGTTCTATTATCACTGGAACATCTTCGACTGCAAATACCAAATAATCATGATCCACTATAGAAGTATGCCCCATTCCTATAATTCTATTAAGTATTTTCTTCGCACTACTTAATTCTTTTTCATATACACTATTAATTATATCAGTAGTTTTACCTTCTGCTCTTGAAAGCAAACCTGCCGATGTACAAATTCTAATTGAATCTTCACTATTCAATCCATTTAATAATTTAATTTTCATTTTTCCTCACTTCTATCATAATTCAATATAATTATATCATGACAAAATAAAAAAAAGATAGTATTTCTATCTATTTTAATTAATATCACCTATTTTATTGAGTGGAAAAATCCTTATATTTACGGTTCCTTCAATATCGTCAATATTCACTGAACCAAAAACTCTACTATCAAGAGATATTTCTCTGTTATCTCCTAAAACAAAATACTCATTATTATTCAATGTTATTTTTTCTAAATTATCATCAGTTGTAACGACTCTAAAATCATCATCAATCTTCTTGTCATTTACATAAACTATTCCATTTTCAATTGAAACAGTTTCCCCAGGAAGAGCATAAATTCTTTTAATAACAGCACTACCAGTTATACTTTCATCTATAACAACAACATCATATCTTTCAAATGAATTATCAAACTTATTTAAAATAAGCATTTGTCCCTCAGTAAGTGTATTTTCCATACTATCACCATTAACTCTTACAGGAGTAACAATAAATGTTCTTATAATTATCACTACTATAAATATTATTATATATGGTATAATCCCTTTTATTTTTTCTTTCATATTCTCAACTAAAAATTAAGGAAAGACCTTAATTTCTTTCCTTAACTTTAATATCTTTACCTTTTTTCTTAAACATTTCATCAATGTATCTAGGTTTAGCACGTCTAAGTAATCCTTTTTTAACTACTGTTACTTTATCAATAGTTGGAGTATTAACTGGAAAAATTCTTTTTACAGCAACACCACCAGAAATTTTTCTAACAGTAAATGTTTCAGAAACACTTCCACCTTTTTTAGAAACTACTAGTCCTTCAAAAACTTGGATTCTTTCTTTTTTTCCTTCTTTTACCCACACGTCAACTTTAACAGTATCCCCAACTCTAAATTCTGGGATATCGTTTCTGATATGTTTTTTGTTAATTTTGTCTACTAAATTCATAATTAACCATCCTTTCTTCATGTATTTAACCAATAATCTTAGAGGATACCAGCGGATTATTTTTTCGGGTCTTAATGATTATAACATATTTTTACAGTAATATCAATAATAATATGACAATCGTGTGATTATCTGTGATTATTAATTAGACAACAAATTTTTAAAAGTTTGTTTTCGTTGAATTATAGCTATTCTATTTTTATCTAGTAACTCATAAATCGATTTAAAAACATTGTATCTATCTACTAAAATATAATCATCAGGAATATTACATTTTTCTAAACTCATATTAAGTTCATTTGCCTTTAATAAAGATTCATATTCATAAAATTTTGCAAATACATCTGATTCACTATTTTCAGAAAAATTCACTAAAATTGTATCTACTATAGTATTCTCGTTATCATAACAACATACTTTTAAATCAATTATATTATCGTTAACAGAAAGATCCATTTTTAAACTACAATCTTTATTTTTATAAAAATTATTTTTTATTTTTATTACTATTCTATCACTTGATACAATTTCAATTAATATCAAATTAGAAAAATGTATTATTGGAATATATTCATTACCACAAGTTTTAATCGACGTCCCCGTATATCTTACATTATATTTAGAAATTAAATAGTTAATATAATAAATAACAAGTTGATTATTCATATTTGGAATACTTTCACAAATATCAGAAAATTTTAAGCATTCATTAGAATAATTAACTTCACATAAATATTTGAGTATCTCACTTGGTTTTTCTAATATAATTTTGTTAAAGCCATTTTCAAAGACTACTAACTTAGTTTTATTATTATAATTATATACATTATATTTAAATTTTTCAAATTCTACAATAAATGTATCTCTTACAATTACAATTTTAACTTTACCAAGATGACTATAACCTTTAAATATTGTTTTATCATCTTCTTTTTCCTTACCTCTTATATTAATACTATATCTATCAAAAATTAATTTCAAATAAATTAATTTATCTTTTGATAAATTAATATTCTTATCTTCCTTTAAATAATTAACCAAAAATTTTTTTACTTCAAACATTACTTCACACTCCTATTTTAATAATACAACCACTTAATAATTATTACAATAAAAAAATCTAGAATTATCTAGATTTTACAAAAAAATTTATAGTTTCTCCAACTTTTTTTACAATTATTTTAGAATTTTTAATTGCATATGTTTTACCAATTGCTTTACCCCCAACAGTTAAAGATGCTACTATAGATCCTGTAATTAAACTAACAACAACAAGATTAATCCCTAAAGTTATTGCTAAGTCAATAGCTATTACCGCACCTAAAGTACCACTAATAACACCACATATATCACCTATTACATCATTACAAATATTACTAACTTTATCCGCATTTTTAATCATAAATAAACTTTCTTTAGCTCCTTTATGTTTTTTCGCTGCTCTTGCATGATGTGAATGCTCTAAATCTGATACAACAGCTACACCAACGATATCAAATAATACTCCAATAAATATTATTAACAGCAAAGTAAAAATTGCTATTGGCGTACTAAACGAAGAAGCAACAGCATTAGAAACAAACCCAAATATAGACGATAAAATAAAAGTAATAACAAAAATAATTAATATCCACTTAGCATTATTTTTCTTTTTCATTATCTTGTCTTCTCATTTTCCATTCCAGCTAATTTACCTCTAACATAATCCCAAATTTCGCCATTTACAAACATTTCTTCTGGAGCGCAAAACAAATTCGCAAAAACCATAAAGGCATTATATACCATACTTCCCTTATGACAAAAAGCAAATGATCCTAAATAAACACTAATATCAATCGGATTACTAAAATATTTTGCAAAATCATTCCAAGCATCTTCACGTTTTTTTTCAATAACATTATTTTCCATATATCCATCTCCCTATTTAAATTATATAACATAATAACCCTAATAGTCAAACATAAAAAAATGCATAAATAATTATGCATGTGTGGTAATATTATAAATAAATTTTACGGCTTAGGTCAAGTTTGTTTTCCACATTTCAATACCTTCAGTTACCTTAGGGCGATTTCTCTTTATTTGAAACGAATGGGCGTTACCACTCCATTTACTTGATGGCCACTTAGTCCGCACTTCAATCTTTACAATATCAATAGAACATTCTAGAAGTTTTCCTAAACAAAGAAGCAACCTGTTATTATTCGCTTTTGCAACAATAATTTCAAGATAAACTATCCGCTATTATCACGCACGACAGACAACTTTTATAAATTGGAACATCCTAGGCGACGATTATATGCCATTATAATTTTACCTAAAACTTATTACAAATATATCCACCCTAATCTGGGCGAAAAAAGCAAATATACCTGTATCCTTCATTATCTATATGATGAATTTTTAGCCCCATCTTCAAACAGACTTCTTTGACTAGAATAATGCACCACTACATTTATATTATAGCATAAAACTTCAATTTTGTCAAAGTTATTGAAGAGGTGTAGTGATACTGTCCCACTTACCTTCAAGCACAATATCTCCATTTACTGGATCATTAAAATCATAAATTACATCATCAATATACCAACCAATAAAATTGTAGCCTTCAAGTACCGGATCATTTGGTTTTTGAACTAATTCCCCTTTTTTTATATTTTGAACAGCTATACCTGTACCTCCCTTAGAGTCAAATATCACATCATAAGTTGGAAACATAAATAAATTAATTACTAATACCACTATTACAATAAGAGCAGCAACAGCTCCAATTATAATCATCAATTCCTTTTTCATAAAACCTTCCTATCATACTAATTATAACATATATTAAAGTAACTATCTAGCCTTATTTTTTTCATCCATATAAACTACTTTTTTTTGATTTTTTCTTTTAATTTTACGTCCTAAATTATATAGTTCTTTCAACATTTCACTTAGTTTAGCTTCACTAACAAAATCTTTATATTCACTTAATAAAAGTAATTCAATTCTCGAAATTTCACTTAATACTAGTTCAGTTGACTCATCTGAAGGATCTTCAACTTCTAAAAACCTCACAACCAATTTAAGTAATTTTTTATATTTATTTAAATACTTTTGATTAAGATAAATATTTATAATTTTTTCATCATATAAATTAAGTTTCTTAACATCAATATTTTGGAGTGACGGCTTTAACGAAACTCCATTTTCTTCAAAAACTTTACATGTTACACCAACATATTTTTCTTTCACAAACTCCATATACATACCTACTTATTTTTCTTTTTACGATTTTCTTCACGCCATTTATTAATAAGTGCATGATTACCATTAACTAAAACTTCTGGAACATTCATATTTTTGTAAGTACTAGGTTTAGTATACGCTGGATAATCATAATATTCATTATCAAATGATTCAGATAACAAACTATCTTTATTAATAACTCCAGGAAGTAATCTAATTAGTGAATCAGCGATAGCCATAGCAGGTATTTCTCCGCCAGTTAATATATAATCACCAATAGATATAATTTCATCAGCTAAAGTCTTAATTCTTTCATCAAACCCTTCATAATGACCACAAATTATTATTAAATGCTTTTTTAAGGCAAATACATTAGCTTTAGCTTGATTATAAGTATTACCTTCAGGGCTTAGAATAACAACATAAGATTCATCTGTTTTAATACTTTGAACGGCTTCAAAGATAGGTTCACATCTAAGTAACATTCCAGGACCACCGCCATACAAAGTATCATCTACTTGTTTATTTTTAAGTGGCGAAAATTCACGAAAATCAATAATATTTATTTCTACTTTGCTATTTTCAATAGCTCTTTTTATAATAGATTCTTTCTTAAAACCATCGAACATTGCCGGAAATAAAGTCAAAATATCTATTTTCATAAAATAAGCCCCTTTCCATTTTTAGTAATAATCTTTTTATTTAACAAATCAACTTCTTTAATAAATTCGTCTATAAAAGGAATATAAAAGTTTTTAGAACCCTCTACATATATAAATTTACTAATAATATTATACCTTATATCGATAACTTCACCAATAAGTTCATCACTATCATAAACAGAAAATCCAATTAAATCATTCATTAAATACTCATTATTTTTCAAACCTAAATCTTCTCTGCAAATATAAATTTTTTTACGCAAACATTCTGTAACTAAATTAATATCAAAAACATTATCAATAGTGATCATTTCATAATCTTTATGTCTTCTAAAACTAGTAATTTCACAAATTTTATCATCAACACGTATTTTAAAACCCTTTTTAAAAACTTTTTCTTTTAACTCAAAATCACTTTTAACTTTCAGTTCACCTTTTATACCATGGGTAGATGTAATTACCCCAACAAATATTTTATTTTCCATTATAAACCTCATACATTAGTATAGATGCAGCAACACCAGCATTTAAACTTTCACAATTTTTATTAATTGGAATCTTTACATAAGAATCACACTTTAATACTGGATTCATTCCGTTGCCTTCATTTCCAATAACTATAGCAACATTTTTACTTAACTCTTGTTTTATATCTCTACCTAACTTTACATCAGTGCCAATAATATGATAATTAAGTTTTTTTAAACCTTCAAATATTTCCTTTAAGTCACCTTTAATAAATACATGATCAAAAATCATACCTTCACTTGCCCTTATCACTTTATCATTATATAAATCTACAGTTCCATTACCAAGTATAATAGTATCAAACGAAAACGCTGAAGCACTTCTGATAATTGTTCCTAAATTACCTGGGTCTTGGACATTATCAAGAATTATTACATTTCCATTAATATCACTCTTTTTAAAATACTTTACCGTCGCAGCAACATTACTTATACTCATTTGGTTAGATATCTTTTTCATTATATCTTTTGTAACAATAAATTTATTATCAAAATCATAATTATCATCCAAAGATATTAAATCAACAACTAAATTTTCCTTTAAAGCCTTATTTACTAAATGGTCACCTTCTATTAAAAATAACTTTTCCTTATCACGATATTTTTTTATTTTTAAACTAGACCAAAATTTAACTTTTTCATTATGAATACTAGTCAAATTCATTTTTTTAGCCTCCTTCTTAATTCTTTATGATTAGGACAAGCTGCCTCTACAAGACTCCAAAACTTTTTTCCATGATTAGGTTCAAAAAAATGACATAACTCATGAATTATCACATAATCAATAAGTTCTAAATCTTTTTTTAAGAGTTCCGAATTCAAAGTAATTTCTTTTTTTCTTGTATGACAAACTCCCCATCTTGTTTTCATTTTTCTTACCTTTATTGTAAACTCAGGAAGTGATGAAAAGCATTTACAACATATGCTTGCTTCACCATTAAATACTTTTATACATTCTGAAATCCAAAAACTTTCAAGAGCGCTTATATCTTTAGCATACACAGTATCTTCTTTAAATCCTACTTTATCTAAAGTTTCAATAAATTTCACTTTATATTCTTTACCTAAATAATAAAATTTTTCATTATATTCATTTTTAGCTTTTTGTTTCAAATACATATTATAAATATCCGTTTCATTTTTCATTATCAAACCGCTAACCTCTATTTCTTTTACTCTAAGCGGAGTAGATACAATTAAAGTATTTTTCTCATCAAAACGAAAATAGATGTTTTTGATGTTTTTGTAATTTATAATTACATTTAACTCAATATCTTTTATTATTACTTTCATAGTTTACTTTCCCTTTATATATTTTATTTTACCAAATAATTACATTTAATTCAATTAATTAAACTCTATTTGGATTAATATCAATTTCGACATTTACTTTATTATTTGTAGCAAAACTATTATCAAGCTCTTTTAGTGTCAAAAATAGCTTCTCATCTTTTTTATATTTTATTATAACCTGAAATCTATAATAATTATTATGTTTTAAAACTGCAGCAGTAGTTGGTCCTAAAACTATAGTATCATAATCAATATTTTTTTTAATAAATTCTACACTTTTCTTTGCTTCCTCTAACGCTTCTTTAAAGTCTTTAGAAACAAATTTTATACCTACTAAAAAATAAAAAGGCGGATATTTAAGTTTTTGTCTAAACAGCATTTCGTATTTATAAAAACTTTTATAATCATTTTCTTTAACGCAATTTAAAATATAGTTTTCTGGATTAAAAGTTTGTAAAACAACACTTCCTTTTTTATTACTTCTTCCACTTCTACCAGCAACTTGACTTAGTAAAGCAAAAGTAGATTCATTTGCTTTAAAGTCAGGAATATTTAAAGAAGCATCTGCATTTATAACACCTACTAAAGTTACATCTTTAAAATCCAATCCTTTACTAATCATTTGAGTTCCCAAAAGTATATTATACTCTTTTCCTTTAAAACTTTCTATTATCCTATCATGAGACCCTTTTTTACTAGTAGTATCTTGATCCATTCTTATTACTTTCGCCTTTGAGAATTCAGAAGAAATATAATTTTCTAATTTTTCAGTTCCTAAACCTAAATAATTAAGTGAATTTTCATGACACTCTGGACACAAATCATCTTTTTTTCTAAAATACCCACAGTAATGACATACTAAATTATTTTTAGTTTTATGATATGTAAGTGTTATATCACAATTAGGACATTTATAGGTATGCCCACAAGCTGAACAATTGACAAATGTTGAAAACCCCCTTCTATTTAAAAGAAGTATAATCTGTTCGTCTTTTTCTAAAGCTAAATTTATTCTCTGTCTTAATTCATCACTTATTATATTATTATGTTTTTTAATTTCAACATTCATATCAACTAAAATTATATTAGGCAAAGTAGCTTCTCCTACTCTTTTGTCTAAAACAAGTAATTTGTAAACACCTTTAACTGCTCTAGCCATCGAATCAAGCGTGGGAGTAGCACTACCTAAAATAAGTGGACAATTATTGTATTCACACCTAAAAAGCGCCATATCCTTAGCATTGTATCTAGGATTATTATCTTGTTTATATGTATCTGAATGTTCTTCATCTATTATAACAATCCCAAGTTTTTTCAGTGGAGTAAATATAGCGGACCTTGTACCAACTACTACTTTTACTTCACCTCTAATAACTCTTAAATACTCATCATGTTTCTCGCCTTCAGATAAAGCACTGTGAAATACTGCAACATCATTTCCAAATCTTGCATAAAATCTTTTTACTATTTGCATTGTCAGACTTATTTCTGAAACCAACATAATAGCAGTCTTACCACTATTAAC
>CAYJEI010000031.1:0-8941 GCA_964369155.1 uncultured Muribaculaceae bacterium | reverse complement strand
TGGCCCGTTGGTGAAATGGTTAACACACATGCCTTTCACGCATGCATTCACGGGTTCGAACCCCGTACGGGTCACCAATGTGATTTATAAAGATCTTAGAGATCTTTTTTTATTGTATTCAACAACGTATATTATTCTAAAATCACAAAAAAACTAACCAGACGGTTAGATATTTTTTAATGGCGGAGTAAGAGAGATTTGAACTCTCGCACCAGTTGCCCGGTCTACACCCTTAGCAGGGGCGCCTCTTCAGCCTCTTGAGTATTACTCCAAAAATTTGCTACTACTTAATTTTACCTTAAATAGTGCAAATTGTCAATTAATTATTTACAAGAGCTTCCAAATTTGAAATAAATTCTTGCATTGAGCTTAAATAATCAATACTTTCTGGTTCACTATATAGAGTGGTAGTACTTATCTCGGCAGCTTCGTAGTTATCTATAAGATCATTAACAATATCGTTTAAATCACCATATTCATTAATAAGACCTAAGTAATTATTATTTTTAAAATTATTTTTAATAGATGTTAATGTTTCTTCATTTAGGTTACTGTCATTTTCTAAAGATATGACATTAAAACCGTAATCTTCAAGATATAAATAAGCATCTGATGAAACTACCAGAGTATTATTATTCTGATTAATAGCAGTGTTTCCTATTTGTCTTAAATCTGCATCCATTACTGATAGAATCTCGGATAAATTATTATAATTATTTTTTATGGACTCTAAAATTTCAATGTTATCTATATAAATATTCAAATTATCATGTATATTTTTAGCAATCATTAATGCGTTGTTAGGGCTAAGCCATATCTCCTCTTCAGAATGATATATTGCTAATGAATATGTAGCATCAATAAGAAATATATCGTTGTTTTCATCCACAAAGTTTTTCGCAATATTTTTTTCGTTATTTAACCCATTATATATAAATAAATCATTCTTTGCATATTCCTGAATTTGCTTACTAGTAAGTTCATACTCACTTATATCAGTATCTTTTGGATAAATACTATTAATAGTAGAGTAATCTCCATACATATAATCAATCATAAATGTAATAGGATAAGTGGTTGAATATATAGTAGGATTATTAAGTTTATCACTACTAAAGTTACAACCAGATCCTAATAATAGAGTAGCTATAAGCATTATTATAATTTTTTTCATTTGTTAATCTCCTTTGTCATTATTACTGGATCATATCCAAAATTTTTGTTAAACGGATTGCATCTCAGTATTCTGTTTATTCCTAATAAAAGTCCCTTTATAAAACCATACTCGTTCAAAGCACCTATCATATAATTGCTACATGTAGGAGTGAATCTACAATGAGAATGTGAGCTTAACGGTGTTTTTTGATATACTTTTATAATTTTAATTATTATTAATTTCACTTTTTCACCTAGTATAATTGTATCAAAATTTTAAGGTAAAGTCTATTAATTTTTACTTGTTCATGATATAATAAAAAAAGAATGGAATGATATTATGAATTTTTTAGAAAAATACAATATATATATTAAAGATATAAAACTTCTTGAAACAGCGTTAACTCATACGTCTTTTTCAAATGAACATAAAGAAGCAAGTAACTACGAGAGGTTAGAATTTTTAGGAGACGCTATTTTACAAATGGTTACGAGTGAATATTTTTATAAAAACACTAATCTTAAGGAAGGAGATATGACTAAGCAACGAGCATCGTATGTCTGTGAATCAGCACTTAATTTTTATTCTGAAAAGCTTAATATTAAAGATTATGTAAAAGTTGGACATGGTCAGCAAAACAATATTAATGAAACAATTTTAGCAGATATTTTTGAAGCAATAATAGGTGTAGTTTACATCGATCAAGGTTATGAAGTAGTAAAAGATTTTATATACAAAGTAGTGGTGCCAGAAATAATTACTGAAAAAAGATTTTTTGATGACTATAAAACATTACTTCAAGAATTAGTACAAACTAGCCGTAAATCTATTTCGTATGTTTTAGTTTCAGAAGAGGGAGAATCTCACGATAAAACATTTACAATTGACGTTGTTATAGATGATAAGGTATATGGACAAGGCATTGGGAAAAGCAAAAAAGAAGCAGAACAAAAAGCAGCAAAAAATGCTTATAGCAAGAGTGTTAAGTAGGTAAAAATGTATTTAAAAAGTATTAAAGCATTAGGTTTTAAATCATTTGCTGATAAAACTAATGTAGAGTTTAATAAAGAAATAACAGCAGTTGTAGGTCCAAACGGATCTGGTAAAAGTAATATTGTTGACGCTATTAGATGGGTTTTAGGAGAACAATCAGTAAAACAGTTGCGAGGATCTGAAGTAATGAGCGATGTAATATTTAGTGGATCTTCTTCTAGAAATTCTCTGAAAAAAGCAAGTGTTACATTAACATTTGACAATAGTGACCAATATTTAAAAAGCGAATATAGTGAAGTAGAAATAAAAAGAGAAGTCTATAAAACCGGCGAGAATGAATATTATATAAATAATGTAAGAGTAAGACTAAAAGATATTCATGATTTATTTTTAGATACTGGAGCGGGTCAAGGTGCATTTAATATTATTTCGCAAGGAAATATTACTGAGATAGTAAATTCAAGGCCTAGCGAAAGAAGAGTAATATTTGAATCAGCAGCAGGTGTATTGAAATACAAGAAGAGAAAAGAAGAAGCAATTAAAAAATTAGATAAAACTAAAGATAATTTGGCAAGTATCAAATTAGTATTAGATGAATTATATAATACAGTAAAACCGCTAAAAAAACAAAGTGAAGATGCAAAAAAATATTTAAGCTTAAAAGAAGAAGCATCAAAAATTGAAATAGCCTTATTAGCCCTTGATATAGAGGAATCTTATGATAGTTTTAATTTTATTAAAAAAGATATTGAAGAGTTAAATCAAAAGCTAAATGATTTTAGCAAGGAAGTTTTGACAAGTCAAATTGAAAAATTAAAGCTTGAATTGCTTAAAAATGATGAAAAAATATCTGAAATAAATATAAGTATAATTGCTATAAATGATGAAATAGCAAAACTTTCAAGTGAGAAACAAATAACCATTGAAAGAAATAAATATAGTAATAATAAAAGTAAAATCAATGAATCGCTAGTGGATTTAAAAGAAAAGGAATTAGAACTTAAAAAGAAATATGACTTAATGTCAAATGAAATAAAAGAGCTTACTGCAGAAAAATTAAAGATTTCGAAGGAAACTGATAATTTAACAAATCACTTAATAAAACTAAAAATAAAGAAAAGTAATAGTAATGTTTTAGTAGACAAACAAAGCAAAGAATTACTATATTTACAAAATAAGATAGAAATAGCTGAAAACAACTTGTTAAATGGTGAAATATATCCAAAAGGAGTTAGTGTAATACTAAATAATTCTAAATTTTCTAAAGTACATGACACAATAGGCAATATAATCGAAGTAGAGGCAAGTTATCAAAATGCTATTAGTTTAACGCTAGGAGTAGCTGTAAATTTTATAGTAGTAGAGGATTTTGAAGAAACAAAAAAATGTATAAATTACTTGAAATTAAATAATTTAGGAAGAGTTACTTTCTTTCCATTAGATAAAATAAAAAGCAGACTTATTAGTAAAGATGTAATAGAATCTATTAAAAATGTTTCAGGATTTATAGGAATAGCTTCAGAATTAGTTTCTTATAACAAAAAATATAAAAATATAATAGAAAATCAACTAGGAAATGTAATTGTTGTAAAAGATATAGATTCACTAAATAAAATAGGTAATATAACTGATAATAAATACAGAATTGTATCACTAGATGGAGAAATATTATATGCCGGTGGAGCAATATCAGGCGGAAATGCAGCAGCGCAAAAAAGTAGCGGGAAGCAAATCTTAAAGGAATACAAAAAGAGATTAGAAGAAGAAAAAGTTAGATTAATTAAATTAAATGAAGATTATGAAAATATCCATAGAGAATATACATCAACAGAAGAAAAAATCGAATTGCAAAGTAAAAAAAGTATATTGCTAAATGAGAGTATTAACAACAAAAGTGATGTTTTAAAAGAATATCAGTATAATTTAGATAATATTAGTTTCGAAATAAAAGGAATGGATAATACTTTAAATAATTCAGCAGAGGAAGAATTAATTAGATTAATCGAAGTGTTAACTGATAAAGCAAAACAAAAAATTGAATTAGAAAAACAACTAGATAAATTTAAAAATCGTAAATACGATATTAATGACGAAGTAAATTCATTAGAAGTAACATATAGGCAAAAATCTATTGAAAATAATAAAGTTGCTTCAATATTAAAAGAAAAAGAAATAAGTTTAGGAAAGCTTGAAGTGAAACTTGAAAATTTACTAGCCTCTCTAAGCGAAGATTATAATTTAACTTATGAATATGCTAAAGAAAATTTCTTTTTAGATTTTGAAAAAATAGAAGCTAGAAGTAAAATAAAATTAATAAAAAAAGAAATGAGCATTCTTGGTGATGTTAATATTGGGAGTATTTCAGAATATGAAAGATTAAATGAAAGATACGAATTTTTATTAAATCAAGAAAAAGATTTAAAAGAAGCTAGTGATAGTTTGTTATCTATAATTTGTGAAATGGATGAAATAATGATATCTAAATTCGATAAATCATTCAAAGCTGTTTCAAAAGAATTTAAAGAAGTATTCAAACAAATTTTCCAAGGTGGTAAAGGGGAGTTGTTATTAACAGATCCAGAAAACTTACTAACTACTGGAATAGATATTATAGCAGAGCCTCCAGGTAAAAAAATTAATTCTACAATTGCACTTTCAGGAGGAGAAAAATCACTTACAGCAATATGTTTATTATTTTCAATCCTAAATGTTAGACCTGTTCCATTTATAATACTAGATGAAGCTGAGGCTGCTTTAGATGAAGCGAATGTAGATATGTTCGGTAAATATATAAATAATAAGAAAAAGGAAAGTCAGTTCATTTTGATAACGCATAAAAAACGAATGATGGAATATGCAGATACACTTTATGGTATTACAATGCAAGAATCTGGAGTAAGTAAACTTGTAAGCACAAAGCTAGAAGGTTAAATATATAACCAATCTTTTTTCTTTACTTCCAAAAAAAATGTAGATATAATTCTACATTTTTAAATTGCTCTCATATTTTCTGAATTTTTAAAAGGGTTTTTCTTATCTATTTTGTCAGTAAATAAAATTCCATCTAAATGATCTAATTCGTGTTGAAAAGCAATAGCCATTTCTTCACGAACCCTAATTTCTTTATGATTTCCTGATATATCTTGGTATTCTAAAGATAATCTAGCACTTCTCGGCACAATTCCTTCAGTTTCTCTATCAATACTTAAACAACCTTCTCCTTCTTCAACATAAACAAGTTCACTACTAGTACTTGTGACTACAGGATTAATAATTATATGCTCTTCAAATAAACCATCTTCTTTTTCGTAAGCTATTACAAAAATACGTTTTAAATGACCTAATTGCACAAATGCCATTCCCATTCCAGCTCGAAGATCATATTTTTCAATATAAGTTTCATTTTGACTCATTTTAAGATAAGTAATAGTATCTTTAATAAGTTTTTTATCTTCAGAAGACAAAGGAAAAGAAACCTCTTTACTAATTTTTTTTAAAAGAGGATTTTTTTCGCTCAAAATTTTAATTTTTGGTAATTTCATATACATCACGGAGATATTATACTAAAAAAACAAGCTAAAATCAATATATATTGCTATTTAGTATCAAATATGATATAATATATGTGTTATTAAAGGGGGAAATAATATGGAAAAAGATAATTTAATGATTAAATCTTTAACTGAAATAGAAATGGTAAAAAATTACTATATCTATTTACAACAAAAAATGAAAGATATAAAAGAAGAAGAAGCTTCTGAAGTTTCGAAAAAAATAAAATAAAAACCGTGACGGTTTTTATTTTTTTAATACATATATTTAGCAAGCTACAGGACTATTGGATCCACCAAAAGACCAGCCAGCACCTATAATAATTACTAAAAGGATAAATAAAACTATCCAAATTGCAGCACCAGATCCATATCCATAACCACATGTAGTACCAGCATAAACTGGTGCAGAGCCATAATTTGGTCCGTAGTAGCCACTATTTCCATAATAATACATATTAATACCTCCTTTATTTCTATTATATAATATGAGTGTTTACTTTTTTTGACATAAATTTTAAGTATAACAAATATAAAAGCTTTATAATTCATTGTAATTATGTTATTATTTATAATAGGAGTGAAATAGTATGCACAAAATATTTTCAAAACTAGATTTACCACTTTTAGTTTTAACAACAGCTTTAGCTATTTTTGGTTTATTAATGATTTTTAGTGCATCAAGTGTTTCAACTATATTGCGTTACGATGTTTCGTCTTCATTTTTTTTTACACGGCAACTATTATTTTTGCTTGCATCATATTTTATAGGTTTTATATTTATTATAAGATATCCAACAAAAAAATATAGTAAATATGCAATTTTATTAGCAAGTTTAAGTATAGGATCATTAATAGGACTATTTATTTATGGGGAAGTAACAAATCAAGCTCAAAGTTGGTATAATTTAAAGGTTTTTAATCTTCAACCGGCTGAGTTTTCAAAATCAATAATAATAATATTTAGTGCGGTATATTATAATATACTAAGCAAAAAAAATGTGAAGAATATATATCCATATTTAATACCACTCATATTAGGTGGTTTTATGTCTGCATTAATTATGATGCAACCTGATTTTGGGTCAGCCTTTATATTGGGGGGAATCATTTTTTTAATATTTGTTTCAGTACCAACTGTACACAATAACAGACTGAAGATACTTAAAGTATTAGGGCTTGGTATTATAGTTCTTGCAGGAGCTCTAGTATATTTTGGTGCAGAAATCTTAAATAGTAACCAACTTCAAAGACTTGAATTTAGAGAACCTTGTACAAGATATACTGAAGAAACAGGTTATCAAGTATGTAATGGATTTATAGCAATGAAAAATGGTGGATTATTTGGTTTAGGTTTAGGTAATAGTACTCAAAAGTATTTGTACTTGCCCGAGAGTCATACCGACTTTATTTTTCCAATCATAGTCGAAGAGTTAGGCTTTATAACAGGTGCAATAGTAATACTAATATATTTTCTAATATTATTACGAATTTTAAAAATATCTAGGGAATCTAGTAATTTAAGAGGAAGTATTTTAGCATATGGAACCTTTGCCTTATTAAGCTTACATTTACTAATAAACTTACTTGGTATCTTAGCTATTATACCCCTTACAGGAGTACCTTTGCCATTACTAAGTTATGGAGGTTCTTCAACAGTAAATTTCGTAGTAATGATTTTTGTTGTTCAAAGAGTTGCTGTTGAAAATAAAGAAGATAAATTTAAAAGAGAAATGAAAGCAATACAAAATTAAACACCAATTTATGGTGTTTTTAACTGTAAAAAAGGAAATACATATAAGCTAGGTATAAATATAAATGAAAGGAGGAAAAATGCAAAAATATTTATATCAAAATAAACATATAGTAGCAGCAATTGTTTTATTATTAATTATTATTATATCAATTTTTATTTTTAATATTAATCAGAAAGAAAATACTGCTATAAAAATTCCTGAAGAAACAGAAGAAATTATAAATGATGACTTAACGGAAAATTATTATATTGACTTAAAAGGCGCTGTTAATAGTCCTGGAGTATATAAATTTGAAGAAAAAGTCACAATAAATACAGCAATAGAAAATGCTGGTGGATTCACTAAAAATGCTTATACAGATAATATTAATTTAAGTCATAAAATAAGTGATGGAATGGTTATATATATTTATGAAAAAGATACAGTAAACAGCATTCCAGTATTAAATGAAGAAATATATATTGAAGAAAGTATTAATAGCAAAATATCAATAATAGAAAATAATAGTATTGAAAATGTACCAGAAAATAATTTAGTAAATATAAATTATGCAGATATTAACTTGTTAATGACATTATCTGGCATTGGTGAAGTAAAAGCCAATGCAATTATCAGCTACCGACAAAGCATAGGTCAATTTATGCATATTGAAGAAATACAAAATGTAAATGGTATTGGCTCATCAACTTATGAATCGATTAAAGATAGTATTACAATCTAATTTATTTTATATTCTTCTTCTTTCGATAGTTATCTTTTATATAATTATTTATAATACTGTATTTTTATTTAAGTCGATATATACAGGGCAAGAAACAAAATTGATTGGAAAAGTATTAGATATAAATTATGTTGAAAATAATATTTCTATAACTTTAAAGTCGCAAGAAAAAATAATAGTAAATTGTTATGAGTGTAATTACAAAATATACATAGGCGATACTATTGAAGTATCAGGAAAAATGAAAAAACCTATAAATAATACTATACCTAATACATTTAATTTTAAAAATTATTTAGAAAAAAATTATATTTATTATACTTTTACTGCAAATGATATTAAAATAATAGAAAGTTCAGGAAATATCCTTGATTTAATTAGTAAATACATAACGCAAAAAATTGAAAGATATGATAGTTCTGAATATCTCAAATTATTTTTATTAGGAAAAAAAGAGGGCATAGATAATACTAATTATGAACATTATGTAAGTAACGGAGTTGCTCACTTATTAGCTGTATCTGGTATGCATATAAGTCTATTAGTAGGCGGACTAGATAAACTATTAAAAAAAATGCAAATAAAATATTCAAATAGTATTATCATCTGTACTTTATTTATCTATTTAAGTTTATGTAATTTTTCTATATCAGCTCTTAGGTGTTTTTTATTTCTTTTTTTGAAAAAATTATCAGAATTCTTTTCTATTAAAATAACTAATTTTAAAATTTTATTAATAACTGCATCAATACTGCTTTTAAAT
>CAYJEI010000030.1:7250-9307 GCA_964369155.1 uncultured Muribaculaceae bacterium | reverse complement strand
ATTTCAACAGGAACATCATCTGATTCAGAATTTAGTTTATTATCAGGATTGTATCCAGCTGCAAGTGGGACAGTATTCGTAAGTTATTATGATAGATATTATGAAACTATACCAAAAATACTTGAAAGAGAAGGCTATACATCGTTTAGTATGCATGGTAATAATTTCAGTATGTGGAACCGAAGTTATGCGCATCCATCACTTGGATATAATGAATTTTACTATAAAACTGAATATGATTTTACTGAAGAAGATGTAGTAGGTCTTGGAATAAATGATTCATTATTTTTTGAACAATCATTTGAATATTTAACTCAAATTGAAAACAATAATACAAACTACATGGGAACAATAATAACATTATCGAATCATTCACCTTTTGAAGATGTTAGTAAGTATTCAGAGTATGATTTATCTACTATTGTTACTGAAGAAGATGAAAATGGTAATTTAATTGAAACAGTATTAGATCCTTTAAGTGATAAATCTATCGGAAGATATATAAAGAGTTCTCATTTTGCAGACCAAGCATTAGGTGAATTTATGACTATGATAAGGGAAAGTGAAAATTTCAATGATACAGTATTTGTATTTTATGGAGATCATGATGCTAAATATTCTAGAGGTGATTTAGAGCAGTTATTTAATTATAATCAAAATACTGGTACATTTACTGAAGAAGATGAAGAAGGTTTTGTCGCTTATGATAGCTTTGACCATGAAATAAACAAAAATACACCACTTATAATATGGTCAAAAAATGAAGAAGTTAGAGAAGCTTTAAATGGTGAAATTACTTATCCAATGGGAATGATAGATATATCGCCAACAATACTAAATATGATGAATTTAGAAAATCCATATGCACTAGGTAATGATATTTTTGATATGAAAGAAGACAATCACGTAATATTTCCAAATGCAAGCTTTATAACAGAACAATTATATTATAATAATTCAACTGGAGATTACAAAATAATAAAAGAAGATGCAATTATTACGGATGACTATATAGAAAATTTAATTACAATAGCAGAAAAAGAATTAAGTGTATCTAGTTCTATAATTGTGCATGATTTAATCTTAAAAGAAAGTTTAGGAAAGGATACAAATGAAGAAGAGGAATAAAATAATAATAGGCTTACTTATATTAATTATTTTAATAGTAGCTATTTATTATGGGGTTGTACTTCTTTTTCTAAATGGAGAAAAAGAAATAAAGGTTTTGGATAGTATAGATAAGTATGGATATAATCTAGAAGATAGAGATACTAAGTTATTTGAAGAGTATTATAATAATCTTAAGAATTTATTAGAAAATGATGATGTAAATTATGATTCATATGCCAAAAATTTAGCTGCTATATTTATCATAGATTTATATACAATAAATAATAAAATTAGCAAATACGATGTCGGTGGTAGTGATTACATATTAATTGATAATAGAGATAATTTTAATTTAAAAGTTTCTGATACAATGTATAAATACATATCTGAAGAAGACATTAATAACTTACCTGAAGTAAATGAAATTAATCTTGGTGAGGTTGTTGAAACCGAATATATATTAGGAGAAACAACATATGAGGCTTATGAAATTGAAGTAACTTGGGGATATGTTAAAGATTTAGATTATGATACAAGTGGCATAGTTACAATGATTATTAGTAATGATAAATTAAATGTTGTTGAACTTAAAGGTGATGCAGAATGAAAAGTATAATTAGAAAATTAGCTCGCAGAAAAAAAATAATGCTTATAACATATGCGATAACACTAATAGTATATTTAGTTACATTTATATTTTTTACAAATAGTATTTTGAGTTTATCGGGTATAGAAACATTTATAAGGGTATTAATAATAGCATTATTCTTTTTATACTTAATTTATTATTTTATAATGAGTGCATCGAGAATTATTAAAAGAAAATACACAAAATTTATAATTGGATCAGTGATTACCTTTCTTTTTTCAATAGTATTTGCATTTGGAAGTTACTATATTAATATTATATATGATGGAATAGCAAAATTTGGTGAAAATGATCAAAT
>CAYJEI010000030.1:5176-7150 GCA_964369155.1 uncultured Muribaculaceae bacterium | reverse complement strand
GATCTTTACGTTGAAGAACCAGACTATGATACTTACGATGGTCAAGTTTGTGAACAAAATTCTGATAGATGGACTGGAGTTCATTTGATATGTATGGATACAGGTTATCAAACACTTAATGGAGAGCAAGCGTTAGCATATGCAAGAAATAGGAATTTATATATATTATCAGATATTGATAGAAATAGACATCAACAAGAAGTAGTAACAGCAATTGCAAATAAAATAACTACTTTAAGTAGCTTTAGTGATTTTGAAAAAGTAATAAATACAGTTTCTGATAATATAATAACTAATATGTCAGTTGATCAAATGTTATCTGGATATGATGTTATGAAAAATGCACTTTTAAATTCACTTGCAGGTGAAGATTTAGTAAACATTGAAAAAAGTTATTTAGAATACTATAACTTAAGAGTGTATTTACCATCATCTGGAAGAGAAGCATCATCACTTGGATACTATCAAGATTCACTTGATGAAATAATAAAGATGATGAAAATAAATTTAGAACTAGAAGAGCATGATACAATAAAAACTTTTAGTTTTTCTGCAAATGAAACGTATGAAGCAAAAATTTCAGGAACAAATTTACGCAGTGAAATTACTTATGAAGTTATGCCAAGTTTTATTGGTTTAGACAAAGATGAAGCAGAAGACTTTTGTTCTGATTATAATTTAAGTTGCGATTTTACTATAGTTGATTCAACGCAAGATGAATATAACACATCAGTGGGTAGCGATTTAATTGGAGATCAAAGCATTCATATCAATCAGTTAATAGGAACATTTAATACTATAGATTTTTATATTAATGGTGAAATAATAGAAGAAGAACCAGAAGAAGACGAAGAAGATAGAAATGATTCAGATAGTGATACTAATGGATTAGATGAAGGTCTAGATGATTTGTTACCATAAAAAAAGTAATTCGATTTTGAATTACTTTTTCTTTTTGCTTTTTCCATAAGATTTAGGAGTCTTCTTCCTAGTATTTTTCTTTTTAGTTGTATTATTAGTTGAAGCTTTTTTCTTAGTTAATTCAGTAGAAGAAACTTTTTTCTTAGAAGCAGTTGTAGTTTTAGTGTTTTTAGCTTTTGTATCTTTACCTTTAGTAGATATAGTTTTAGCAGAATCTTTAGTTTTAGTATTAACTTCTTTGCCTTTAGTAGATTTAGCTTTAGCAGTTGTATTTTTCTTTTTGACTTCAGAAGCTTTTTTCTTAGTAGAAGTACTTTTGTTTTTTGTAGTTTTAGAAACAGAAATTTTATCAGTGTTTTTATCGGCTTTATTTTCAACAATTTCTTCAGTTTCGTTGTTTTGAATAGCAACATGACTTTTTACTTTAATATTATCTTTATAATTTTTAAGTTCAGTAACAGGAACTTTTTTAATTATAGGTTCCTTTAAAAGTTCAATAAATTTAGCAAACCAAACTGGCATTGTAAGCTTAGGTAATACAAAAGTTGGTAACTTAAGTTTATCAGTTTTTGTAGTACTGATTTTTTTAGTTTTATATTCGTTTTTAATTTCATCTTTTGAACTAGGTCTCATTAATAAAAATAATACTAATATCAATAACACAACTAGATAAAGTGTTATAAGCGATATAAAAATAAAATCTATTTTATCGTAATTATGTCCAATCATACTTCTCTCACCAATTTCATTATATTATAAAGATTAAAAAAAAACTAGAGTAGATTTACAAAAATTTAAAAATTTCATAATTTTATCACCTAAAATTCGACAATTAATGTTATAATGTTATAGTATGATTGGAGGTCTTATGAAAAAGGTAGTATATATAATAATTTTAATATGTTTATATTTCATAAGTCCATCTGATATATTTGCAAAAACATACCACGTTAGAATAGTTGATATAAATGGATGGGCTGATTTACATTCAAGTCCATATGGCTGGTCTAGTTACAGTAATACATATAATGCTGGAGCAATATTAGATTTAGT
>CAYJEI010000030.1:0-5076 GCA_964369155.1 uncultured Muribaculaceae bacterium | reverse complement strand
TCAGTACAAGCTGAAAGTAATTGTGGAACTAGTTTATTTTATACATCAAATTCATATTACATTGATTCAACGTGTAATTATGGATATTCTGGTTGGGAACCACCTACTAAAGAAGCTGTTGCGTATTACATGGATCCAAGAAATTTTTTAGGAGAAAACTTTATATTTCAGTTTGAATATTTAAAATATGAATCATCCTTGGAAAGTCAGTACACACATGTAATATCTTCAATTTTTTCAGGTGCAGAATTCTATGCATATCACACAGGCCAAGGTATTGATTTTACAAGTATGGTTTTAAATGCTGGTAAAACAACTGATGTTAATCCGACATTTTTAGCATCAAGAATAAGACAAGAGTTAGGTTCAGGGACATCACTTTACAATCTTTACAGTGGAGTAACAGAAGGATATTACGGACTTTACAATTTTTATAATATAGGAGTATCAGATGATTGTGTAAAACAAAATGGTACAACTTACTGCGGTTTATCATATGCTAGAAGTTATGGATGGGATTCAGTAGATGAAGCTCTTAAAGGAGGATCAGATTTTTTAGCAACAAAATATATATCAGTAGGGCAGTACACAACATACTTACAAAAATTTAATGTAGTTCCTACTAGTGCAAACAAATTATATTTAAATCAATACATGACAAATATACAAGCTCCAATGAGTGAAGCTAAGACAGTTTATGCTAATTATAGAGATACAAACTTTTTAAATAATGCATATATGTTTAAAATTCCAGTTTACAATAATATGGATGCAATAATTGACAACACAGGTTCTGGAGCAACTGGAGAAAGTCCAGATAATGACTTATCAGAAATTCCAGTAAGTACTTTAGTGGTATCAAGTGGTTTTGATTATACATCGACAACTATATCTAAAATAGCGCCAGGTATTACAGGTGATGATATTAAAGGAACATTAGAAGGTGCTGCAGGTCATGGAAACGTAGTAGTAATGGATAAAAACGAAAATGTTAAAACTACTGGATTACTTGCAACTGGAGATAAAATCTCAGTTAAATCGGCAGCTGGAACAGAAATTTTAACTGTAGTAATTTATGGTGATACATCAGGTGATGGTTATATAGATGCACTTGATTTACTTCAAGTACAAAAAAGTATTTTAGGAACATATAGTTTAGTAGATGCCTATGCTAAAGCAGCAGATGCTTCAAAAGATGGAATTATAGATGCACTTGATTTACTTCAAGTACAAAAAAATATATTAGGAACTTATTCAATAGTTCAGTAAATAGGAAGGGATAAAATGAAAAAAATAAAATATTTATTATTGCTACTGATATCTGGTGTAATATTTCCAAATGTAGTAAGTGCTGCATCAGGAAGTATTAGTGTATCATCTAATGCAACAACGGTTGTAAAAGGAAACACAGTAACAGTAACAGTAAAATTATCAAGTAATACTGAAATTGGGTCTTGGATAATGGATTTATCTTATGACGCAAGTGTCCTGCAGCTTACATCATCTTCAGCAGAAGCAGGTGGAACAAGAATGGCAAATTCAAGTGCCGGTATTACTTACAAAGATTACACTTTTAAATTTAAAACACTTAAAACAGGAAGTACAAGTTTATCGGTAAATAGCTATCAAATTATTGCAAATGATATGAGTGAAATGCAAATTAGCTCTTCATCTAAAACAATAACAGTAAAAACTCAAGCCGAAATAGAAGCTAGTTACTCTAAAGATAATTACTTAAAAGGTCTAACTGTTGAAGGCTATGAAATATCACCAGCATTTGATAAAGAAATATCAGAGTATACTGTTGAGGTACCTGAAGGAACAAAAGAAATAAACATAGGGGCAAGTGTAAATGACTCTAGATCTTCAGTAGAAGGATCAGGAACACTTGCTGTAACACCTGGTATAAATAATTTTGATATAACAGTTCGGGCGCAAAATGGATCTGAAAGAGTATATAAATTAATTGTAAATGTAATAGATCAAAATCCGATACCAGTAACAGTAGAAGGAGATAATAAAACAGTTGTTAAACTCCGTGAGCAATTAGTAGCACCCACAAATTTCATTGAATCAACAGTAGTTATGGGTGAATTTGAAATACCCGCTTATACTAACGATAAACTAAGTTACACTTTAGTAGGTCTTAAAGATGAAGAAGGTTTAGTGGAACTTTATATTTACGATGAAGACAAAGATACATACGCTAAATATATTGAATATAAATTTAATGGTCTTATGATAGTACCAATTGAAACAACTAAGACACTTGATGGATACACTAAATACACTGAAACTATTTTCGGTAATAGTGCAGAAGTTTTAAAATTAGAAGCTGACTCAGAATTTTGGGTAGTATATGGGAAAAGTGTACTTACCGGAGAAGAAGGATTTTACACTTATGACAGTAAAAATGAATCCGTAATTGCTTACGACGCCCAAAATGTAGATGAAGTAAATGATGATAAGGAATTATATCTTTATGTAATTATGGGATTATCTGGTTTTATAATACTTTTATTCATTATAATATTTGGACTAATGAGAAGAAATAAAAAAAAATCAAAGAAGCAACAAACTGAAGGTGAAACAAAAGAAGATATAAAAGAAAGTAAACCTAAAAAAGAAAAAGAAAAAAAGAAAAAGAAAGATGAATACGATTTTTAAGTCGTATTTTCTTTTGGAAGTGTGATTTCTTTGATATAATGGTAGAAAGTAGGTGAGTTATATTAAAACTAAAAAAATATATATAAGCGGAATAAGGTTTATTGCAATGTTATCAATAATAACTTGTCATATATTACAAGGTTTAGATAATACTTTATCAAGTTACGTAAATGTAGGTGTTATGATTTTTTTCTTTCTATCTGGATACCTATTTGGTAATAAGGAAATTGATAACACAGTAACATGGTATTTGAAAAAATATAAAAAATTAATACTCCCATTAGCAATACTTAGCATAGCATTATACTCAGTTGAATATTTAGTATATACAAGAGTTGAAACAAAAGAAGTTTTGTTCAGTATATCAATAGGACTAGGCGGATATTATGGTATTCCATATCTATTATCACATACATGGTTCGTATCAGCACTATTAATATGTTATTTAATAACACCTATTGTTTTACAAAACTTAAAAATAGCAGAAAAAGAAAATTCAAATAAGAAATTTATCTTATTATCACTCTTATTATTTGCAATATTAATTTCTCTTGAATTATTTAGAGTAGTAAACGTACAAATGATATATTTAGCAGTATATACAGCAGGTTATTTGTTTTCTAAAAGATATTTAGATGAAAATAATGAAATAACAAAAAAAGGACTTAATATACTTTTAGGAATAAGTATAATATCATTAATAATTTTCCCGTTTAGAGTACATTTACAAGAGAATCCAAGTATAATAAATTTACCATATATTAATTCGCATCAGTTAATACTAATACATCAAGCTACTTTTGGAATAATGTTATTCTCAGTAATGTACCTATCATTTAAAAAAATCAAAAATAAATTTGTAGTAACAATATTTAATTTAAGTGATAAGTTTTCATATGAAATATATTTAGTGCACCAGATTTTCATATTAGGCTTTTACAGTATATTGTTTTGGAGTAAAAATTTATACTTAAATATAATATTAATCTTTATTTTATCAATAGTAGGTGGAGTAATACTTCACTATATAACATCTTTAGTAGATTTAATATATTGTAAAATAAAAGTAAAAGTTACAAGAAAAAAGTATTAATAAATAAGATTAACTAAGTTTTCTTTGTAAATTAAGTAAATTTTGTTATAATTAATTGGAAGTAAAGAGGTATTTATGATAAATGTTTATGATTTTGATAAGACAATATATAAAAATGATTCTACAAGAGATTTTTATTTTTTCTGTATAAAAAATAATCCAAAGGCATTACTATGTTTACCACAACAATTAATAGCTTTTATAAAGTACATGTTAAAAATATACACAAAAACACAGTTTAAAGAAAAGTTTTATGTATTTTTAACTAAAAATAATAGTACAAAAAAATTAGTAGAAAAATTCTGGGAAGAAAAAGAAAATGGTATATTAGAGTACTATTTAAAACAAACAAAAAAAGACGATATTATTATATCAGCATCACCAGAGTTTTTAGTTAAACCTATGATGAAAAGATTAGGTGTAGAAAATGTTTTAGCATCAATAGTAGATATAAAAACAGGTACTTATACAGGTTTTAATTGTTATGGAAAGGAAAAAGTAATTAGATTTAAAAAAGCATATCCAAATACCAAAATAAATGAATTTTACTCTGATTCATATTCAGATGAACACCTTGCAAAACTTGCAAAAAAATCATTTATAGTTAAAGGTAATAATTTAAGCAATTGGGAATTTAAAACAAAATAGAAAGAGAAGCAAATGGAAAAAATATTTAAAAAATCGTTAAGCATATTTTTAATATTATTACCAGTATTTTTACTTGGGATATTATATAATTCTATAGTAACATTAATAATTATGATAACGGTAGTGATATTATTTTCGATGTTATTATATACAAATAAGAAATCTAGAAGAAATATAAAATATTTAATAATGTATTTTAGTGTAGTTTTAATATATACAATTTTTCATCATTTGAATACATTGAATTTTAATTCTTTAGTTCCAGGAAATTTTAATTATAATTTGCTAGATGAACTTCTTCAAATAGTAAAGTTGTGCACACCTATATTATTTATATTTGTATTAAAACATACAAATATAGAAAAAGATTTTTATATTAAGCTTATTAAATTTTATACGCTATTTATAGCAGGTAGTATTATGCTATCAAATATTTTTGTTATATCAGAAAGTAGTTATATAGATGCAACTATAAAAGGAAATATTTTCACATGGTTTACATCTAATCATTATTATGGCTATTTAGCAAGTAAAGGATTTTTTGCTTACGCAAATCAAATATGCTTAATTCTTAATATATTATTTATAATTATTTTTTATTATTTTATAAATAAAAAGGTAAATTTCAATTACTTAATATTAATAGTAATTTCAAGTTTAATGCTTGG
>CAYJEI010000029.1:3320-10170 GCA_964369155.1 uncultured Muribaculaceae bacterium | reverse complement strand
TGTAAAAAAAAAATACATTTTTGTGTATTTTTAATTTATTTCCATAGTTTCTAAAATATTTGGTAACATTTGCTTTTTTCTTGAAACTAAATCTTTTACGAATATTCCTTGCTTAATATTTTTTAAGTGAAATGATTCTTTAATTATATCACTACTTGAATCATTATATATAATATATGAACCATTTTTTATTATATCAGTTACAAACATTACTGCTAAATCATATCCATTTTCATTTTTGGTATTCAAATAATCTACAATTTCTTCTAGTTTACTTTCTATACTTTCAAAATCCATTGTTGTAATTTGTGAGATACCAATTTGTTTGCCACTTAAATTATAAGTTTTAAAATCATTATATACTAAGTCTTTAATATCCATTCCTTCAATACTACTTCCAGCTTTCATCATTTCATGTCCATATTCATCAACATTAACTTTTGCTATTTTTGATAACTTTTCTGCTGCTATTTTATCTTTATCTGTACATGTAGGAGAAGTAAATAAAAGTGTATCTGATAAAATTGCTGATAATAAAAGTCCTGCAATATTTTTTGGTATTTCTATCTTATTTTCTAAAAACATAAAATAAATAATTGTAGCCGTACATCCTACTGGCATACTTCTAAAATTAATTGGCACCGTTGTTCCTATTGCACCTAAATTATGATGATCAATTATCTCAACTATTTCTGCTTCTTCAAGTCCAACTACAGATTGAGAAAATGAATTATGATCTACAAGTATAACTTCTTGCTTATTATAAGAATTTGGTCCTGTTAATCTAATCAGTCCTACACATTCTTCATTTTTGTTTACCACAGGATAATTAGTATGATTTATCTTATGAATTTTTTCTTTGAAATCTGCATAAAAATCTTCAGTACTTACAACTACAGGATTAGTTGTTGTGTTAATTAGCTTAACATAATTTCCTAAACTAATTCTGTTAGCAATATTGAAACTGTCTAGTTCAGTACTAATTATATTTATATTATTATTCTTAGCTTTAAGTAAAAATTCTTTATCAAGACGACTTCCGTAAGTTAAAATAATAAGTTTAACTCCAGAATTTATTGCATACTCTAAAATTGCAGGTCTATTTCCTGTTATTAAAATATCATTTTCACTTAAGCTTATTTTATCATAAAATGAATTTGATTTTAAACCTACTACTGTAACTTTACCTTTTATATCATCATTGTATTTTAAAACTTTTTCTGCATCTAATGTGCTTAATAAATTTTCGTATGTCGTATCAATATTTTGTTTGCTCGCAGATACTAAATATCTTGCTATTTCTTTTAATGTTACATACCCAGTTAATTTATGGTCACTACCAACTAAAGGAATAGCTGTTGTATTTTTCAAAGACATTTTATTATAAGCATCATATATAGATGCATTTTCATTAATAAACATTTTCTTTTCATATTTTATATCTTTTATTCTTACTTTTACATCGTTTAAAAATTTTGGTTTTTCCACATTAAAATAATTTAATACAAATGCAGTTTCTTTATTTATATCACTTAATATTCTAGGTTCTACTTTAAAACCTAATTTTTCTTTTAAATATGCTAACGCTATACTGGAACAAACGCTATCCGAATCAGGATTACGATGCCCAAAAACATATATACTTTGCATTCAAATCACCCGCTATAAATTTTACCATATATTAACATAAAATAAAAGTATTAACTAAAAAAAGCACTATTTTTTAGTACTTTTCATTTCTAACATAATATCTCTAAGTTCCATTGCACGTTCAAAATCCATAAGTCTAGCAGCTTCATACATTTCTGATTCTATTTTATCAAGCATAATTTTTTCATCTTTTTTACTCATTTTTTTAGAAATATCTTTTTTATCTAAATCATTTGATATAACTTCTTTAATATCTTTTGTAATTGTTCTTGGTGTGATGCCATGTTTTTTATTATATTCTTCTTGAATAGCTCTTCTTCTTTCAGTTTCTTTAATTGCCATATTCATTGCGTCACTGCATGTATCGGCATACATTAATACTCTACCAAATTCATTTCTTGCTGCTCGACCTATTGTTTGTATTAAACTTCTGGCACTACGTAAAAATCCTTGTTTATCAGCATCAAGTATACATATAGTACTTACTTCTGGAATATCTAAACCTTCTCTTAAAAGGTTTATTCCTATAACACAGTCATATACCCCTGTTCGTAAATCCTTTATTATTTTTAATCTTTCAAGTGATTTAATTTCACTGTGAAGATATGCTACTTTTATATTCATTCCCTTTAAGTAATTTGTAAGTTCTTCACTCATTCTAATAGTTAGAGTTGTAATTAAAACACGTTGATTTTTTTCTTTACAATTATTTATTTCGTTTACAATATCATCTATTTGACCTTCTGTTTTTCTAATTTCAATAGTTGGATCTAAAAGTCCAGTGGGTCTTATTATTTGTTCTGCTACTACACCACCAGTTTTTTCAAGTTCATAATCTCCTGGCGTTGCAGATACGTAAACAACTTGGTTTGCTACTTTTTCAAATTCTTCAAATTTAAGCGGTCTATTATCAAGTGCACTTGGAAGTCTAAAACCATAATCTACTAATATTTGTTTTCTTTGTCTATCTCCATTATACATGGCTCTTACTTGGGGAAGTGTTACATGTGACTCATCTATATATACAACAAAGTCTTTTGGAAAAAAATGCATCAGTGTTGATGGCGTTTCTCCTTCTTCTCTTAATGCAAGATGTCTTGAGTAATTTTCAACACCACTGCAAAAACCAGTTTCTTTAAGCATTTCTAAATCATAATTTGTTCTTTCTTTTATTCTTTGTGCTTCTAAAAGTTTACCATTTTCTTCAAAAAACTTTAATCTTTCTTCTAACTCTTTTTCTATTCTCTTAACTGCAATTTCCATTTTTTCTGGACTAGTTACAAAATGCGATGCAGGAGAAACTGCAATAGTTTTCTTTCTTGTAACAATAGCTCCTGTAAGAGGGTCAAAGGTATATATTTCATCTACTATTTCATCATCTAAAATAACCCTTATCGCACTAGCCTTTTCATTTACTGGAATTATATCTATTTGATCTCCACGTACTCTAAATGTCCCTCTATGAAAATCTAAATCATTACGTTCATAAGTCATATCAATAAGCTTATTTATAATAAAGTTCCTTGATACTTTTTCACCTATACTAAGACAAAGCATTCCTTTAGCATATTCTTCTTTTTCACCTATACCATATATACAAGAAACTGATGCAACTACAATTACATCCTTATAATTAATTAAGTCACTTGTTGCAGCATGTCTCATTTCATCTATTTCATCATTAATTGATGAATCTTTTTCAATATAGGTGTCACTAGATGGTACATATGCTTCTGGTTGATAATAATCATAATAAGATATAAAAAATGTCACATGGCTTTCAGGAAATAATTCTTTAAATTCAGAATAGAGTTGCCCTGCTAAAGTTTTATTGTGAGCAAGTATTAAAGCCGGCCTTCCAGTTTCTTTAATAATATTGGCCATAGTAAAAGTTTTACCAGTACCAGTTGCACCAAGAAGCACTTGATGAGTATCTCCATTTTTTATTCCTTCAACTAATTCTTTGATAGCTGTAGGTTGATCTCCACTTGGTTTATATTTTGATTCAAGTTTAAACATATTTCCTCCTTTAACTATAGTTTTTTAGTTTAGTTATATTTTGTCCACTTAACTTACAAAGTATAACATTTAATGTATATAAAAACAAGCTTCTTAGCCTGTTTTACTTAATATTTATAGAAAAATACCTTTCTTAATTTTTTTTAGAAACACTGGTGCTTTCTTGATAAGGAAACATTAACTCATAATTTCTTGTATACTCATTATGAAATTTTTCTAAATCAATTTTTTTAATTGATAGTATTGCTTTAGTTAATGTTTTTTCAGATATTTTATTATTAGTTTTATTTAAAATATTATTACCAAAGACAGTTATAAATTCACCATAATTTTTTTCACTCTTTTCTTCTAGTGTTTTATTAAATAGCGGCAAAATATCTTTATATAATTCAATGTCTATACTTAACAGAGTTTCCATCATGAATTTAGTTACAGTTTCAAAGGCTTTAGCTAGAGTTTTTTTGTTTTTTATTTCCAACTTTAAAAAATGATTTATTTTTGTGTTAAATTCATCAAATGTAGTACAGTCAAATAAATAATCATACATATTTATACCAGTATATAAATATGATTTTTTAGATTCTTCCATTGTAAAATGAGCATGGGTATATTTATCATTTTCTAAATCATTATCAAATGTGGGATCTGCCATATATATTCCATCTAAATTGTATTTTTCATCTTTTATATGCACCATTATACGAGCATGACCCAGTATATTATTTTCATTTTTATTATTGATTTCATATAATGTAGTTCCATAATGTAATGCTTCAATATTTACCTTTCTTAATAATTCTAATAGAAGGTTACTAAATCCTACACATACACAGTAATCATTATTTAAAATACTACTTAACTTTCTTGATTCAAAAGATGCTATAGGTGATTCTTTGTACTTTTTAAATTTTTTAGCTATATTATATACACTGATATACTTTTCATATGGAGATAAATTTGTTTGTTTTATTTTTTCTAGCATACTATCTAATTGATTGTTTATTTCATCATAGCTATTTTTACTAAAAGTCTCCTGTTCATATTTAAATTCTATGTTATTATAAATTTTGAATTTATCCCAATAATATTTATCAAAAATTGATTTATTGTGTATGGTAAATACAACTTTGTTATTCTTATTTTCTTTTTTTAACTTATCTAAGATAATTAGTATAGAATCATAATAATTTAAAATATCTTTTTCATCATATGAGTTTATTTCATTTCTTATATTTATAACTGTATTTGTTCCTATAAGTTTTATATTATTGATTTCTCTTTCGTTTTCAGTTGTTTTTTTACCTATGTATATTAAATCTTTTTTTAAATCATCTATTGTGTATAGTTCTATTAAATATTTATGTGATAAAATTTCTCTTCTATTTCCATTAATAAGTGTAACTTTTTTATATGAATTTTTTATCTTTTCTAGAGCATTTTCTGATAAATCAATATTTTTTAACATAATAGTTTTATCTTGTTTTAATAATTCTAAAAAAAATAATTCATCATAAGTATCTTTTGTTAATGTGACTTGACTTGCATTTTTCATTTGTTTTTTTAATGCTGCTAATATTTTTTCTTTATTTATATTATAAAATTTTCTGTTTATGTAGTTCGGACTCATAATTGATGAATTAAAAATAATAACTGGATTTTTTTCAGTTGTATATATTATATTAAATTTATTTTTATAAGCGATTTCTTCATAGAAATTTTGTGGATAATCACTAATATTATATTCATCTTTTATTTCAAAAATATTTCCATTTTCTATTAAAGCTAATAAATCATTTAAATTATTTATTACTTTATTAATTATAGTTTTATTTTCATAAATATTTATTGTATTCACTTTTACCTCACTATTATATCTTTAAGTTTATTATATTAAATTTTTTAGAATAGTACAATAGATAACCTTATTTATTTTTTGTATTATTGTTGCATATTTTTCTTAATAGCCGCGAAAATACACACGATACTAACTTATTATGACCTCTGTTAGTATTAAATGCTATTGTTCCCCAATACACATTTTCTTTATCTTCAATATTTTTATTTATACTTAAAATAATTCCAGTATTACATTGTTTAATTTGCATTGTATTAAAACTTTTTTCAATATTCCACTCATCACTTTTCCAATTGAATATTCCATCTTCAAATAAATTAAATTTGCATTCTTTTCTTTGATGAAGATTTATTTGTCTATTATTTTTTATTTCAGATAGCGAGTCAACAATATTATTAACTATATTAAAATTCAATAATTCATCAGATAGATAAAAATCATAATCATTATTATTCGTTATTGCACTTAGGTATATATCACCATTGCCAGATTCATAAAACCTTAAAAAGGCATTATTATTTCGAAAAATTATTGAATTATTACTTTCTATTTCAATATTATTAATTATATTCATCTAGAGTACCCTTTCTGAAAAATTCAAGTAAAAAAAATGATAATTTAATTTTACCATTTTATATTTTTCTAATCAATATCCATATCTAAAGCATCAGCATTTATATTTTGCATATTAATTGTTCTTCTTTTAATTCTGTGTTCTTCTGTAATTTTCAATAACTCTTCTTTTACATCCAGAGAGTTTTTAATATGTTTTAATGTTATTTTTGCATGTGTTACATCACTTGTATGACATATTACTGTTCCTAGTTTAAAAATTCTTTCAAATAATGATCTATTTAATACTACATCAGTTATTTTGTACATATAACAAGAATTTTCTCTTCGATTTAAAAATCCTTCTTTGATTGTTAATACTTCGTCTGTAAGTTCATATGTTGTAAATGTAAATGGCAATCCGAATAATAACCATCTTTTTCTTTCTACTCTTTTCATCTCTTTTTCTCCTTGTTATCTCTAATTTTTTCTAAGGCGACATTAGCTACTGATTTAAAATTATTATCATAATTATATTTTTTTATATCTTCACATATCCAAGATTTAGCCCATTCATTATCAGTAGCATACATATGATAATATGAACATTGAAGGTCACGATCTACTTTATCACATTGAAATGCAAATATTGCCTCTGGAGTATTTTTATCTTTAAATTCATCATATAAATCTAAAATCTTTTCTTTAGATATTAAAGGATTTATAATATTTATAACTGCTTCTCTTTGTTTTTTATCATAGTTTTGCTCATTT
>CAYJEI010000029.1:0-3310 GCA_964369155.1 uncultured Muribaculaceae bacterium | reverse complement strand
GCTTCTCCTATTTCGTGTATAGCTATCATAAATACTACTTTGTATAAATCTATTGTATATCCGAACTGAGCTGCCATTGCAATCGCTAAATTATTAGTGCTATAAACATGTTCTGCTATGCTCTCTAACCTTTTTTTGTCTATATTTGATCTAAGCCATCCAGTTCTTATAACTTCTTTTAATTTATTTAATAAAGACCAAAATTCATATACTGATACGGCTTTTTCATAATTCGTAAGATTATCTAATTTACTTTTTTTATTTAAATCATTTACTATTTTATTTATGATTTCAGAATCATTTTTTCCAGATGGGATTAATATATCGCAAGCGAATTTTTCAAAAATTACTTTTTTATCATCACTCAAACACCATTTTTCTACATATTGTTTATCATCTATAAAATAAATTACTTTTAAATTTTTAGATATTATTATTTCAGAAAAATATGCTATGATATCCTCAGTATAATAACTATCTTCTTCATTATCCCAATAAGCTTCTACACATATATTAAAATAAAAGTAATCTTCATTTTCAAATATAAATAGTCTATTAACTTCGAGTTGATTTTCAAAATTTTTATATACAGCATCTGATATTTTTGACCAAATATTCAGAAATTTTTCTTTAAATTTTGCATTAGCTAAATAGTTATCTAGAGTATTTTTGTGGTTTTTCATGTGAACCATTATTTTTAGTAACTCATTTTGATAATGACTATCTTCTTCATCAGTACATCTAATCATAAGAATCTCCTTAATATTTAGTATATGTTATCATAAATACTTTGCTTTAACAAGGATATATTTTATAATTTTATTTTACTCCTAATATATTTATTTCCATAGTCTTTCATTAATCCCATTTGTTTCTTAGTATCAATATTTTTATAATCTATTTTATCTATTAAAGCTTCGAAATAATTTTTTTCGTATAAAATTTCAAAACTAATATCAAAGTTTATATCATAGATGAATGCCATTATTCTAACCCAATCATCTAATAAAGTTTTATTTAATCCACTGACTATAGTTTTTTTCTCAAAAAATAATTCATGTACTTCTTTACTAATTGTACTAACTTCCATATCTTCTCTTATATATTTATTAGAAGATATTAATAATGGAGCCTCTACTTTATTTCTTATTATATCTAATTTATCTGCATCTCTAATTAATTTAGCAAAAAATAATTTTTCTTCATCTTTTGTATCCTCAATGGCATATTGGTTATGATTTGCAACTGCAAATTTTATTATTTCATCATACTTGTCTGTTTCAATAAAATCTCTTATCATATTATTTTCAAATAATAATGTTATCGCATATTTCCCATGATCAAATTGATTTGAATTAAAATCTTTTAATATCTTAGCTTCCTCAAATCTTCCAATGTCATGAAGTAAACCTATTAATTTAATTAGTTCAGTTTGTTCTTCATTTAAATTTAACTTTTGTGCAAGTATCTCACATACTTCGACTACTCTAAATGTATGTATTACCTTCCATTTTGTTTTTAAATCATTCATATCATAGCTTTTTATGTAATTATTAAAAGTTTTTATTGCTTTATTTATATCTATCATTTTATACCTTTGTAATTTAAGAAATACTATAATAGTATATTATTATGGTATTTCATTAATATTTTTTCTCTGTAACTTTGTAAATTTTTTCAAAATTGTTGTTATAATATTCCTTTACATAACTATCACCTGTATCAAAATTTACTGTATATGAATTTGTAAGAAGTGAAATTCCTGTGCCTTCTGTGTATTTTACTGATTTATTTGTAATTATATTATAAACTTCAAATGTATTGTCACTATATTTTACTGCAATAAATGGAGAATTAAAATTCAAATCCATTCTTTTTTCTATATGAATTTTTGTATCATCTTCAAATTTTTTTACAATCTTTTTTTCAACCAAATCAAATAGAATATAACTAGTAGTGATTAATTTATCGTTTCTATCCTCTAATAAAATTAATTCCATCCCTGTTTCGGTCTTAATGTAATTATGTATTTGCTGAGGAAAAAAATAATAATCTTCATAGTCAAAACTGTAGTATATTTCATTATTTTTTATAATATCAATATTGTTATTCATATTCTCTATTATATTATAATTATATATTTTTTCATGCGCTAATGAATATTGAAGTTCTGATTCGTAGCTTCCATAGTATTCAAGGTATGTTTGACTACTGCTATTATAGTAATTTGTTTTGCCTAATTCTAAGAAATCTGTATATTTTGGGTCATACGTAATATCTATAATTTTATCACCATAGTCCAATATTTTAATACTTAGTATCGCATCTTCGGAATTAAATATAACTTTATCATCCATGATAACAATAGATTTATATTGATCATAATCTTCACCCAAAAATATATTTCCATAATTATGATCCCACCAATATTTACCGCCATCTTCAATATTTAATATTTCTTTTCCGTTAGTTATATTAACAATTACACTATCTTTTCCTTTATTAAACATATAATAATTTGTATATAATTGATATGAATAGTTTTCTACATTTTCAAAAGATGTTGTGTTTATTTTATATATAATTTTTCCTGTTGCATCTACAATACCTTTAATATTTTCACCAAAGGTACTAAATGTTAAATATTCTCTTTCTAAATAATCATCTATCATAATATTATCTTCCAAAATAGGATTTAATTCAAAATCATATAAAATACCATCAAATACAAAGCTATCATAGCCATATAGTGGAATAAAAGTAGTATCAGTTTTGATTTCTGTAATGCTTTCTTTTAAAATTTCACCTTTTGTATTTATTAACGCAACTTTGTCTTCTTCAGTAGTTTGTACTGCAGCATACTCTCCATAAAATTCTGTTGCATATATATATTGTTGTTCTTTAATTACTTCACCTTCAGAAGTTATATAACCATAATAATTTGAATCATAATAATTTATTAAAATAGGTTTATTGGTTTCATATCCTGTTTTGCTAAACTCTTGGTCAAAAAAACCTAATTTATTTTGATCTACTATTAGATAGTAACAAACTAGTAGAATAAAAACTATTATTATAATAACAATAGTTTTTATAATAATGCTTTTTTTTAATATGTTTTTTTTGGACAAAATCTTATTTTGCTTCACTGGTGGTATTTGCATTGATTTAACTGGTTGATTCACCATGCTCGGAATCTCATTTTCGTTTATTGGTGGCGTTTGCATTGATTCAACTGGTTGATTCATCATGCTTGGAATCTCATTTTGGTTCACTGGTGGTGTTTGCATCGATTCAACTGGTTGATTCA